>NZ_JBHTMT010000001.1:0-551685 GCF_042679465.1 Lactobacillus melliventris | reverse complement strand
GATCCAACCATCAATAGATTTACGTGATGTGATATGTAATTTCTCTTGAATTTCTTTTGTACTAAATCCTCTTTGATACAAATCTACTGCTTCTAATTTTGTTTTTAGTAAATATTTAGACATAAGAAAACCCCCGAATTGGAATCTTTGTCCAATTCCGGGGGTTAACTTCAAATATTATTTTATTCACGAGCTTTTATTTTCTAATTATTTTTCCAAGCTAAATTTTTTCCAGGCAGTTTCGATTTGCTTATAGTTTAAAGCTGCTGTTTTAGGGAAAAGGACTTTAGCATCTTTGAGGTCTTTCTTAGAGCCAACACCAACGGATAATGCCCCTGACTTATTAATAGCAGTGATGCCAGCAATTGAGTCCTCAATACCAACACAGTCTTGTGGCTTGAGCTTTATGGCCGCAGCTGCTGCTATAAAGATATCAGGAGCAGGTTTCCCAGCGGCAACTTTACTAGGATCGGCAATAGCATCGAATGCATCTGTTAATTGTAATTTTTCTAAAATAAAGGGGCCATTCAGACTCGCCGAAGCCAAGCAAAGTCTGACATTATTTTTCTTAAAGGCAGAAATCAATTCATTAATTCCGGGCAAGATATTTGCAGGTGTTAAATTGGCCAGCAAATTGCGAAAAATATTATTCTTCTCATTAGTCATTTCATTAAACTGTTCTTTTGAAACGGAGATATCTAAAAAGTTTAAAATTGCTTTTAAAGAATCGCTGCGATTAACACCTTTAGTTTGTTTTTCCAGGTCATCCGGCAATTCAAGATTGAAATGATTTTTGATTAATTTGCGCCATGCTTGGAAATGATAGACGGATGTATCTGCGATGACTCCATCTAAATCAAAGAGAACGCCTTTCATTTAAAAACTTCCTTTCACTTGCTACAGGTGTTGTGTCAAGTATTTTATTAATATGGGTAAAATCTTCGTCTGCGATATTAATAAATGGCAACAAACCGTTTAACTTTACCAGGGAATTTTCGCCAAATTTTTCGATGTTATCTGAATCTTGTAAAAAATCAAAGACTGGATTAATTGGCCTTAACTGTTTAACAAGTTTTGAATCATCCATTAGTTGTTTAGCAGGCATGTTGATATTGTAGTATTCGATATAACTTCTTTCAGGTACATAAGAGATTGTAAAGTCACCATTAGTTAATTCCAATGGCAAAGATGCTGGTTGACCATTAAGTTCTACTTTATTTTTCACTCTAGGTAGTTTTACGGTTACTTTTTGACCAAACGGAATATTGAGCGTGACTTTAATAGTGTGCCGAGCATCAGTTTCAAGTTGGTATGCCATTTTTAGGTCACCATATGAACTGTGATAGTGTCCAGAAACCTTTTTAAACCGATAATCAAATTGAGGCGCAAAGAGCACATTTTGGTAGCCCTTGGTTTGCTTTCTTAATCCCAAAACTTGTTGATAAACCCATTGCATGATTGCTCCGATTGAATAGTGGTTAAGAGAATTCATTCCTTCAGGATTCATTGAGCCATCAGGCAGCACGGAGTTCCAACGTTCCCAAATAGTAGTAGCTCCTAAATTTACTTCATAAAGCCAGCTTGGAAAATCTTCATTTAGAAAAATTTGTGTCGCTAACTTATGTTCGCCATTTTCAGATAAAACCTGACAAATAAAAGGCGTTCCAATAAAGCCAGTTTGCAAATGGTTGTGATCCTTATTTAACCTTTGAACTAAATCTTTAACTACACGTTTTTTCTGTTTTTCTGGTACTAAATCGAAATGAAGGGCTAGGGCGTATGCAGTTTGTGTGTCAATTGCCAGCCGGCCATTTTTAGTAATAAATTCGTCTTTGATGGCTATTTTAATAGCTTGAGCTTGTTGTTCATATTTCTTAGCATCACTGGCATTACCTAAAATTTTAGCTGTTTGAGCAACAATCCAACTGGAATAGGCGTAATAAATTGAAGCAATATAATCTTCGTCAGTCTTTCCACTAGGCATCGCTGGGTTTTCACCATCTAAAGACAGCCAATCACCGAATTGAAAGCAACCAGTCCAAAGATTCTTGGTAGTGGTTGCTTGACCAATCCAATCTACCCAGGACTTCATACTGGAGTAATTTTGTCTTAAAATAGCCGGATCAGCTGTTGCTTGGTATGCTGTCCAGGGAATAACGGTTGCGGCATCTCCCCAAATTGCTGCACCACCACTATTATTGCCCATTGCAGGAGCGTACATTGTTAGCATTCCATTGTGTGCAGCCTGTTCAATTTTCATATCTTTAGCATATTTTTTGAAAAAGGCGTAAGCATTCATATTTAAAATGGCAGTGCTGGCAAAGACGTCGGCATCACCGGACCAGCCTAAACGCTCATTTCGTTGTGGACAGTCTGTTGGAACATCAAAGAAGTTGCTTTTTTGACTCCACAAAACATTCTGGAGCAGACGATTAACTTTGTCATTAGTAGTTTCTATACCACCAGTAATTTCAAGATCGGAATAAATTACCGCTGCCCTAAAATCATCCTTTCTTAATGGCTGAGAATTGCCGGAAACTTTAACATAGCGGTAACCGTAGTAGGTGAAGTGTGGTCTAATCCATTCTTTTTTACCATTCGAAACATAATGAAAGGCAGCACGAGCTAATCGAAGATTATCCCGGTAAAAATTACCATCTTGCAGAATTTCTCCCACTTGTAAATCAATTTCGCTGCCAGAAGGTTCCTGATTTTTGAATTCTGGCCAACCAGCCTGATTTTGACCGAAATCAAGAACAGTTTCGCCTTTAGGAGTATGAATAATTTCTTTAATAGGCAAATATTCTTTTATTTTTAATGGTAGGCTTAAACGGTCGTGCAATATTTCCTTAGAATGGTGTAATACGATTGCCGGTTGCCAATTAGTTATTTTCTTGGTAGCGTCAAAGTCTTCACCATAATAAATGGCTGATTTGGTAATTTTTCCAGCAGTAGTTTTCCAAGAAGCGTCTGTATTTATCACTTGGCTGCTGCCATCATCATATGCGATATGCATTTCAGCAATAGCCATTTGCTGGTCGCCATAAATGCAATCTTTACCACCATCAAAGCCAAAGTTGCCTTTATACCAACCATCACCAAGTGAAATCAAAAGTTCTTGCTGCGATTTTTCCCCCAGCATTGCGGTAACATCATAAGTTTGAATCTGTACTAGCTTGTCATAAGCTGTGACGCCTGGTGCAAGAAACTCATCACCAATTTTTTGCTTGTTTAAATAAGCTTCGTAAACACCTAAACCGCTAATATAAAGACGTGCATTAACAACTTTCTTAGGTAAAGTAAATTTCTTCTTTAAAAGTGTATTTTGAATTTCTTTATTTTCGTTGCCAATCCATTCGGCTGTGAAAGGCTCATTCATCTTACCAGTTTCAAAGAAACTTTTTGCGCTTGTTTGAGTATCAGCGCTTTTTAACCAAACAGTAACTTTATATCTCGTGCGCGGTTTAAGCTCCAATTCAAAGTCAAAGTAATTGTTGTCATATTGTTGCCACTGACTGTCAAAAATTGGTTCATTTGCATCAATTGTTATTCTTTTTTGAATATTGCTTGAAATCTGACTCGCTTCAGCGCTGAATTCAATTCTCAAATGGTTGTCTAAATCATAACCAAGAGGCTCAGTATAATGGTTGACTGAAATATCTTTAATTTTTAACATTGTTTTTCCTCCTTATAAACGAGTTTCAAAACGACCACAAAATGGATCTACAGGACTATGTCCACTAAATTTATCATTTCCCATCATTTTTTCCAGAAGAGCATCAATTGTGACATCATTGCCTGTATAAGCATTAATATAAGTTGAAACCATTGGAATATCGAATAGGTGATAGGGATTACAAGTGGAAACAAAAACAGTAGGGATGTCCTTCATAAACCACGGAGCGTCTGCTGCCATTAGATGAATCCAATCAAGTCTTGTTGTCGTTTGATTACTTGCCGTTTCAACGTTAGCAACATAAAATGCCAGGTCAAATTGATCTTTTTCATATTGCACTCCACCTTCGAAAACCTCTTTAAAATTAAGATTTTTCCGATCAAAAACTGTAACTTTAAATCCTTTTTCTGTCAGTTTCTCTTTAAATTTTGCGGTTACTTTACCGCCTTCCTTAAAACCACCATCGTCTGTATCACCTAAAACGACTAAACGAACACGAGGATATTTTTCTGGTGTAATCGGTAGCAGTTTGTCACGATCTTTAACTAAAGTAACAGATTCTTGTGCTACTTTGGCGGCCAGTTTTTCGTGTTCAGCTAACTTTAAATTAATTTCTTGCGATGCGGGGTCGCAAAGATTATTTTCTGTATTCATTACGCCTTGTGCAATTTTAGTTGCAATTATTCTGGTAACAGCTTCGTTTACTCTTGCCATAGAAATCTTGCCACTTTTGACTGCGTCAGTCACAAATTGATAGTCTTCATCGATATCCTTGTTGAATAAGATCATGTCGATACCCGCATTAATGGTTGCAGGTAAGGCTTCTGAACGTGGCAAAATTGCATTGTATCCGATCATTGGTGTGGCATCAGTTATTGTAAGACCATTAAAATGCAAAACAGTGCGCAAAAGGCCATCAATTAGCAATTTGGAAGTAGATGCAGGACGTAAATCCTTATCTTCAATACCAGGTTGTAAGCGACGTTCCCAAGCTGGTTGCATAATGTGGGCAATCATGACAGCAGGCAGACCATTTTGAATTAAATGATGATAGATTTGCCCGTAAGATTCCATCCATTTGTCAGCAGGCAAGGAGTTAATTGAGCTCAAGAGGTGTTGGTCGCGTTCATCAACGCCGTCTCCAGGGAAGTGTTTAGCTACCGGAATAACATGATTAGCTTTAAGACCTTTGATTTGTGAATCAGACATTCTGATGACACGCTCTTCGCTACTACCAAATGTGCGCACATTCATGATCGGGTTGCGGAAGTTTTGGTCTAAATCAACAATTGGTGCAAAAGACATGTTGCCGCCAACTTGTTTTGCTTCATAGCCTGATACATCACCCAAATTATATGCATTCTGTTCATCATCCGTAGCGGCAACCTGTAAGGGTCTGCCAAACCATGTGCCTTCAGTTAATAAACCATTGCCGCCAGCTTCCAAATTAGCAGCAATGAACAGGGGAGTTGCACTTGCTTTTTGAGATACTGCTATTTCATGTTGCAATTTTTGGGCTTTATCAGGCCGGTACATGATGCCACCTGGTTGATATTTTTTAACAAACTCTGTTAAGTCAGTGTTGTCTTCATCCTCACCAATTACAAAGAAAAGTTGTCCTATTTTAGCAGAAAGTGGCATATTTGCCACTTTGTTTTTGATAAAATCAATTTCTGCGCTTGATAAGTTATAAGGCTTTTTTGTTAGATCTGTCATTATTTTCCTCCATGTGCTATAAATATATTGATTCGAAAACAAGTTTATTGTAGCTTAATGTTAGCGCTATCGCTATTGTCAAAAGTCATGTGTAGTATGTCGATTTCACAGGTTTTATTTATTATTCTTAAAAATATTTAGATTCTACGAGGAGAAAATAAATTGAAAGAAGAAATTCTGCAGCTACTTCGAAGTAGAAATATGCCCAGAGAATGGGAAGATGTTATAGCAACGATTGCCAAAAACGGTAATCTTACCAAAGAGATAGGAAGGATAGGTAAAGAGCCAGTATATCGTTTTTTTGAAACTTATACAGACGACCTAGTTTTGAACAATAGTTCAATTTCAATTACGGTTCAACCGACAAAATCGTTTATTCCTTACCACATTCATAATTATGTAGAAATTATGATTCCACTGGTAGAAGACTGTTTCGTTTACGTCGAGCGAACAAAGATTAAAGTTAAACAAAATAATCTTATTTTTATGGGGAATAAAACTGTTCATAAAGTTAGTCCAATCAGCTCAAAAGGAGTAGTTGTCAATATTGCTTTACGCAGTTCCGCCTTTTCACTTAATGACCTTGATTTTTTACATCACAAGAAAAACGGCACCAATATTTCTAATATTTTATTTTCGCTTCTTTCTGATGAGGAATATGGTGAAGGACGGTATAATCTGTTTGATATAAAAGAAAATTCTAAAATTGTTGCTCTTATTTACGATTTGATTTATGAATATTATCATCCTGATAGCCAGTCTAACCAGTTGATCAGATTGGAGATGCTGACTCTGTTTTCGCGTTTAATCCGCCAAGCTAATTATTCTGGAAACGTCGTGAAAGAAATTCGCAAGCAAAAAACAAACTTACTTTCTTTATTACTTTATATTGAAAAAAATTACGCTAAAATCACCTTGCAAGAAATGGCCAACTATTTTGGCTTTAATCCGAATTATTTGTCCGACTTTTTAAAAAAGCACACAGGGAAGACCTTTATCCAACTCGTTCATTTACAAAGAGTTAATGTGGCAGCAGAATATTTATCATATACAGTTGCCCCAATTGATCGTATTGCTAATAAAGTTGGTTACGAAAACCCATCTTATTTTTATAAAATTTTTAAAAAATATTTTGGAATTTCGCCAGCAGAGTATCGGCAGAAAAATAGCTAGTAAATTATTGTAAAAGTTATGATTTGCAATTACTAACTGAAGTGAGTTTAAAATCAGACTAAAAATCCGATAAAATGGATTTTTATAGGGCTGTTTTGTCGGATTTTTTATTTCTTTTTTTTAAAAAAAACTGGGAAATGAATATAATTTCCCTGTTTTTTGACTATGGTTATCGCAAAAATTCACTAATATACTTTAAACTGAAGAATGAAAGCGAATCCATAGGAGGAGAAGAAAATGACTAAAAAACAAATTTTTAAAGTAATAGGTATTTTGAGTATGAATCTGCTTTTAATGTTGAGTACTGCTGTTACTTCAGCGATAGCAGCAATAGCAAGATCATTTCCGAACGAACCTATTTCTAAAGTACAATTATTAGGATCCATTTCAAATCTTGGAGGAATTATAGCAACTGCTCTTTTTGCTTATTTAACCTTTAAAATGACCAGAAAAAATCTGGGCTTAATGGCCATTTTATTTGTGGCAATTGGTGGTCTGATACCAGCAATCTACAGTAATAGTCTTAACTTGATTTTGGCTTGCATGGTCCTAGTTGGATTTGGTACTGGTACCATTACTAACGTTGTTCCAGTTTTATTACAAGAAAATTTTGAAGGTGAAGCCCGTGCCACTGCAATGGGTTGGGGTTCCGGAGTTACCAATGTTGGTATGATGATTTTTACCGCCCTAGGCGGGGTTCTCGGTGGAAGCAACTGGCGCAACTTATTCTGGATCTATGGTCTAGGTTTAGTAGTTTTTGCTTTGGCGCTGTTTTTAATTCCGCAAGATCAAAAGCTCACTAACAGCAATAAAAATAGTAGAAATGGTCAAAAGGTCGGTTTTTGGTCCTTATTAAAGCACCTTAAAGGCTCTGTGTATGTTTTATATTTAATTAATTTTATGCTTTCACTAGCAATGATGACCTTTCTATCTAATCAGTCTATTGTCCTGGCAGCACAAAATAAAGGTACAGCTTATGTTGCTATGGTAACTTCCCTAGGAAACATAGGAGGAATTATTACTGCAGCGTTTTTAACTTATATTAGAAAATTTACTAAAAACGATACTATTGCTTATGGTTTTATCGCATTTGCTCTATCTTTCATCTGTATCATGTTCTCGTCTAATGTTGTTTTGCACATCATTGGTAATGCCTTTTCAGGTATGGGGATTGTATTAGTTGGTGCTACTGCCCCATATGAAATGTCAATCTTAACTGATCAAAAACAATTTCCACTAGCAGTTTCAATCAATACCTTACTTGGTTCCGTAGCTGGAATGATTGTACCAATGTTACTAGCAGCCGTAAAGATTGCACCGGGACGTGATTCATTTATAGCAGGAATCGTTATCTCAATTGCTACAGCTATTGTGTTGTTTATTACTAGATTCGGTAGTCGTGTAGAAAAACAACAGAATAAAGTTAAAGGGGAAAATTAAAATGGACATCCAAAAAATCTATTTAGATAAAGAAAGAGAATCTGCATCGCTGACAACATATGTTTTAGATGATTCAACAGAAACTTTAAAAGGTGAAGCTAGACCAGCAGTCATAATTTGCCCTGGTGGAGGCTACTTCAGTTGCTCGGACCGTGAAGCTGAACCAATTGCCATGTATTTTGCCTCGCTTGGCTATCACTCTTTTGTTTTAAGATATACTACATACTACACACGTACATTAGAAATGCCAGACTTGTCTAAGCCCTTACCCAAGAAGGAGAAAACGATTTATCCTAAACAGATAAGAGAACTTGGTCAGGCCATGTTATTAATCAGAAAAAATGCTTCAAAGTGGCACGTTGATACCGAAAGAATTGGTGTATGCGGTTTTTCAGCTGGTGGACATGTTGCCGCTCTTTATTCCACAGAATTTAATGAACCAGTTCTTACAGATTATTTAGGCGTAGACAAAAATGATTTACGGCCAGCTTTTGCCATTCTTGGTTATGCCATCACTGATTATCATCTTTTAGATGCCGATCTTGAAAAGAAAAAGAATAATCCTATGGATTACCACTTTATGAAAGCTTCAAATGTTGCTACCTGTGGTACAGAGAGACCAGACAAAAATTTTGAAACTAAAATGAGTGCAGTAGATCATGTTGATAGTGAAACACCACCATTTTTCATATGGACAACTGCAACTGACCCTTTAGTTAATCCGCTTCACTCACTGGAATTGGCTTCCATTTTAGCCAAAAATAATATTTCGTATGAAATTCATGTTTTTGATCGAGGTACTCATGGTCTAAGCTTAGCTTCACAAGCTGCTGCTGGTTCTAAAGCTCAAATTTCTCCTGTTGTTAATCAGTGGACCAATTTATGTGCCAAGTGGTTAGAAAACAATTTTGCTCTTAAACTGCCTGCAGTCAGTGATTTTGAAAAAATGAAAGGAGAAGGAAAAAATTAGAATGCTAGATTTTAAAGTAAATTCAAGTATAAAAACACCGTTTCCACACTATTGGGAAATGTGTGTTGGCAGCAGTCACGCTTATACTGCTTTGAGAGCTGACTATCAAGAGCAATTAACAAAAGTACATGATGAACTAGGAATAAAATATGTCCGTTTTCATGGTTTGCTCGACGATGAAATGAGTGTCTGCATTGAGAACTTTGATTTTACGGGCAAATCACAAGGCATCACCTATAATTTTGTTAATATCGATAAAATATATGATTTTTTACTAAAAATAGGGATGAAGCCTTTTATTGAATTAGGTTTCATGCCAAGTTGTTTAGCTTCAAAAAAGAATAAAATCTTTCCTTATGGTGGTAATAATTCCATGCCTAAATCTGATGAAGCGTGGGAGAATCTAATTGCTAAATTTATCAAGCATATTATTAACCGCTATGGTAAAGATGAAGTAGAATCATGGTATTTTGAAGTTTGGAATGAGCCAAATTTGCCACTATTTTTCTCTGGTACACAGGATGATTATTTTCACTTGTATGAAATCACTGTAAAAACAGCTAAGAAAATTGATCAGAAATTACGTTTTGGTGGACCTGCCACATCTTATAATTCTTGGATTCCAGACATGGTAAACTTTTGCCAACAAAATAATTTGCCTTTAGATTTTATTTCAACACATCATTATCCTACTGACGATCCATTATGGAAGAGTGGCATGGATATTGAAGAATTTTTCAAGAAAACTAAAGGAAAGCAAACTGACTATCACCGTGGCATCCTCAAAGAAATGACTAGTAAAACTAGGAAAGAAGCAGCTGAATATCCATTGTTTTATACTGAATGGAACGTTTCAGCTATGCTAGGTGATGCTATTCATGATGAACCATATGCAGCAGCAATGGTTGCCAAAACTTTGGCAGATAATGACGGTTTGGTGGATTGTTATTCATACTGGACTTTCTCTGACATTTTTGAAGAAGAATCCCAAAAACCAGGTGTATTTCACGGCGGCTTTGGTCTGCAAACAGTGGACGGCATTGAAAAACCAGTTTATCGCTTGTTTGAGTTTTTCCATAATCTTGGTAATCAGCGAATTAAAGTTGAAGATAACAATAATAGTACTGCAGAAATTTTAGCTGTTCAAAAAGGTAAAGATTTACAAATAGTTGCCTACAACCATAACGTACCGAGTGGCAAAATTAAAACGGAACAATTAACTATTGATCTTGACCACGAGTTTAATGGAAACTGTGAAATTAACAGAATTGATAAAAATCATGCTAACCCTAAGAAATTGTGGCAGGAGATGGGAGAACCAACTTATGTTGACAAAGAACAACTAGCAAAATTGCGTTCTGCCTCTCAACTTGTCTCAGAACAATTAGCTATCAAAAGTGGCAAAATAAATTTGGAATTACTGCCGCAATCATGTGCACTCATCACTATTTCAAATTATTTTCTTCAAGATTAGATCAGCGTAGTAAATAAATACTTGAATATAACTTAAAACCAACTTTGACCTGTATGTCGAAGTTGGTTTTTTGAATTATAAATTAATTGTGAGAAAGCTGATTACATTTGAGTATTACATATAAAAACTACTCAGATTTTCTGCGATATGCGCTGGGAGTAAGGTGGAGTATAGTTTGAAAACTTCTTTCAAAGCTGTTAACTGAACTATAGCCTACTTGTTCGCTGATGCTGTTTATACTATCATCGGTATATTTCAGTAAGTTACAACTTTTTTGTATACGGTAATAGTTGCGTAAATAGTTAAAAGAATGACCTGTTTTTTTAGAAATCAACTTTCCTAAGTACGCTTTATCATAATTATATTGTTGGGCTAAATCCTTTAGCTTGACAGTATCACAATTAACTTTAATGGTATTAATGATTTTAGCAAATCTATTGGTCAGATCATTATCATAAGTTTTAAAATTATTTGACTCGCTTAAACCGCGTAAAGCATAGGATAATAAAATAGAAATATAATCACAACAAATCGCATTTGATTGTGGTAAGGAAGAATAAGACTCAATGAATATATTTTGGATTATTTCTAAAATTTTCTCAGTGATTTGAACGTTAAATGTTAAATAGTTTTCAGTCGAACTATAGAGACATTTGTTAAAAAAATCAGCAAGTATGTTATCAGCTTTTATTAAATTAAAAAATGAATTATCAAAAGTACTTTTCTTCATCACAATACAGATAACGATACTACTCTCAATGACTTCTATTTTATGAGAAGTACTAGGTGAAATTATTACTAGGTCACCTTTGTGTATGGTAGAGACTGAATTATCGGTAAAAAACTTAGTTTCTCCGTCTAATACTAAGTCTATTTCAAAATAGTCGTGTTTATGATAATGAACTAATTCATTTTGAAACTGCAGTAAAATTTTGGCATCTTTTTCTGCAAACATGAAATAAGATTCTGACACGTTTTTATATAGCTGTTGGGGTTTTTGGATAATTGGAGTTACGTCAACATGTAAATTTTGCAAACATTGATAGAGTGAAAAAATATCATGAGACTTGTTTAAAGAATTTGGAGTTTTAGGCAATTCATACGAATAATTACTTTTTTGATATAAATGCAAAATTGCATCCAGTAAAGAAATTTTTTGATGTCTTTTAAAAAAACAAAATGACAAGTATTTTTGAATAGCATTGTAAGACATATAAATTCTACGGTTCATTTTTTCTCCTAACATTAATTTTGTTAAATTTAGGACTAAAAAGTATATCTGATTAGTCTATGAAAGCGCTTATAATAACATTGGAAAGTAAAAAAAGGAGGCTAATATGAACGAATCCATTTCTTTAAATTATAACTGGAAATTTCATTTGGGTGAAATCCAAAAACCAAAAATATTAGCAAAAAAATCGTATGCTTTTGGTGGGTTAACGGCTCCACTTGAAAATGAAACTGGCAATATTCTTCCAGTTGGTCCGGGAGGTAATCACTTCTTAAACTTAATATCTAATGGTGATCCCGATAAAGGTTTACAGAATTTGGCTGGTACAGATTTTATTAAGTCTTTGGATAAAACGTGGCAGGAAATTAATATACCTGATGATTGGAAAAGACGTGAACCATATCAAAATGATCCGAATACGTTGATGACCGGTTCTAAACTTGATGGAATAGCCTATTACCGCAAGACTTTTAAACTTGCAACAGATTCATCAGAAGATAGGGAGTATCTGTTACATTTTGATGGCATTATGGGGTCAAGTGATATTTGGTTTAATGGTTGTTATTTGGGACACAATGACAGTGGCTATGTAGAGATAGACTATGATGTTTCACAAATAATTAGATTCGCTAGCGATGGGAATAATGTTATTCTCGTGCGTACCGATACAACAACCGGTTCTGAAGGGTGGTGGTATGAAGGAGCCGGAATCTATAAGAATGTTTGGATTGAAGTCAGAGATTTAGTCCATTTAGAAAGTGATGAGTTTTACTTTAGGACAACGAAAATAAATGATCAAAATGCAAAAATGTTGGTCAGCTTTGCTGTCAAAAATGATTTAAATCATCCTATTTCTGTCACACCAAAACTCACAATAGATCAAACGATTCAAATTGATTTTGCGACTGTGACAATACAATCTCAGTCAGTCAGACGGTTTAGCAAAGCATTTGAGATAAAAGAACCAAAATTATGGTCGCCTGAGCATCCTAATTTATACCAAGCAAGATTGGAAATTGAAAATGACTCTTTAAAACAAACTTTTGGTATTAAAACAGTCAACTATGATGTCAATGGTTTTCATTTGAATGGCAAACTTTATCTGTTGAAAGGTGTATGTGAGCATCAGGATTTTGGTGGGGTTGGCATAGCTTTAAATCAAGATATTATTGATTTTAAAATCAAAAGGCTAAAGGAAATGGGTGTTAATGCGCTTAGGAGTTCACACCACTTTGCTGCAAAAGAGTTATTAAACGCATGTGATCGCTTGGGAATAATTTTAATTGATGAAAACCGTCTTTTAGAGGCTACACCTTGGCGATTAAGAAATTTGACTAGAATGGTAAAGCAAAGTCGATCCCATGTATGTATCTCATTTTGGTCAATTGCCAATGAAGAGATTATCGGCAATACAGAATATGGTCGTCGTTCAGTAAAAAAGATCACAGAGATTATTCGTTATTTATCTCCTGATACATTATTAATTTCTGCAGAATTGTTAAATCCAGAGGGAAAAGTAAATGACGATTATATCAAGTACTTTGACATATTAGGAGTCAATTATCCTGAAGCAGGTGTAATGGGTGAAGGAGCTGAACTTATTCATCAAAGTCATCCGAACTTACCAATGATGTGTACTGAAAACGCATCGTACTTTTCAACACGTGGTATTTACAAAGATGATGCTGAAAACTGTCACACTAATAATTTTGGCTCTTTATATTCAATGGTTTTACCAGGGAAAAGAAAGCCGGGAGATCCGGGAGTAGGTGGGACTGCGCGTCCTGAAACTGTGATGTCTTACCTGCATCAACATGAATATATGGGTGGTGTATTTTTGTGGACCGCCTTTGATTATTATGGTGAACCGTCACCTTTTGGTTGGCCGGGTATTAGTTCTCAATTTGGAATTATGGATTTAGGGGGCTTACCTAAAGACTATTTCTACTATTATCAGGCTCAATGGCAAGATCAGCCGGTACTTCATCTCATGCCTTCTTGGAATAAAACTGATTTAACAATTGAAAATGGTCAAACCGAAGTCAGAGTGTTTTCAAACTTGGATGAGGTTGAACTGTTTATCAACCATAAAAGTTTAGGCAAAAAAGCCGTTAAAAACTATGAATGTAATTGGCAGATTAAATATGAACCTGGAGAGCTTTTAGCTAAAGGATACGTGAAAGATAAGCTTGCGCTTGAAGATAAAAAGGAAACCAGTGACAAAATTAGTAAAGTAAATACTGCTATTTTGTACCGGGGCAAAAACTGTACTTTATTTGAGTTAAAGGCAATTGATGGACAAAATCACTTTGTTCCCGATGATAATAGTTCGTTGCAAATTAAAGCAATTAATGGTCAGATCATCGGATTGACTAATGGCAATCCTTCTGATATCAGCGAAAATTCTTTAAGTAAAATTAAACTTTTTTCTGGTAAAGCTGTTGTGATTGTAAAACACGATGAAAATGTTTTGCCTAAACTTAATGTGGATTTTGACTAAGAAAACGAAGGTAACTTTCATGACTAAAAAACAAATTTCTAAGGCCATAGGTATTTTGAGTATGAATTTGCTCTTAATGCTGGGTACTGCCGTTACTTCGGCAATTGCGGCAATAGCACGATCCTTTCCTAAAGAACCAATTTCTAAAGTCCAGCTGCTAGGTTCTATACCGCAACTTGGCCAAATAATTTCTACAATATTTTTTGCTTATTTAACTTTTAAAATGACTAGGAAGAATTTGGGCTTAATGGCGATTTTATTTGTGGCAATTGGTGGTCTGATACCGGCAATCTACAGTAATAGTCTTAACTTGATTTTGGCCTGCATGGTATTGGTCGGATTTGGTACTGGCACCATCACCAATGTAGTACCGGTTTTATTGCAAGAAAACTTTGAAGGTGAAGCTCGTGCCACTACTATGGGCTGGGCTACCGGTGTTACTAACGTTGGTATGATGATTTTTACCGCCCTGGGTGGCATTTTGGGTAATAGCAACTGGCGCAATTTATTCTGGATCTATGGTCTGGGTTTAGTAGTTTTTGCTTTGGCTCTAGTATTAATTCCCCAAGACCAAAAACTCTCGAATGATAATAAAAACAATAAAGACAGTAAAAAACTTGGCTTTTGGACGTTATTAAAGCACTTTAACGGCTATGTTTACATTTTGTATTTGATTAATTTTATGCTTTCACTGGCAATGATGACTTTTTTATCTAATCAGTCTATTGTTTTGGCAACTCAAAACAAGGGAACTGCTTATGTAGCAATGGTGACGGCGTTAGGTAATATTGGTGGTATCTTAACAGCCGCATTTTTAACTTATATTAGAAAATTCACCAAAAAAGATACTATTGCCTGGGGGTTCATCGCATTTGCATTATCCTTCATCTGTATTGTATTCTCATCTAACGTTGTTTTGCATATTATTGGCAACGCTTTTTCAGGTATGGGCATCGTGTTAGTTAATGCCACAGCCCCTTATGAAATGTCAATTTTAACTGATCAAAAGCAGTTTCCATTAGCAGTTTCAATTAATACTTTAATTGGTTCCGTAGCTGGCATGATTGTGCCAATGTTACTAGCAGCCGTAAAGATTGCACCAGGACACGATTCATTTATGGCTGGCATAGCTGTCTCAGTTGTAACTGCAGGTGTCTTGTTTATCACCAGATTCGGTAGCCGAGTAGAAAAACAAAATAATGAAAAAAGAGAAGATTAAAATGAAAATCAAAAAAATATTTTTAGGTAAAGAAAATCAATCTGCATCGCTGACTACCTATGTTTTGGACGACTCAATAGAAACTTTAAATGGCAAGAATAGACCAGCAGTCATAATTTGCCCTGGTGGAGGCTTCTTCACTTGCTCGGACCGCGAAGCTGAACCAATTGCCATGTATTTTGCTTCGCTTGGCTATCACGCTTTTGTTTTAAGATATACTACATACTTCTCAGATACATTAGAAATGTCAGACTTGTCTAAGACTTTGCCCAAGAAGGAAAATACGATTTATCCTAAGCAGATAAGAGAACTCGGTGAGGCCATGTTGTTGATCAGAAAAAATGCTTCAAAATGGCACGTTGATACTGAAAGCATTGGAGTATGTGGCTTTTCAGCTGGCGGACATGTTGCCGCTCTTTATTCCACAGAATTTAATGAGCCGGTTGTAACAGATTATTTAGGCGTAGACAAAAATGATTTACGGCCAGCCTTTGCTATTCTTGGTTATGCCATCACTGATTATCATCTTTTAGATGCCGATCTTGAAAAGAGGAAAAATAATCCTATGGACTACCACTTTATGACAGCTTCAAACATTGTTACATGTGGTACAGAAGTTCCAGATAGAGAGCTTGAAACCAAACTTAGCCCAGTTGATCATGTTGATAGTGATACACCGCCATTTTTCATATGGACAACTGCAACTGACCCCTTGGTTAATCCGCTTCACTCATTGGAACTGGCTTCCGTTTTAGCCCAAAATAATATTTCGTATGAAATTCATATTTTTGACCAAGGTACTCATGGTCTAAGCTTAGCTTCACAAGCTGCTGCTGGTTCTAAAGCTCAAATTTCTCCCGTTGTTAATCAATGGACCAATTTATGTGCCAAGTGGTTAGAAAACAATTTTGCTCTTAAACTGCCTGCAGTCAGTGATTTTGAAAAAATGAAAGGAAAAAATTAGAATGTTAGATTTTAAAATAAATTCAAGTAAAAAAACATCGTTTCCACACTATTGGGAAATGTGTGTTGGTAGTAGTCATGCTTATACTGCTTTGAGAGCTGACTATCAAGAGCAATTAACAAAAGTACACCAGGATATGGGTATCAAATTTGTCCGTTTTCATGGCTTATTTGACGATGAGATGAGTGTTTGCATTGAAAACTTTGATTTTACGGGCAAATCACAAGGCATCACCTATAATTTTGTTAATATCGATAAAATATATGATTTTTTACTAAAAATAGGAATGAAACCTTTTGTAGAATTAAGCTTTATGCCAAGTTGTTTAGCTTCACAAAAAAATCAAATCTTTCCTTATGGCGGCAATAATTCCATGCCTAAATCCGATAAGGCATGGGAAGAACTAATTGCTAAATTCATAGAGCATATTCTTGAGCGCTATGGTAAGGATGAGGTTGAATCATGGTACTTTGAAGTTTGGAATGAGCCAAATTTATCGCGCTTTTTCTCAGGTACCAAAGAAGATTACTTCCACTTGTATGAAATAACAGTAAGAACTGCTAAGAAGATTGATGAAAAGCTCCGCTTTGGTGGTCCAGCTACATCTTACAATTCCTGGATACCAGATATGATAGACTTTTGTCAGAAAAATAATTTACCGCTGGACTTTATTTCAACACATCATTATCCAACAGATGATCCGTTGTGGGAAAGTGGCATGGATATTGACGAATTCTTTAAAAAGACTAATGGAGTTCCACAAGATTATCCTCGAGGAATACTTAAAGTTATGACTTCGAAGACAAGAGAAGAAGCTCAAAACTACCCACTATTTTATACGGAGTGGAGCGTTTCAGCGATGGTTGGAGACTCCGCTCATGATACTCCTTATGGAGCAGCAATGGTAGCCAAAACTCTGGCTGATAATGATGGACTAGTTGAAGGTTATGATTATTGGGCATTTTCAGACATTTTTGAAGAAGAATCCCAAAAACCAGGAGTCTTTCACGGTGGCTTTGGTTTGCAAACAGTGGATGGCATTGAAAAACCAGTTTATAGATTATTTGAAATATTCCATAATCTCGGTGATCAAAGAATAAAAGTTGAATATAATAATAATGCTACTGCAGAAATTTTAGCTGTTCAAAAAGGTAAAGATTTGCAAATCGTCGCATATAATCATAATGTGCCAAAAGAGCCAATAAAAACAGAACAATTGGAAATAAATCTGGACAAAACAATTAGTGGTACTTGTGAAATTAACAGAATTGATGAAAACCATGCTAATCCAAAGAAATTGTGGCAGAAGATGGGAGAACCAACCTATGTTAACAATGAGCAAGTTGAAGAATTGCGTGCTGCTTCACAATTAAAAGCGGAAAGCCTAAAAATGCAAGATGGCAAGATTAACTTGGAACTAATGCCACAATCATGTGCATTGATTACAGTTTCTAATTATTTTGAATAACAAATAAAAGGACTTTAGAATTGTAATTTTAAAGTCCTTTTTGATAGTTAAAAAACTAATTAAATTACATAACTCACAAAAATGATCAAATAGGTTTTATCAAAAAAATTTTTTTAAAAAAGTTCGTTAATGCTTACGAATGTAAAAATTTTGAATTAATAACAATTATGGCAGATCATAATGAAACTTGAGCTTTAATGTGATTAAATAACTTGAAATAACCCCCTTTTTTTACGTTAAAAACGGTATAATTCTAAGTAAATTGAAGGGAGTTTTTTACAAATGATGTGTGATAACTTATTTTTTAAAGTTTTGTGGGTAGTAGTATACGCTATTACTGCTTACTTTACCTTTACAGGCAATATGATGATGGGAATGTACTGGATGGCTGGTGGCATGCTTGCTCAAGCAGTGGTAGATCTGGTTTATCATTTTTGGCCTAATCGTAAAAAGTGTTAAAAAACAGCTTCTATATGAAGCTGCTTTTTTAATGGTCGTTTTCTTTTAAAAAGCTTTGAATGATTCTTTCTCTCATTGTTAAGAAGACTTGATTATGGCCAGTAGGGTGTATGCGATTGGTCAAAAGAATTAAACCAGATTTTTTAACTCTATCGAGAAGCATCAGAACTCCAGTAAATCCCGTATGAAGAATTAAGGGATAGTGCAACTCTGGATCAAAGCGTAGGTCCCAACCCCATGAACGAGGCTTTAAGCCTTGGGGATTTTTATTTTCGAATAGCTTTGCGACTAAGTTTTGACTATAAGGCAATATACTTTCATCCAAGCCCAAGTACCCCTTACTTAATTTAACCAAATCGTTCATAGAAGAGAACAGACCGGCTGAGCCACAATCGCTTCCTAATTGGCGTGCCTTGGGATCGTGAGGAATTCCTTGTAAAACTCTTCCTTGATAAACTGCAGTGGGAACACATAAGTCTTTTTCGGGAGTAAAAGTCGTATTTTTGAGTCCAGCGGGCTCAATTATTATGTTCTGACCAACTTCTTGAACTGGTTTACCAAATATTTTTTTGATAACTAAACCTAAAAGAATAAAATTGGTATCTGCGTAACGCATTTTATGTTCAAATTCTTCTGTTACAGGCAAGTGGATGATAGCATCGATTAATTCCTCGCGAGATAATTGATCCCTATTTTTTATCCAGCCCCTTATTCCACTAGTGTGAGTTAGCAAATGAAAAAGACGTACGCGTTCATCTTTAAATTCAGGAATAAAGTCATGCAGTGGTTCAGTAAAATTGAGCTGTCCATTTTGATATAATTTAAGCAAAATATTTTCAGTGATAATCACTTTGGTCAGACTGGCTAAATCATAAATGGCAAACGGACTCAGTTGCGTCACCTTGGGGTAAGTACTCGCAAAGCCAACGGTTGAAGTAAAAACCTGTTCATCTTTAATAAAAGCATAATTCACACCCGGTACAATGCGCTCCGTGACCATTGATTCGATTAAGTTCTGGGTGTTTGAGTAGTCAATCATAAAAACTATCCTTTAGTAAAAGTATCTTACTCTATTATATACAATTCTCAAATTAATTTTGAGAAATTGTGGCTACTGATAGTCAACTGAAAATAATGATGCGTTTGCCAAAAGAATAGTTCGATAATTTTTACCGCTAAAGCGTGAAAACTACTTGACATTACGTGTATCTTCAAGCATAATAATTACTGTTGATTTTGCCCGCTGGTCAAATGGTTAAGACGCCACCCTCTCAAGGTGGAGTTACGAGTTCAATTCTCGTGCGGGTGATTTAACACTGGGATATAGCCAAATGGTAAGGCACAGGTTTCTGGTTCCTGCATGTTTCGGTTCGAGCCCGGATATCCCAATAATTACATTTTTGCCTTTATATCAGGTGGTTTAAATGCTGGTATAAAGGCATTTTTGTTTTTTCAAGTTTTCTGAAACTTGCTCAAAATGGGCTAAAAACATAGTGTTAGTAGTCTTTAATTTTTAACCACGGATAAAAATATAACAGATATGCATCAATATTAGTATTACTTATAAAATTATCTGAGTAATGCTTAAATTTCATAAATATATTCAGCTTCCTAGTTTTTAAAGTCTACCTAAGTTTATTTTTAACTAAAAAATTTAATTATACAATTTAGCGTTATAAGCTATCAAAGGCCAATTTTGTTTTCTTATATGTAATATTTTTCCTTACTTTTAACAAAAAGTTATTTGAAAACTGATTGATGTTAAAAATGGTTTAATATTAAAAGAATTAAGTAAAAGAGAATTTCTGGACAATTAAGACAACAGTTTTATCGTTAAAAATAAGTATCAACATAAAAGTTATCTTTACTGTAATTTTGCTTAGATTTAATAAATATATAAATAAAATTATGGTATCTTTTATCTCCTAACTATATCAGGGTGTTTAAATAATCTTGTGTAAATGACTATTGAAAAAAAGGAATCTCTTCCTCGTATGATTGTCTTGTAAAACATAAACCTATCAAAATTCACCATGAAACAAAATTATTTCGATACTCTAATTACTTTCGATTTATATAGTAATTTTGGAGGCCAATATTACTCTTAGTTAAATGATTTTAATTAAATACTACTAACAATAATTATACTTACGAATTTTAAGGCTTGATTTAAAATCCTTATTTTAAGAAATTAAAAAGTAGAACTCGTTTTCAAGAATGGGAAAATTGATTTTTGTCTAACTAGGCAAAGGTATTTTAGCTTCACAACCCAGGTAATTTATGATTTACATCACTTTTACAAATATCTATTAATGTATTTATAAGAAATTTATTTTTTGTAGATGGTTTAAAGATTATATCTAATGAATTAGTGATTTTATCATCATCAAAACTGTATAATTTTATATTTTTACAATTATTTAGTTTAACGATTGTATCAAGAGTAACAGCATAACCAAGACCTGACTCTGCTGCGAGAAGAAGGTCACTAATTGAAGTTAAAGTAAATCTATTATCTGGTAATTCATTTTCATGTAAAAGGAAATAATTACGTATAATTTTATTAAAATAACTATTTTTTCTTAAATCTAATAAAGGTAGTTTTCTAACCTCATTAATATCAAGCCAAGGATAATTAAAGTCTTCTTTTTTTATGGCTTTAATATTGGGTGGCAATTTTGGCCCTGCTAAAACTACTTCACCTTTTGCTAATGATGCTGTTTCTAAATCAGTTAAATCATTTTGCTGATCAAAAGCAATTACCACATCTAATTCATCATTTCTAAGCATCGGTAACATTGAACTCAAACGGTTTTCAATTGTATAAAGCTTAATATTAGGCAGCAGTTTGTTTAAATGAGGAAGAATATCTGAAATGATAAGTCTACCTAAATTTGCTTGAAACCCAATTTTTAATTCTAGATTTGTTTCATAAAAATCATTTGCTAAATCATCAGTTAATTTTTGCCATAAACTGTAAACTTGTTCCAAAAAATTTATATAAGCACGTCCGGAATTAGATAATTCAAAATAATTTCCTGTTTTTTTAAAAATAGAATGACCTAAATTTTTTTCCTTTCTTTTTATAAAGCGACTTAAAGTTGGTACGGAAATGTACAGTTTTTCAGCAGCTTTGGTTAAATTGTGGTAGTTGGCAACAGTCAATAAGTATTTAAGTTCATTGTTCATAAGCATCCCCCTACATTATATTAGCATAAAGGCTAATTTTTAATAAAAAAATTGCAATGACAGCTAAAAATTTACTCTCTATAATTGAAAGCGTAAACAATATTATTACTTTAACGGAGGGAAAAATGAAAATTACCAATTTAAAAATTATTACTGCCAACAAATACCTATTTATCAAACTAGAAACTGATAAAGGTATTATTGGCCTTGGTGAAGCAGGCGCATGGGGATTTTTAGAAGCTGTAAAAGGAGTTTTAAATAAATTTAAAGTCTATTTAATAGGCAAAGACCCCTTTAAAATTGAAGATATTTGGAATTATTTATATAGAAGTATGTACTTTCGGGGTTCAGTAATAATGAGTGCAATATCTGCAATAGATATTGCATTGTGGGATATTAAAGGTAAAGCTCTTGGAGTTCCAATCTATCAATTACTTGGAGGCCCTACCAGAAATAAAGTTAGAGTTTATGATGCAATTTTAAAATTTACCCCATCAGAAATCAAAAAAGAACTCATAGATCTGAAAAGCAAAGGATTCACCGCTGCCCGCATTTTAATCACTGGGAATAGTCAAAAAAACGCTGATTATAGTGATTCAATTGTTAATAGTAAAATTACCAAATATGTCGAAAGAGTTAAATTAGTGCGTGAATTGGCTGGAGACAATTTTGATATCATTTTAGAATGCCATCGCAGTTTAAGTTTGCCTGAAGCAATGTCTTTTGTTAAGCAGGTCGAGAAATATCACCCTATGTTTATAGAAGATCCTATTGCCCCAGATAATTTTGAAGCGATGTCTTTGGTTGCCTCAAAAACTAATATTCCTATTGCTACAGGAGAAAGATTTATTAATATTGAAGAATTTAATGAAACATATTTTAAACATGCAGCAATTTATGTGCGACCAGATGTATGCGCTCTTGGTGGCATTACCGCAGCAAAAAAGGTAGCGGCAATTTCCGAAGCTAATTATGGTCAAATTGTTCCACATAATCCTTTAGGACCTGTATCCACTGCTGCATGTTTACAAATAGATGCTTCGGTCCCTAACTTAGGAATACAGGAGTTTCCATCTTTTTATCGAAAAGAAAACGAAGCCAAAATGTTAAAAGAACCTTTTGAAGTGAAGGATGGTTATATCAAAGTACCGGATAAACCAGGTTTAGGCATTGAACTAAATGAAGAAGCTTTAAGAAAAATGCCCGAAGCACAGCGATCACTCAATGCACAGCGTGCATTCGATGGTTCAGTTTGTGACATCTAATTTACTAAATGGAGCTTATAAATATGTCTAATACCTTAATGATCGCAACTGTAATAATTTTATTAATAATTTCTTTTGTACTATATAAAAAAATACCAATTCAATTCATTTTGATCTTTTTACCTATACTAGGTGCATTAGCGCTAGGCTTAGATATTAACAAGATAAATAACTTGGCTTTAAACTTCATGGTCCAAACCATGCGCTCAATTGGTTTTATGATGCTCTTTGGGCTTATGTACTTCACTATGCTTTCAAAAACTGGTATGTTTGAGCAAATAATTGAATGGATTATGCGTCCTTTTAACAAAAAATTAAATAATTGGATTATTATGATTTTAACTACAGTTATAAGTATGATTGCCATGTTAACTGCTACACCAACAGCTACTTACCTAATTGTCTTTCCGATTATGGTTGCTCTATACGATAAAGTAAAATTTGATAAAAGGGTAGCAATGATTATTGCTCAGACAGGAATATCAACAATGCTTTTTTTACCATGGGGACAAGGTGTGGCTACTTCAGCAATTTTTGCTGGGGTTTCTCCGTTAAAACTATCTTCTAGCATTTTACCAATATCATTTTGCTTTATACCAGTGATTATTTTACAATATATTTTTTTCGCGTGGTTTATGAAAAAATATCCATACTCAGAGAAAAGTGTAAATCAAAATAATCATTCTAAAGATAAAGTAAATGTTGATATTTATAAAAGGCCAAAACTATTCTGGTTTAACTTAGTTATTTTTATATGTGTAATTTTATGTTTGGCTGTTCTTAAATTGCCTTCATACTTAGTTTTTGCAGCAGGAGCTTTTCTTACTACCATTATTGATTATCCCAAAAGCACGGAATATAAGCCATTATGGTCTCAGTCTGCTATTACTATCTTTAACATTACATTCATGATAGTTAGTATCGCAATTTTTGTAGGTATTTTTAACGGTAGTGGAATGACTCAATCTTTAGCTAAGGGAATTGTAGCTATTTTCCCTCATTTTGTTTTGAGATATATACATTTGATTATTTTGGGACTGTCAGTAATTATTATTAGATTTCTACCATATCAACTATTTAATTCGTTTTATCCTATTCTAATTCAAATCGGAAAAGAATTTGGTTTAAGTGGTATTGAAATCGTGGCTCCTTTTTCTGTAACATTAGGATTAGCAACGGGTTCATCTCCACTTACCCCAGCTACTATAGTTGGAACTACTCTTTTAGGAGTAAATTTAGATGACTACTGCAACTTAGCTGTTCCAATTCAATTTGTAAGCAATATTTTAGTTATACTAATTGGACTAATATTTGGAGTAATTCATTAACAATTAATCAAAACTATAATATTTTGTATTTAAACAAATATCATTTTAAATATTCAAAAAAAGTTATAATATAATTAATCAACAACAAAAACACAATTCTGAAATTTTTTCAGGATTGTGTTTTTTCTGTTATCTTTTAAAACAAGCGGAGAAAATTTGAAATTTTATGGGGCGAGTTCAATATTAATGATGTAAATTGAAACCTTTACATTATAGCATTTTTATAAACTATTCATATAATTTATAATTAAGAAATAAAAAATGCACTAATAAAGACTTGTTTTATAGTAATTCTTTGATATAAATTAAGTGATTTAAACGTTTTAAATTAGGGACATAATACTATGAAAACGAAGATAGCAAAAAGAGCTTTAATAAAAAGCAATGTATATACTGCGATTTTGGGACTACTATTTTTAACTAATAGTATTGTCTTTAAAGCTGATAGTGTGACTGGAAATCAATTAACTAGTGAAAAAAACAAGTTCAACTGCAACAAATGAATAATATTAATCAAGATAGTTCCGCAAAATCTTTTCTTGAAAATCAAACTTCCATAAATATTGAAAATACTAAAAAAGGTGAAACATCTATTCAAACGCAAAGTGATCCAACTTTTGTTTAAAGTGGTAAATGGGGAGATAACTGTGCGGAATGAAAGTACAATTCCAATAACTGCCTGAAAATTGAAGGTGGTACGATAAATAAAAGGTTTAGATAAGATAAAGGCGCATTTGCAGACCAAGACATTTTAAAAAGAGTAGAAAAAATAGAATTTGAACAACCTATCAAATTAGAAGGTGATTTTCAATACTTGTTTAAATACGTGAAAACCAAGCGTTTAACCAAGCTTACTGAAATTAGTGGTCTTAATAATATTTATACTTCAAAGGCTACAAATATGCGAGGTATATTTTACGTTAGTAATAAAATTATATCTTCGAATTTATCGATATAGTAAACTTCATCCGTAACAGACATGAGTTACATGTTTTCAGACGGAAATGATAGTCTTTTAAATATAGCGACAAATTTGCAGCTAACTTGAAGAAAGTCAAGGATATGATGATGTACATGTTCAATGGTTGTGCTGGCTTAAGTAAAATTAAAGGTATTGAAAATTTAAATACGACTTCAGTGACTTCAATGGAAAATATGTTCCATTATTCAGATGCCTTAAATATAATTAAATTTTAAACGGCAATTAATCTAGAAAGAAATCACTATCTAAATAGAACTTGAAGACTAATTTTCACTGCTAAAAAACTGGTACACAACTCGATTACTTAAAAAGGGTTGTGTATTTTTTGGTTTCTACGAATATTGTCAATTGGTTTGGAGATAATAGAAAGTTCTCTACTTTATAAGCTTATTTCCTCCTCTTAGAGAATTTCATTTTTTCTCATACACCTATTTATTAGCCCACTTAATCACAAATTTCGACCTCTTACTCAAAACATATTGTTAACTCATTTTAATTTTGTTTTAATAATGCACAACAACAAAGAATATCTTGAAGGGTGGGATAAAACCATGAATAAAAAAGAAGTAAATGTTACAGTAAGGTGGGTCTTGAGCAATCTCAAGCCATGGATGATATTTGGTTTATTTATCTTTGGCGTTACTAGTTCTTTTGAAGGAGTATTAAATGGTTACATTTTAGGTTATATTCCCAGGCTTAATGTCAAGGATGGTCGCAGTTTAATCGTATTTGGAATTGCCGCAGTTTTATCATATCTAACCGTTTATATTTCTCTTTTCTTATTTTGCCTGTTAATGCAAAAAGCAATTCAAATTTTAAATGAAAGGATAAAGGCTATATATTTCAGAGCAAATTTTGCCAGTTCATTTAACAATCCGAATTTAGATTCATCTGATGTTTTGAACAACATGACTAGTATTTCCAAACAGATAGAGGAAAAGTATTTTGAACCGCTTTTATTGCTTTTTCAAAGTTTGATGACAGTCATATCTTCTACAGTCGTAGTATTAATGACTAATCCAGTTTTAGGTCTTGTTTATCTAGCTCTTTCTTTCCTGTCACTTCTTCCTAGTTATATGGGTAAAGAAAAAATGAAGATTAAAACCGAAGTTTGGAGTCACTCGAATTCAAACTTTTTAGCGATCACACGTGACTTATTTGCAGGACGCTTTGAAATTACGAATTTTGGTGTTAAAAAATTATTTATGCAGAAATTTGATCATTCTTTGCATAATGAGGAACAGAAATATTACCAATTGAATGCTTTCCAATATGTTCTGCAGTTTATTTCTTGGTTATTTGCAATTATAATAACTCTATCTCCAATTTTCATAGGGTTATGGATGGCCAAAAATAGCATCTTAGGTGTTACCGTAAGTACAATTTTAACTTTGACTCTGACTGCGGATCACGTAGTCGGTGGTTTTAGGCAGTTAACCAGTTTTGAAACTCAAATACAAAGCACAGAAGGTATCAGAAAGATCTCTTGGACCGAAACAAAAACGGATCAAGAGACTGTTCTACCAGAAAGCAATAATAGATTAGTTGTTGACAATTTGTCAGTTAAACGTGGCGATCGAGAAATTTTTAAAAATTTGTCATTAAGCCTAGATGAAAACGACAAAATGCTCATTACTGGACCTTCAGGTGTTGGTAAATCAACTTTGCTAAATGCCATAGCAGGATATATTCCAATTGAAAAAGGTGAAGTAGAATTTGGCGGACACAAATTGAAGTATTCAGATTTTGTATTTATTTCACAGAATATTTGGCTATTTGCAGGAACAGTTCGCGAAAATCTTTCTCTGTTGCAAAATTTCACAGACCAAGAATTAGTTGCTGCTTTAAATAAGGTAGGTTTAGACAAAGAGCTCGGTAGCAAAGCATTGGATTTTGAAATTAAAGAGCAAGGCAGCAATCTTTCGGGTGGGCAAGCACAAAGACTGGCTATTGCCAGAGGACTTTTACGTCATCAGAAGATCTTTTTACTTGATGAAATTACATCTAGCCTGGATCATCAAAATGCGGATGAAGTTCACCGCTTAATTTACCAATTGCCTTCAATTGTTATTGAAGTGGCGCACAATTATAATGAAAAAATTGCGCAAGAAAATAACGTTAAAATTTTTAACTTAGCACAAAATACAAAATAAAAACAACCCGCAAAATGCTTCATTGCACACTTTGCGGGTTTTTAATTTATATTATTTCTACTTTTACATCCCAGCCTTAATTATTTTCTTTTCAGCCATAGTTTTACGTAAAGAAAGCATAGCTGTATAGGTAGATAAGATATAAACTTTTTTAGTCGGCAAATTGGCAATATTAGCAATTACTTCCTCATTATCTGTGCATGTAACCATTTTACCGGGATCAAAGCCGGCAACTTCCAGGCGAAAGCCCATGTCGTGCCAGCGCTCGCCGCCAACCAGAATTTTTTTTATTTGCTTATGGTTGAGATCTTCAAACTGACCGTCCCAAATCCAGGAAGTGTCGATGCCGTCAGCGTGGTTGGCATTAAGTAAGGCTACTAAAGAATAATCATCTTTTTCAGTGTTAAGCATGTGCAACACTTCATCTAATCCCACCGGATTTTTAACTAAAATCAGGTCAATTTCTTTTCCTTCATATTTAATTAATTCTTGTCTGCCAAAAATCCGCTTGTTTTTAGCAAAAGCCTGAGCAATTTCTTCTTCACTGAGGTCAAAATAGCGCGCCACTGAATAGGCAGCTAGAGCATTATAAATATTGTAAGTGCCGCCAATGTTGATAGTATAGTTTTTACTGCCCATTTGAAACTCAAGGTTATTCGGCGATTGCTCAATAATTTTGTTCACAGAATAGGTTAACTCAGGTCTGCGATAGTTGCAGTTGGGGCAGAAAAAATCTCCCAGATTGGCGTAAATCCTTTCATGATAATGTAAGATATGATCACAATCAGGACATAAGATGCCGTCAGTATTAACTGGAGCCTTGGTATCATTTTGCGGATTATCATTTGGCAGTTTAAAGCCATAAAAAATTTTAGGATTAGGCAAGTCGACTGAAGAAAAGATGCTAGCATCACCATTGGCTATAATAGTAGCTTCAGGTGCTAATTTAATGCCATCTACAATTTTTTCGTAAGTGGTGTAGATTTCTCCGTAGCGATCCATTTGGTCGCGAAAGATGTTGGTAAGAACAAACACACTAGGATGAAGCAGTTCCGTTACCATTTTGACATTAGCTTCGTCAACCTCTAACACTGCAATCGGTCTGGATGATTTTTTCTTTTTATGGGCTAAAAAAGCCGTCACGATTCCTTGTTGCATATTGGAACCTGATGGATTGGTTAAGACGTCACCGTATTTTTCTCTTAATGCTGCCACAATCAATGCGGTAGTCATGGTTTTACCGTTTGTTCCTGTAACAATGACCGTTTCATAGCCGTCAGCCAGTGTCTTTAAAATCTCCGGATCAAGATTCATTGCCAGTTTGCCGGGAAAACTAGTACCACCTTTTAAAACGTTATGTAAAAACCAGTAGCTTGATTTACCCGCGCTTTTTGCTATTACAGATTTAAAACTCATATTTTTCCCTCGCTTTAAAATCATTATCAACTATAGCATAGCCATAAACCGAAAACGAGTTTTTATAACCATTTAACTACACATATTTTATTTTTACATTATACTAGATAAGTTAGATGAATTTAAATGAAACAAAGGAGCAAAAATGGCACAATTATTTTTTGAGTACGGCACGATGAGCAGCGGCAAAACTTTAGAAATACTGAAGGATGCTCATAACTATGAGGCTCAGGGGCGCAAGATTGCTTTGTTAACCAGTAAAATTGATAATCGTAGTGGTGTAGGCACTGTGGCTTCAAGAATTGGGCTCCACCGAAAGGCAGTTCCGATCGACCATGATTTTGATATTTTTGCTTATATAAAAAAGTTGAACGAACAGGAAAAGGCACAAGGTGATGGCGCAATCGCCTGCGTTTTTGTCGATGAAGCTCAGTTTTTGGAACGTCATCATGTGGTAGAATGTGCCAAAATTGTTGATGACTTATGCATTCCCGTCATGACTTTCGGCTTAAAAAACGACTTTCAAAATAATTTATTTGAAGGAACCAAGAATTTGTTGATTTTTGCTGATAAAATAAAAGAGATCAAAACAATTTGCCACTACTGCGGTAGAAAGGCTACAATGAATCAACGGATACACAATGGTAAACCAGTTTACGAGGGTGAACAGGTTCAAATAGGTGGGGATGAAAGTTATTACCCGGTTTGTCGGTTTCATTATTTTCATCCGCATCAAACAAGATAGGAAGGGATTAGAACAACATGGATAAAATTATGGCACAGCTTGAAAGTCTTGTTGCTCATTATGACGAATTACAGGAAATGATGGCTGACCCGGAAGTTATCAATGATACCAAAAGGTACATGGAAGTTTCTAAGGAAGAAGCAGATTTACGCGATGTAGTTGAAAAATATCGCAAATATAAGGCTGATAAAAAAGAAATTTCAGACAATAAGGATATTATTGCAAACGAAAGTGATTCAGATTTGGTTGAGATGGCCAAAGATGAAAATAACGATTTAGAGCAGGATATTGCTAAGCTTGAAGATGAAATCAAAATATTAATGTTGCCCAAAGATCCTAATGATGATAAAGACATTATTATGGAAATTAGAGGAGCAGCTGGTGGTGATGAAGCTTCCTTGTTTGCCGGAGACTTGCTCAGAATGTATGAAAAATACGCTGAAAGACAAAACTGGCAGGTTTCTATCGTCGACAGTGAGCCAACTGAAGTAGGTGGTTATAAACGAGTTGCCATTATGATCACTGGCAACAAGGTTTATTCAAAACTTAAATATGAAAACGGAGCGCACCGCGTGCAACGCGTTCCTGTAACTGAATCTCAAGGCCGTGTTCATACCTCAACTGCTACAGTGGCAGTCATGCCTGAATATGAGCAAGTTGACCTTGATTTGGATCCCAAAGACATTAGAGTTGATGTTTATCGCTCAAGTGGTGCGGGCGGTCAGCATATTAACAAAACCTCCAGTGCTGTGCGCATGACGCACTTACCTACTGGTATTGTAGTGGCAATGCAAGATCAGCGTAGTCAACAGCAAAACCGGGAAAAAGCCATGCAGATTTTAAAATCCCGTGTTTACGATTACTATGAAAGTCAAAACCGTGATAAGTATGATGCTAAGAGAAAAAATGCTGTTGGTACAGGTGACAGGTCTGAGCGCATCAGAACTTATAATTACCCGCAAAACCGGGTAACTGACCATCGTATCGGTTTGACTCTTAATAAGCTTGACCGGGTAATGAATGGGGAACTTGATGAAATTATTGATGCTTTGATTTTATATAATCAAACAAAGCAATTGGAGGAGCTGGCCGAACAGAATGTCTAAAATTGACACTTTAAAAAGCTTGAGAATTTGGGCTGCTGAAACTGCACCAGAACAAAGACCAGAAGATATCGCTTTTTTGCTAGCTGAAAGACTGCAGCTGAGTCCTAGTGAGTTTCAATTAAAACAGGACATGGAATTATCACCAGACCAAATTAAGCAAGCACAAAAGGATGTGCGCAAGCTGGCTAAAGGGATATCGCCTCAGTATATTTTGGGTTACTCCTGGTTTTTTGGTTATAAAATTTTAGTGCAGCGCGGAGTTTTAATTCCCCGTTTTGAAACTGAAGAGTTAGTGGAATGGGCTTTAGCAAATCTGACCAGTGGTGATAAAGTGCTTGATTTAGGAACAGGCTCCGGCTGCATTACAGTAGCTCTAGCTAAAGAAGCTGCTAAAAAGCAGATTACCGATCTTGATTTATATGCTTCTGACGTCACTGATGCTGCACTAAGAACTAGCGAAGAAAATTTTTTGATTCATAAAGTTGATGTTACCGTTCGAAAAGCAAACATTTTAATTGGTCTTGAAAAGTTCGATAAAATCATTTCTAATCCTCCCTATATAAAGGAAACGGAAAAAGATGTGATGGACCAAAACGTATTGCAAAATGAACCCCAGGAGGCACTTTTTGGTGGAAAAAATGGTATAGAATTTTACCAGAAGTTTGTCAAACAAGTGCGTGATCACTTAAACAGCAGAGGAGAGTTTTTCTTGGAATTTGGCTTCAGTGAAAAAGAGCAGCTGGTTGATTTATTTGGACGGGAGCTGCCGGATTTTACCATTGAATTCAAAAATGATTTAGCTGGAAAGCCACGCATGGTTAAAGGAAAGTGGAATAAATAATGGAAACTAAAATTTTTTCACAGGATCAAATAGATGATGCAGTAAAATTACTCGCTCAGGGAGAATTGGTTGCTTTTCCGACAGAAACTGTCTATGGCTTGGGTGCCATTGCCACAAATGAAAAAGCTGTAAAAAATGTTTATAAGGCTAAGGGACGTCCTAGTGACAATCCGTTAATCGTAACAGTTTCTGATGCTCAAATGATGTCTCATTATGCAAAAGAGGTGCCAGAGCGTGCTCAAAAGTTAATTAAAAAATTTTGGCCAGGTCCTTTAACCCTTTTGCTTTATGTTAAACCTCACAGTCTGCCTAAAGCTGTAACTGGTGGTCTTGATACTGTGGCTTTTCGCTGTCCTAATGATGACTTAACTCATCAGTTGATCAGTAAATTGGGTTACCCAATTGTTGGACCTTCCGCCAACACTTCGACTAAGCCTAGTCCAACGACAGCTGCGCATGTCTATCATGATTTAAAGGGAAAAATTGCGGGAATTATTGATGGTGGACCTACAGAAGTTGGATTGGAATCAACGATTATTGACTTGTCTGTAGCTACGCCCATTGTTTTACGTCCTGGTGCAGTTACTCCCGCAGAGTTAAGTCAGGTTTTGGGTGAAAAAGTTTTAATTAACAGTGGTAAAGTTGCTGATAAAGATGTTCCGAAAGCTCCAGGAATGAAATATCGTCATTATGCTCCGAGTGCACCCGTAGTCGTGGTTGATGATTCAGAAAACTTTGCAAACATTGATTTAACCAATGCAACAGGAGTAATGGCATTAACAGATGTGCTTGAAAAAATTAAGCTGCCAGCCGCAAATAAATTTAATTTAGGTAAAAACTTGTTAGAGGCCGACCATAATTTATTTGGTGGTTTACGTTACTTCGATGATAAACCAGAGATCAAACAAATTTTTGTGCAGGGATTTAGTGGCAGCGAGAATACTTTGGCATATATGAACAGGCTAAATAAAGCTGCCGCTGGTCATCATTATGTCAAAGAGTAAAAATTTTAGTAGCAAGGGACTTTAAACCCTCTGCTTTTTTTATTAAAATACACGTAAACGTAATTATGTTTATAGGAGGAAAAAGATGGGCAAATTTACGGTTTTGAATCATCCGTTAATTCAACACAAGTTAACAATTATCAGGCGTAAGGAGACAAGTTCTAACGAGTTTCGGAGAATAGTTGGTGAAATCGGGGGACTGATGACTTACGAGATTACCAGAGATTTGCCGCTGAAAGATGTTGAAATTGAAACACCAATTGGCAAGACAACCCAAAAAGAGATTGCCGGCAAGAAATTGACTATTGTGCCAATTTTACGTGCAGGTATCGGTATGCTTAATGGTGTTATGGAAATGATTCCGTCAGCCAAGGTAGGAGTAATTGGTATGTATCGGGATGAAGAAACTCTTATGCCTCACGAATATTTCTGCAAAATGCCTAAAGACGTTGCAGAGCGTGAATGTCTTGTGGTTGACCCAATGCTTGCCACTGGCGGTTCTGCTAATATGGCAATTGGTGCGCTTAAAAAGCGGGGCGTTAAAGTAATTAAGCTGGCTGTTCTTGTAGCCGCTCCTGAGGGTGTCAAAGCTATTCAAGAAGAGAATCCGGATGTCGATATTTATGCTGCCGCCGAAGATGAAAAATTGTTGCCAAACGGCTATATTACACCTGGTTTAGGAGATGCAGGCGATAGATTATTTGGTACCAAATAATCTTTTTTATGTAAATTAATTGCAAAATACGCTTACATTTTTCACAAAATTATTGAATGGTGTTAATATTGTATGAGTGTTCGATAATTTGGGCACGAGAAGGGAGGTCACGAAGAATTGGAGCAATCATTTGTTTTTAAATTTCTGGGTTTGACATTTGATCTTTCTGGGATCATTGGTTCAACTTTAATGGCAGCTGTCGTATTGTTTGTCTGCATCTGGTTATCAAGAAAAGTTGAGATGAAACCAAATAAAAAGCAAAATATCATGGAATATTTGATTGACTTTACTGATGGAATTGTTAAAGACAATGTCAGTGATGTTGATGCACGAAAGCACCTTTCGCTTTATGCTTTTGTCCTTTTTATTTACATTTGGTTTATGAACCAGTTGGGCCTCTTCTTAGAGGTTAAGGCGGGAGACAACATTTTTGTAAAATCTCCCACAGCAGATCCGGTAACGACAATGTCGTTTGCAATGATGACCTTGCTTCTTTCATTCACATTCGGTATGCAGAAATTCGGTACTGGTGGCTACTGGCGTAATTATGCCGAACCTGTTAGTTTTCTTTTCCCAATCAATATGATTGAAGAAATCACTAACTTTTTGACATTATCTTTGCGTTTATATGGTAATATTTACGCTGGCGAAGTGTTATTAACTTTAATAGGTAATAGCTTTGCTCCTAGCTTTGGTGTTATCACTTTGGTGTTAGCAGCACCGCTTGCTATGATCTGGCAAGGATTCTCTGTCTTCATTGGCTCTATCCAGGCATATGTTTTCGTAACTTTATCCATGGTTTATGTTGGGAAAAAAGTTACAAAAGAATAATTTATTGGAGGTTTAAATATGTCACAAGCTTTTAAATATATCTCAGCAGCGATTGTAGCTGGTATTGCTGCATTGGCAGCATCTTGGGGTAATGGTAAAGTTATCACTAAGACAGTTGAGAGCATGGCTCGTCAACCTGAAAGTGCTGGTAACTTAAGATCAACAATGTTTATCGGTGTTGGTCTGATTGAAGCCGTTCCTATTTTGGCGATTGTTGTTGCTTTCCTGATTCTCTTCGTTTAATTTTTTTATTTAAAACAATTTAGATAAAAGAGAGAAGGGCAGTAAATGACATTTCAAATTTTATTTGCAGCCTCGGCAGGTCATATTTATCTGGGTAATACTATCTGGTATTTAATTGTTTTCGCAATTTTACTTATTTTGGTTAAACATTATGCATGGGGTCCTGTTTCCGACATGATGGAAAAAAGACGTCAAAAGGTAATCAATGATCTTGATTCAGCTGCAGACAATCGCAAAAAGGCCGAAGTTTTGGCTAATGAGCGTGAAGCTGCCTTGAAGAACTCAAGACAAGAAGCAACGCAAATTCTTACTGATGCAAAAGCGAATGCTGAAAAAACCAGCACCCAGATTGTTGCAGAAGCTAATGATAATGCGGCTTCGATTCATGAGAAGGCAAAGGCCGATGCTGCTCAGGCTAAAGCGGATGCCTTAGATGAAGCTCGTGCACAAGTTGCAGATATTTCTGTCACGATTGCAGAAAAAGTAATTGCGAAGAACTTATCTGCTGATGACCAAAAAGATTTGGTTGATCAATTTATTAAGGGGCTGAATAAATAATGGCCTTAAGTAAAGCGGAAATTGCTGCACGTTATGGTACTGCACTATTTGATTATGCCGAAGATATGGCTGCTTTGGATACTGTTCATGCAGATATGCAGGAACTAGCTGAGGCTATTTCCAATTATCCGCAAATTTTGCAAGTTTTTAGCGACCCAATTTTTAATAGTGCCGAAAAAGCGAAATCGCTTTCTGTGATTGAGCAAGGTCTGTCAGAAGAAGTTCAGAATTTTTTGAACCTATTACTGGATTATGACCATTTTATGGAATTGCCGGACATTATAAACTGTTTCAATGATTTGTATAATAAAAATCAAAAAATTGAAACGGGAGTTGCTGTTTCAGCAGTAGCGCTTGATCAAAGACAATTGCAGGAATTAGGTACTAGTTACGCTCGAAAATTTAATTTGCGAAAAGTCATTCTCACTAATGAGGTTGATCAAAGTATTATTGGCGGCGTGATTTTAAAAGTTGGTGATTGCGTAATCGATGGGTCAGTCAAGAACAAACTGAATAAGATTCGTGCGCAGTTAATTAATAAAAATTAAAAGAGGTGAAACCATTGAGCATAAAAGCAGAAGAGATTAGCTCTTTAATCAAGCAGCAGCTTGAACACTATGATGATAAACTCGACATTAATGAAGTTGGAGTTGTAACATACATAGGTGATGGTATCGCCCGGGCTCACGGATTGAACAATGTTTTGGCCAACGAACTATTGGAATTTGACAATGGTTCTTATGGTATTGCACAAAACCTTGAATCAAATGATGTTGGTATCATTATTCTAGGCAATTTTGATGATATTCGTGAAGGTGACCAAGTCAAAAGAACCGGTGAGATTATGCGTGTGCCGGTTGGTGATGCACTAATTGGTCGCGTGGTAAACCCATTGGGGCAGCCAGTTGATGGACTTGGCGAAATAAAAACGTCAAAGACTCGTCCAATCGAGGCTTCGGCACCGGGTGTTATGGAACGCCAGTCAGTTAATCAACCGCTGCAAACTGGTATCAAAGCTATTGATGCCTTAGTGCCAATCGGTCGCGGTCAGCGTGAGTTAATTATTGGTGACCGTAAGACTGGAAAAACTAGTTTGGCAATTGATACTATTTTGAGCCAAAAGGGACAAGACGTAATTTGCATTTATGTCTTTATTGGTCAGAAGGAATCAACTGTCAGAGCACAAGTAGAAACTTTAAAGCGTTTTGGCGCAATGGACTATACAATTGTTGTCGAAGCTGGGCCAAGTGAACCCGCACCAATGCTGTACATAGCGCCATATGCCGGAACGGCAATGGGTGAAGAATTCATGTATAACGGCAAAGATGTTTTGGTAGTCTTTGATGATCTATCAAAGCAAGCTGTTGCTTATCGTGAACTTTCTTTACTTCTCCGTCGTCCGCCTGGTCGTGAAGCATATCCTGGTGATGTCTTCTATTTGCATTCACGTTTACTTGAACGTAGTGCGAAGTTGAGTGATAAACTTGGTGGCGGTTCAATGACGGCCATTCCATTTATTCAAACTGAAGCGGGAGATATTTCAGCTTATATTCCAACTAACGTGATTTCAATTACTGATGGACAAATTTTCTTGCAAAGCGACTTGTTCTTTGCAGGAACCCGTCCTGCCATTGATGCCGGTAACTCAGTTTCCCGTGTTGGTGGTAGTGCCCAGATTAAGGCTATGAAAAAAGTTGCTGGTACGCTTCGTACCGACCTGGCAGCTTACCATGAACTTGAAAGTTTTGCTCAATTTGGTAGTGATCTGGATCAAGCAACTCAAGCAAAGTTAAATCGTGGACGCAGGGTTGTTGAAGTGTTAAAACAGCCACTTCATACACCAATTCCAGTTGAAAAACAGGTTATTATTCTTTACGCCTTGACTCACGGTTATCTTGATTCCGTTCCAGTTGATGATATTGCCAGATTTGAAAAAGAATTATATGACAATTTCGATACTAATCATGCAGATTTGCTAGAGCACATTCGTAAGACTGGTGAATTGCCGGATGAGAAGAAATTACAAGAAGCAATTTCTAAATTTGCGGATAGTTTTTCACCAAGTAATAAATAGGAGGTAGTTATATGCCTGCATCGTTACTTGCGTTGAAGAAGAAAATAGCTTCGGTTAAGCAAACTGGTAAAATTACTGAGGCCATGAGAATGGTTTCGGCATCAAAGTTAAACCAAACTGAAAAGCGGGATAAGGGTTACACGATCTACAATGATCACATACGGCAAACTTTATCGCGCTTGATGAGTGCTGAAGTCGTCAGCCATTTGCGTAAGGCACATGTTGCAATTGATGAAGACAGCATTAGCAAAATCGATTATGAAAATGTCTTTGGTTTGGGTGTTGTTTCCGATATGGTTCAAGCACGCAAAAAGGTCAATTCCACTGGTTATTTGGTTATTACCGGTGACCGTGGTCTTGTTGGTTCTTATAATAGTGCTGTCATCAAAAACATGATGGGATTGTTTGAGGATTCGAAGGCTGAACACAAAGATATTAAGGTTTTGGCTGTTGGCTCAGTCGGTGCTGATTTCTTTAAGAAAAACAAGCTGAACGTTGTTTATGAAAATGACAGTATTAGTGACGTACCTACATTTGATGAAGTTTTACCAATTGTTTCAACTGCAATCAAAATGTATTTGAACGGAGTTTATGATGAATTATATGTATGTTATACTCACCACATCAACTCACTTTCATCTGCATTTCGGGTTGAAAAAATGTTGCCAATCGTTGACATTGATATAGGTGTCAAGGAAGCTGAAGCCCATCAAGATTTGGAATACGATATCGAACCTGATGTTAATGCTGTTTTAACCACACTAATTCCCCAATATGCCCGTTCTACTATTTACGGTGCTATTCTGGATGCCAAAACTGCTGAACATGCCAGTTCAATGACTGCCATGCAGAGTGCTACGGACAATGTTGACGATTTGGTTTTGAGTTTAACTACTAAATTAAACCGTGCAAGACAAGCAGAAATCACTACTGAAATTACTGAAATTGTCAGTGGTGCTAACGCTTTGAAATAATTAAGAAAAGGAGGTAGATGTTTTGAGTGAAGGTGAAGTTGTTCAAGTAATCGGCCCAGTTGTCGATGTCAAATTCCCGCTTGACAAAAATCTGCCTGATATTGACAATGCTTTGCGCGTCGTTAAGTCGGACGATGAATCTGTTGTTCTCGAGGTTACACTAGAGCTTGGCGATGGTGTTTTAAGAACAATTGCGATGGAATCTACCAATGGTCTTAGACGCGGAATGAAGGTTGAAGACACAGGTGGTCCTATTTCAGTACCGGTTGGTAATGATACTTTAGGACGTGTTTTTAATGTTTTAGGTGAGCCTATTGACAACGGCCCTAAATTTGCAAAAGATCATGCTCGTGACAGTATTCATAAGAATGCTCCTAAATATGATGAATTAACAACGAGTCAAGAGATTCTTGAAACTGGTATTAAGGTAATTGATTTACTTGAACCTTATGTCCGTGGAGGAAAAGTCGGCCTGTTTGGTGGTGCCGGTGTTGGTAAAACCACTATTATTCAGGAACTTATCCATAATATCGCCCAAGAGCATGGTGGTATTTCAGTCTTTACTGGTGTTGGTGAAAGAACACGTGAAGGTAATGACCTTTACTTTGAGATGAAAGCATCTGGAGTTTTAAGCAAAACTGCCATGGTCTTTGGTCAAATGAATGAGCCGCCTGGTGCCAGAATGCGGGTAGCACTGACAGGATTAACGCTGGCAGAGTATTTCAGAGATGTTGAAGGTCAAGACGTTCTGCTCTTTATCGACAACATTTTCAGATTTACTCAAGCTGGTTCGGAAGTTTCCGCTCTGTTAGGACGCATGCCCAGTGCCGTTGGTTATCAGCCAACCTTGGCAACAGAAATGGGCCAATTGCAGGAAAGAATTACTTCTACCAAGAAGGGTTCTATTACCTCAATTCAAGCGGTCTATGTTCCTGCTGATGACTATACTGACCCGGCTCCAGCTACTACTTTTGCTCACCTTGATGCTACTACCAATTTGGAACGTAGTTTAGTTGAGCAAGGTATATACCCGGCTGTTGACCCGCTGCAATCTACTTCTAGTGCTTTGGATCCTGAAATTGTTGGCCAAGAGCACTATGAAGTCGCAACTGGCGTCCAGCATATTTTGCAAAGATACCATGAATTGCAAGACATCATTTCTGTTTTGGGAATGGATGAATTATCTGACGAGGAAAAGGTGATAGTTAGCCGTGCTCGTAAAGTTCAATTCTTCTTATCGCAAAACTTCTTTGTGGCTGAACAGTTTACTGGTGTACCTGGTTCTTATGTTCCAATTAAAGAAACTATTAAGGGCTTTAAGATGATTTTAGATGGTCATTTAGATGATCTTCCAGAAGATGCATTCCGTAGTGTAGGCCCAATTGAAGATGTTTTGAAAAAAGCAAAGCAAATGGGTGTAACTCCGAGTGATCCTGAAGCTAAAGCATTATTAGAAAAGTAAGGTGATGTCAAATGGCAGATCCAGAAAAACTTTTTATGGTAAATGTTGTAACTCCAGATGGTCTAATATTTTCTCATCATTCTAGTATTGTTGAAATGCGTGCAATTGATGGTCAACGTTCAGTGATGTATAATCACTTACCGATTTTGACTCCGCTAGCAATAGGTGAGATTAAAGTTAAAAGAAGTCGGGAAATGAACAATATTGTCAACCATATTGCTGTTAGTGGTGGCTATTTTGAATTTTCAAATAATGTGGCTACCATTATTGCTGACAGCGCTGAGCGGGCAAATAATATTGACGTTTCCCGGGCTAAAGCAGCTAGAGAACGTGCTCAAAATGCACTGAAAAAGGCTCAGGCTGCCCATGATCAACGATCACTTGAGCGGGCACAGGTTGCACTTAGAAGAGCCGTTAACCGAATAAGTGTTTACAATTCAGTTAAATAGATTTAAAGTTTTAAGCGGATGCACTGCTTTTGTGTGTCCGCTTTTATTGTAACTTAGGAAAAGTGGAAAAGAATATGTTTCAACTTGGCGTTCATGCTTTAATTAGTATAGTAATTTATTTAATTACGATTGGTTTGTCCTTTCAGATTATGAAAAGTGTTCGTATTGAAAAGATAATTCGTAAAAACAGGATATTTGAAGCACAACTGCTACTTATCTTTGCTGCAATTGCTTTAGGCTTTCTAGTGGGTAATTTCTTTATTACATTAATTGATACTTCATTGCAGTTAAGTAATTTCTTTTAAGACTTGGTAAAGCGGATAAAGTCGCCGACAAACTTAAAATCTTTATGGTAAAATATACATTGAATATGATGGAGGATTATCGTGGCACGAGATATAGGAATAGATTTAGGAACAGCAAATGTGCTCATTAATGTTTCTGGTAAAGGAATTGTCTTAAATGAGCCTTCTGTTGTTGCTGTCAATACAAGTACAAATAAAGTAGTAGCAGTTGGTACAGAAGCCTACAAGATGGTAGGAAGGACTCCGGGGAACATCCGTGTAATCCGTCCTTTAAAAAATGGTGTTATCGCTGATTTTGATATCACAGAAGCAATGCTGTCTTACTTTATTGAAAAATTAAACGTTAAGGGCTTTATGTCCAAGCCAAATATTTTAATTTGTGCTCCGACAGGAGTAACATCAATTGAACAGAAGGCAATTATTCAGGCTGCGGAAAAATCGGGTGGAGGCAAAGTTTACCTTGATTTTGAGCCTAAAGTTGCTGCTGTAGGTGCAGGGCTTGATATTTTCAAACCTCAAGGCAACATCGTAATTGATATTGGTGGTGGTACTACTGATATTGCCGTTTTATCAATGGGTGAAATTGTTACAAGTCAATCATTGCGTTATGCTGGGGATCATATGAACCAAGCTGTTGTTTCTTACATTAAGAATAAACATAACTTGCTAATTGGTTCACGCACTGCGGAACAGATTAAAATCGAAATTGGTAGTGCTTTTGAACCTGATAAGAACGAAACTATCACTGTTCGCGGTCGCGATGTGGTTGACGGTCTGCCAAAACAGGCTACTGTTACTGCGCCTGAAATTCAAGAAGCTCTTCATGATGGCTTGATGACTATTATTGCTGCTACTAAAGAGGTTTTGGAAAAAACGCCACCGGAGCTTTCTGCGGATATTATTGACCGTGGAATTATGCTGACAGGTGGTGGAGCATTGCTTAAGAATATTGATAAGCTAATTTCTTATTACCTTAAGGTACCAGTATTAACGGCCGATCATCCACTTGAAGCTGTGGCACTTGGAACGGGAATTTTGCTTAAGAATATTGAAAAACATCAGCGTCACTAATCTTGGGAGGCTAAATTTGCGTAAAATTTTGATTTATTTGGTTAAAATCTACCAGAAGTTTATTTCTCCTGCTTTACCAAAATCATGCCGTTATTATCCAACATGTTCGACCTATATGGTTGACGCATTGACCAAATTTGGTCCTCTTTTAGGACTTATTATGGGAATCTCACGTATATTACGCTGCAATCCTTTTGTGCGTGGTGGTGTTGATCCGGTACCAGATAAATTTACAATTTTTCGTAATCCTCATCCAGAACGATATGAAGATGAGATTATTGCAAAGAAATTCCATCCTAATACGAAATAGGAGTATTTATGTCAAAAAAACCAGAAAATATTAATGTGGAAATTAATGAAATTAAGGGTAAGCAAAACCCAACCTGGGAAGTAGTAATTCCCCAGAAAAAATCTATTGGCGTGATTGAAAAAGTTGCTGGCCGTTATCGTGCTACAACCGGCAAAACCAACAGCGTCTTGTATGCAAAAAGTTTGGAAAGCAGTATTAATGATTTGCTTTCATACTTCGCTTTGCATGAAAAATAATAGGTTGTGATTAATTAATGGTCAAAGTACAAAATAAAACCAATCTGTTTGATCGAATTGCCTGGAATATTGTTGTCCCTGTGCTCATATTGGCAGCTGTGGGCCTTTATTCCATTTATTTTGCCGCAATTGATGATCCCAGTCATATGGGAAGTCCAGTTAGGGCAGTGGCAATGCAAGGATTATGGTATGTTATCTCGATTGCCGCAGTTGCTTTTGTAATCCAATTTGATGCTGAACAGCTCTACCGCATTGCACCTTATGTATATGGTCTGGGGATAGTGCTTTTAATTGCGGTTTTGTTCTTTTATAATCGCAGTATAGCTGTAGATACTGGTGCCAAAAGCTGGTTTAAGCTGGGACCAATTTCTTTTCAGCCATCAGAAGTCATGAAACCTGCTTTTATATTGATGCTGGCCCGGGTTGTGCGTGAGCATAACAATAAATTTGCTCACACAATTAAAAACGACTGGATTTTAATTGGTAAAATACTGGCTTGGCTGCTACCGATTGCTGTGCTTTTAAAACTGCAAAATGACTTTGGTACGATGCTGGTCTTCATTGCAATTGTTGGTGGCGTAGTGCTAGTATCTGGTATTTCGTGGAAAATAATTGCGCCAATGTTTGTCGCTGTCTTTGTGCTGGGGGTCGTAGTTATTTATATGGTTACCACACCAAGTGGTCAATCATTTCTAAGTCATTTCTTTCAGCCTTATCAATTTAGACGCATTATGTCATGGTTGAATCCATCTAATGACACGTCAAAAGCTGCGTATCAATTATGGCAAAGTATGCAAGCGATTGGTTCTGGTCAAATATTCGGCAACGGCTTTGGTAAACTAAGTGTTTATGTGCCGGTCCGAGGCTCAGACATGGTTTATTCAGTGATAGGAGAATCATTTGGCTTTATTGGAAGTGTAGCAATCATTTTGCTTTACTTATACTTGATAGTGCAAATGGTACGGATTACTTTTGATACCAAAAACGCATTTTATTCTTACGTTTCTACTGGCGTTATCATGATGATACTCTTCCATGTATTTGAAAATATTGGTATGAGTATTGATCTGCTACCTCTGACCGGTATCCCGTTGCCTTTTATTTCTCAAGGTGGATCAGCCTTAATTGGTAATATGATTGGTATTGGTATGATTTTGTCCATGAAATTTCATAATAAAGATTATATGTTCAGTCAAGCAGGAGATTTCTAATTTATCTATGCATAAAAAAGAGCATTTCAACTGAAATGCTCTTTTTTAATTACTCAAATTTTCGTTAGAACGACAAACTAGCACGTCACAATCTGCAGTTCTAGTAACATATTCGGTAACACTGCCGATTAATATGCGTTCAACAGCGTTGAGACCTGTAGCTCCTAATACGATTAAATCAATCTGGTGCTTTTTAGGGAATTGGTGGGCGATAATTGCTTTAGGAGCCCCAAATTCAATTGAATAGTGAACCTCACTTACTCCAGCTTCTGTAGCCTGTTGGTAGTAATTTTGCAATTTTTCTTTAGCATCGTTTGATACTTGTTCAACCATTTCTGAATCAAAGCTAGAAACATTTTGGAAGGATCTGGTGTCAATGACATGTAAAATTTCCAAAGCAGCTTCATTTCGCTTAGCCGCAGCTACAGCTTTTTTAAAAGCTAAATCAGCTTCTTTTGAGCCATCAACTGCGACTTGAATACGGTGATATTGTTTCATCATTTAAAACACCTCTCTTACCATTATTTTACCAAATTTTAGTCCAGTTAATCATCCTTTTGATTAAGTAAAAGACTAAAAATTAGGATAGTAATGCTGCTGAGAATTAAAGTAATAAGATTTAAGTATTTATTCTTCTGGAAAACTAAAAATAAACCTAAAATGGTCTCTATAATTAAAATAATAGCTGTCCAAGACATTAGAGAACTAAAATTAGAAATATTTTTACTGTTGTATATTAGGAAATGACGGTGCCGATTATGCCATAAGTAAAAGGCAGTCAATAGCAATACTGCCAGGTAAATTAGAATAACAATTTTAATAGCCATAAATTCTCCAAACAAAAAACGGTCCGCAGACCGCTTTCTAAATTTCTCAAGAAATCCGAGTCGTCGAAACATAGCAAAACAATGCTTGTTGAACCCGCAGTGTTCAAAAAATGAGATGTATCGCAACGAATATGGATCCTATCTTTGAAGATAGTTTTCCGATTCGAAAGTTATTTACTATCTCGCATGTCTTATGTTTGACCGGTCAACCTTATACAATTGAGCTAGTCGATCAACTCAGATCAACTATTATACTACTAAGCATCACGAGTTTTGTCAAGGCAGAAAAATTAGAGGGTACTTTTTAGGATAGCTTTTAAGCTCCTGAACGAACTAAGGTTATCAATATACCGGCTTACTTTGTGCATGACCAAAATAAAAGGGCTGATTGCAAAATAAATCTTCGGCCAGCATCTACTAAAATATTTTCCTTCTATGCAAAACTAATTATTTTAGACCCTGTTTTTGCAATTCATGCAAAGTTTCGTATTGCTTTTTAAACCCTTTTTCTATTTTAGAATTGCCTTTAGGCTGAAAATATCGCGTGCCAACGAGTTTATCTGGTAAATATTGCTGTGGTACCCAATCATTCACATAAGAATGAGGATAAATATAACCATTACCGTGACCTAATTTTGCTGCACCACTATAGTGTGCATCTTTTAAAGTAGAAGGGATATTGCCATAGTCCTTATTTTTTACATCAGCTAAAGCCTGATCAATAGCACTGATAGCACTGTTACTTTTAGGTGATAAAGCCAGTTCAATCACCGCGTTAGCTAAAGGTATCCGCGCTTCAGGGAAACCCAGACCCTTAGCAGACTGAATAGCTATTTGAGCATGCTGAACGGCTGCGGGATTTGCAAGGCCGATGTCTTCATAGGCAATTACACTTAAACGCCTACAAATTGCTATTAAATCACCAGACTCAATTAGTCGAGCTAAATAATGCAAGGCTGCATCTGTATCAGAACCGCGAATTGATTTTTGAAAAGCAGAAACCAGATCATAATGCCCATCGCCCTTAGCATCAAAGTTTTGATTACGCAGCTGGATAGAATTGGCCATTTCATCTTGATCAATGATTAATTCAGTTTCATCATTTTTACCGGCAGCTATCATTTCCTGTTTCGTTGAGCGGACTGCAAGTTCGAGTCCGTTCAGTGTCGAACGTAAGTCACCGTTGCCTTTTTGCACTAATAATTCTCTGGCGCTTGAAGTCAATTTAACGTTGTACTTACCCAAACCAAGTTCACAATCTTTAAGCGCCCGGTCAATTGCTTTATTGACATCATTTTTTGCCAAAGGCTTTAATTCAAAAATCTGGCAGCGGGAACGAATAGCGGGGGAAATTGCTATATACGGATTTTCAGTTGTCGCACCGATCAAAATAATTTGTCCGGATTCTAAAAGAGGTAATAAAAAGTCCTGCTTGGTTTTATCCAAGCGGTGAATTTCGTCTAGGAGCAATATCACCGTACCACTCAATTTTCCTTCCGCGGCTACTTGCTCCAGCTGTTTTTTACTGTCTGTTGCAGCGTTAAGCTGGCGAAAAGCGTATTTGGTGGAACCAGCTATGGCACTGGCAATACTTGTTTTACCTATTCCCGGAGGACCGTAAAGAATCATCGAGGACAACATTTTGGCTTCAACCATCCGGCGAATAATTTTTCCAGGGCCAATTAAATGCTCCTGACCGACTACCTCATCTAACGTTTTTGGTCTCATTCTGTAAGCTAATGGTTTCATTTAATTGTCTCCATGAAAAAGTCGCTGCCAGAAACCAGCTTTTTTAGTTTTGTCACTAGTAAGCAATTCTTGGGGCATTTCGGGTGGATACACTTGACTTATTTCAATGCGCATTTTGTTAATTGCATTTGCAGCTACTACTAAGATTGCCGAGTCATTCGGACCCGTTTTTGCCGTTTCATTGTTAACGATAGTAAAAGAGATCTCGTATTTGCCACAACTAGTTTCCACTTGATCAACAAACTTATCGTGTAAATTGCCATTAATCAGGATATTGTAACCAATATAATCTTTAAAATGGCGTAAAAATAGGTTGGTTAATTTAGGATCTTGCACTTCAGCATTGGTCATTCTAACTAATACCCGCTCGCGAAGAGACCCTAAAAATCTTCTGCGTTCATCCGGCTTTGTTTGGGGTGTGATGCCTTGAGCAGCATTTGAAACTCTGGTATTTAAATCCTCCGTCATTGATTGGTACTCCTTTCGGGTAACAAAAACCCCTCTCCAAGAAGGAAAGGGGTTTGTAAAAACATGGAAATTAAAGTAACTTGTTGTAGTATTCAACAACTAGAGCTTCGTTAATTTCTGGTTCCATTTCATCACGTTCTGGAAGGCGAACAAGTGAACCTTCTACCTTGTTGTCATCGAATGAAACAAAGGATGGGCGGGATACAACTGCTTCAAGTGCATCCTTAACTTGTTGCAGGTTCTTTGACTTTTCCTTAAGACCAATGGTTTGACCAACCTTGACTTCATAGGAAGGAATATCAACACGCTTGCCGTCAACAGTGATGTGACCGTGGTTAACTAATTGTCTAGCTTGCTCTCTAGTAGTAGCCAAACCTAAACGGTAAACAATACTGTCTAAACGGCATTCAAGCAGAACCATAAAGTTAGTACCGTGTTCACCTTCACGGATCTTACCGGCACGTTTGAATAAAGTTCTAAATTGACGCTCATTTAAACCGTACATCCAACGTAACTTTTGCTTTTCATGCAATTGTTCGCCATATTCTGATAAACGACCACGTGAATTAGGGCCGTGTTGACCAGGGGCGTAGTTTCTACGACTAAGCTCCTTGCCAGTACCTGAAAGTGAAATTCCTAATCTTCTGGAACGTTTCCAACTTGGACCTGTATATCTTGACATAAAATCCTCCAATAAAATCTGATAACAGTTTTTGGAGTAAAATAATTACGTATAAGTTTAACATTCGTGCATCTTAATTTTCATTTTCGCCTATTGCAGCGTCGGTTACTCGTTCACTAAAACGTATTAAGATGTTGACGTTCTTGCCACTTATAGCTGCAAATATTTTACACGTTCTATATTATAGTTGTATTACCTTATTAAAGCAAGGAAAATAGCGATTGCTTTAATATTTAATAATTTAACTAGAAAAATAAAAAGGTGGTAGCAACTTGTTAATACTAGTATACTGCTTTTAATTAAAGAGATATTTATAAATATCTGATCGCACGATTTTATTTAAATAACGAATTTTATTGGCTTGAAAAAACTCTTGACCACAATAATGTAGAAGTTTGGTATAATTGGGGTAGTTTTGGAGGAAAATTATGTCACCAACTCAATCCATAGTTGTAATCATTGCAATTTTAATCATCATTATAATTATAGCCGCTATGTTAATAATCAATCGCCGCCAATTAAGGCAAATTCTTGAATTAGACGATTTGATTACCAAAATTGATAAAATGCATTTAGAAACAGATATTGTCAATCTGGATAAAATGGATTTAGCCGGTGAAAGTTTGACAACATTAACTACTTGGCGTAAAAACTACGAGCAGGCATTGGCTAAAAAGATTCCTGCAGCGCAGAACTTTCTTGAACAGGCTGCTGAGCAAAATACACACTATCACTTATTTAAAGCTCATAAAAGTATTAAACAAGCCCGTGAAATCATGGATCCAACTTATAAAGATGCTAAGAACACTAAGGAAGTATTCACAGAATTACTTGAATCAAACCGTGAGAATCAAAAAAAATATAACGACTTGTTCAATGGCTTTAAAGAAATGCGTAAAGACATTCTGGCAAATTCATATGATTATGGTGCTGCTCTGGATCAGATTGAAAACGAATTGACAAATATTGAAAATGACTTTTCGGAAGCCAAGAGTTTGACTGCTCAAGGAGATCAAGTTGAAGCAAAACGTATTTTGTCAAAAATTAAAGCTGCTTTGACTAACATTAGTTCTATCCTGCCCGAAATCAGAAATGCCCGTCATCAACTTAATAAAGTTTTTCAAGATCAGTTGAGTGAACTATCTGACAGTTATAAGAAGATGATGTCTTCTAAGTATTACATAACTCAGGTAGACGTTTTAGCTGAGATTAAAAAAATCAGAGGACAAGTAGCCGATGCAAATAATTTGCTCAAAGAACTTAAAGTTTCCGATCTCAAAGCAAAAAATGCGGAAATCCAAAAAGAAATTTCTGCTCTTTATGATATTTTAGCTAAAGAGTACATAGCGAGACCATTTGTAGAAGAAAATCAAGATAAAATCCAGCGTCTGCTTGCTCACGAACAAGTTGAATCAAAAAAACTAGTAGCAAAATTGCGCCATATTGATGAGAGTTATGAGCTTACTCACAATGAACTTGCCACTAGTAGGAAGTTGGAACAGGAAGTCAATGATATGGAGCGGCAATATACGGTTGATACCCAGAATGTTGCTGATGGTAAGGGAGTTTATTCCAAAATTAAGTCATCGTGGTTGAGTATGCTGGAACGATTGCGTGAAATTAGTGATGAACAAAAGAAAATGTCCCAAGACGTTGATGGTCTTTATGATTCTGAAAATGTAGCCAATGATTCAATCAACCGCTTTAAGCAGGAAGTTTCTCTAGTTTATCGCCGTTTGGAACGTAAAAAAATCCCTGGTAATCCTGATACTTTTGTGCAAATGTATACTTTGGTTGTCAACGAGATTGGTCATGTGGCAAAAGAATTGAGTCAGGTAAGGCTAAACATGGAAAAGATTTCTCAGGAATTAATCCAAATTTCTGATGATGTCGAAAGGTTAAAACGAGAAGCAGATGACATAATTAATTCTGCAGATCTAGTTCAGCTAACCTTGCAATATTCTAATAAATATTCCAATAATGGTTCCATTAAAAGCGCTCAGAAAAAGGCAATGCAACTTTATGAACAGGATTATAACTATAAAGATGCTTTGGACACCATTGCAACTGCTATTGAAAAAGTTGAGCCAGGTTCATATCAACGCTTAGAAAATTTGTACTATTCTGATAAGAAAAATAGCTGATAAGAATCATAAACCTGCAGAAAATTATTTAGCTTTAAAATTAAAAAAAGAATTTTAAAGCTTTTTTAGTGCTCATGAATAAATAATTGAAGCTGACAAGAATTTAAGTTACAATTTATAAGTTAATAGCTGACCATGTAGTGTTTTTGGAGGGGGAGAACTTCCGTGATTTACTTTGACAACAGCGCCACGACTAAGATTGATCCTGCTGTTTTAGCCACTTATGATAAAGTAGCTCAAACCATTTGGGGCAATCCGTCCAGTTTACATAAACTGGGAGACCGTGCATTTCAACTTTTAGAAAGTTCACGTAAGCAAATTGCCAGTCTTTTGGGCACAAAACAGGATGAAATTTTCTTTACCTCTGGTGGCACTGAGTCAAATAACTGGGCAATAAAAGGAACCGCTTTGCAAAAACGGGAATTTGGCAAGCATCTCATTACTTCAAGCGTTGAACATGCTTCTGTTGCCAATGCTTTTAACGCTTTAGAATATATTGGCTTTCGTGTAACCCGTTTACCCGTTGATAAAGAAGGCCGTGTTAACGTAAATGATTTACGTAATGCTTTAGATTCTGATACCACTTTAGTTTCAATAATGGGCGTTAACAATGAAATTGGTACTATCCAGCCAATCGCTGAAATTAGTGATTTATTAACTAACTACCCAACTGTAAGTTTTCATGTGGATAATGTGCAAGCATTAGGTAAAAATATTTGGTCTCGTGTTTTTACCCCTCGTGTTGATTTTTCCAGTCTGTCAGCGCATAAATTTCATGCACCACGGGGTACCGGAATCCTTTATAAAAAAGAGGGCAAGATGCTTGCTCCCTTGCATGATGGTGGCGGTCAGGAAAAAGGTTTGCGTTCAGGTACTGAAAACTTACCGGCAATAGCAGGAATGGCTAAAGCAGTACGTTTGCTTTTGGAAAATGAACAGGAAAAAGCTCAACGTGAGGTTGAAATTAAAGCCAAAATAGTGAAGTATCTCCAAGATAAGCCAGGAATCACTATATTTTCACCATTGAATGATAACTTTGCCCCTCATATTTTATGTTTTGCTCTTGAAGGTATTCGAGGAGAGACTCTTGTTCATACACTCGAAGAGTATGACATTTATACTTCAACTACTTCGGCCTGTTCTTCCACTAAGACTGATCAAGCAAGCACATTGGTGGCAATGCATGTTGATGATAAAGTAGCAACAAGTGCGATTCGTCTTAGTTTTGATGAAACTAATACTCTTGCCGAGGCAGATGAATTTATTAAGGTCTTTGATAAAATTTACCATCATTTTGCCAGAATTAATCATTTAGGAGAATAATTTTTTATGAAATATACTGAAATAATGGTACGTTATGGTGAGCTGTCAACTAAAGGAAAAAATCGTAAAGATTTCATTGGCCGCTTAGCTGGTAACGTGACTAAAGTATTGCGCGATTTTCCGCAAGTCGAAATACACCCGCGGCATGACCGCATGCACATAGTTTTAAATGATGCACCTTTTGCAGAAGTTGATAAACGTTTAAAAAGGGTTTTTGGTATTCAAACTTATTCACCAACTATCAAAGTTGAAAAAACTTTGGCAAAAATTGAAGAAACTGCTCTAGCTTTAATGAAAGAAACTTTTAATAAGGGTATGACTTTTAAAGTCAACACTAAACGCAGTGATCACCAATTTTTATATGATACCAATGAGTTGAATAAAATGGTGGGTGACTATCTCTTTGCCAATATGGAGAATTTAAAGGTAGAAATGAAACACCCTGACATTGTCCTTAGAATTGAAGTGCGCAAGGATGCTGTCTATATTTCTAATCAGTTACTTCGCGGTGCAGGTGGAATGCCCGTTGGGACAGGTGGACGCGCCGTTATGATGCTATCTGGCGGAATTGATTCGCCAGTAGCTTCATATTTAGCTCTTAAGCGTGGTGTTGATATTGAAATGGTTCATTTTTACAGTCCGCCATATACTACTGAAAAAGCGCTAAATAAGGCTAAAGAATTAACTGGAATTCTTGCTAATTATGTAGGCAAGATCAATTTTATTGCCGTGCCTTTTGCTGAAATTCAGGAAACCATTAAGGAAAAAATTCCTGAGGGTTATTTAATGAATGTGCAAAGAAGGCTCATGTTGCAGTTGGCAGATAAAATAAGAGCTAAAAGAAGAGGCCTGGCTATTTTTAACGGTGAATCCGTTGGTCAAGTGGCTTCGCAAACTTTGGAATCAATGGCTGCAATTAATGATGTGACGACCACACCAGTTGTCAGACCAGTTGCCACGATGGATAAAACTGAAATTATTAATTTGGCTGAAAAAATTGGTACTTTTGATTTGTCTATCCAGCCATTTGAAGATTGTTGTACAATTTTTGCCCCTCCTCGTCCCAAAACTAAGCCCAAAATCGATAAAGCACGGGAATTTGAAAACCGTTTGGATGTAGAAGGCTTAATAGAAAGAGCTTTAGCAGGTATACAAGTAACTTCAATTTATCCTAATGATAAGTTTTTGGCAGATAAAGCGGCAGAAGATGCTGCACTACTGTAAAAAACGTGTTATAATACGCCCAAAGCAATAATTGAGAGGTATTAACCTTATAGATAGAGAAAGGCTGATAGTGGTGAAAGGCCGAATGAAGGTTAATTGGTAGCTCAATTGGACTGATTGGCTGAACTAACAGTAGGCTGATCCGGCAAATTCGCCGTTATCATTATTAAGAGAGGCAGAATTTATTCTGCTTAACTTTAGGTGGTACCGCGGTTAATCACATCGTCCTAGACATGTTGTCTAGGACTTTTTTATTGGGAGGAGAACTATGACAGATTTAGCACCAAAATATGACCCACGCGAGGTTGAACAGGGTAGATATCAAAAGTGGCTTGATCAAGATTTATTTAAGCCATCTGGAGATAAAAAGGCACATCCGTATGCAATTGTTATTCCGCCACCAAATGTTACTGGTAAGCTTCATTTAGGTCATGCTTGGGATACAGCAATTCAGGATACATTAATTAGATTTAAAAGAATGCAGGGTTATGATACCTTGTATCTTCCGGGAATGGATCATGCCGGAATTGCAACTCAGGCAAAAGTTGAGGCTAAATTACGCAAACAGGGTAAAGACCGTCATGAAATGGGACGTGAAGCTTTTGTTAAACAAGTTTGGGACTGGAAAGATGAGTACGCTGCTATTATCAAGAGCCAGTGGGCAAAATTGGGCCTGTCACTAGATTATTCACGTGAAAGATTTACATTAGATAGGGGTTTGTCTAAAGCTGTTCGCCGCGTCTTTGTCCAACTTTACAATGAAGGATTAATTTATCGCGGGGAATACATTATCAATTGGGATCCTGAGTTGCAAACAGCTCTAAGCGATATCGAAGTTATTCACCAAGACGATAAAGGCGCTTTTTATCATATTAAATATCCGTTTGCGGATGGTTCTGGCTTTGTTGAAATTGCAACTACTCGTCCTGAAACTATGTTCGGTGATACCGCGGTTGCTGTGGCACCGGGGGATGAACGCTATAAAGACCTTGTCGGCAAAGAATTAGTTTTACCGCTAGTGGGACGCCATATTCCAATTATTGAAGATCAACACGTTGATCCTGAATTTGGTACAGGTTTAGTAAAGATTACACCTGCTCATGACCCTAACGACTTTTTAGTCGGCAATCGTCATCACTTAAAACGGATTAACGTCATGAACGACGATGGCACTATGAATGAAAATGCCGGTAAGTATGAAGGGATGGATCGTTTTGAGTGCCGTGAAGCATTAGTTAAGGACCTGAAGGATCAGGGCTATCTGATTAAAGTTAAGCCGATTGTGCACTCAGTTGGACACTCAGAGCGTTCTGGCGTTCAAGTTGAACCTCGTCTTTCCACTCAATGGTTTGTTAAGATGAAACCATTAGCTGATAAAGTTTTAGAAAATCAAAAAACTGCGGGTAAAGTTAATTTTGTACCAAAAAGATTTGAACAAACTTTAGATCACTGGATGGAGGATGTTCATGACTGGGTAATTTCACGCCAATTATGGTGGGGACACCGAATTCCTGCTTGGTACAATAAAAAGACCGGTGAAATGTATGTTGGCGAAAAAGCGCCAAAGGACATTGAAAACTGGAAACAAGATCCAGATGTACTAGATACCTGGTTCTCCAGTGCTTTATGGCCATTCTCAACTTTAGGCTGGCCTGATGAAAATTCTGCTGATTTTAAGCGTTATTTCCCAACCAATGCCTTAGTTACTGGCTATGATATTATCTTTTTCTGGGTTTCACGGATGATATTCCAGAGCTTGCATTTTACACATGAAAGACCGTTTAATGACGTGGTACTTCATGGCTTGATTCGTGATGAACAAGGACGTAAAATGAGTAAATCTTTGGGTAACGGGGTCGATCCAATGGATGTTATTGACCAGTATGGTGCCGATGCTTTACGCTGGTTCTTGCTTAACGGTACAGCTCCAGGTCAAGATACTCGTTATAATCCTAAACAATTGGCATCTGCATGGAACTTTATCAATAAGATTTGGAATGCCGCCAGATTTGTCATTATGAATTTACCAGAAGATGCACAACCTGCTCATATGCCAGATACAGCTAAATTCGACTTAGCAGATGGTTGGATTTTTGATCGTTTAAATCATACTGTTAGTGAAGTTATTCGGTTATTTGATGACTATCAATTTGGAGAAGCTGGTCGTGAATTATACAACTTCATTTGGAACGACTTCTGTGACTGGTACATCGAAATGGCCAAAGTAGCTTTGAATGGTAATGATCAAGAATTAAAAGCAAGAAAACAAGATAATTTAATTTGGATTCTTGACCAAATCTTGCGTTTATTACATCCAATTATGCCATTTGTAACTGAAAAGCTTTGGCTCTCAATGCCACACGATGGTGAGTCAATTATGGTGGCTAAGTATCCTGAAGTACATGCTGAATTTGAAAATGAACCAGCTTGTCATGACATGGCTTTCTTAATTGAAATTATTAAGGCGGTACGTAACATTCGCATGGAAGTAAATGCTCCGTTATCTTCTTCAATAGACATCATGATTCAGTTAGAAGACTCTAAGAATGAAAGAATTTTAACTGACAATGAAGATTACGTTAAGAACTTCTTGCATCCAAAGGAATTAACCATTTCAACTCAAATTGCTGCACCAAAACTTGCTAAAACTGCAGTGATTTCAGGAGCTCAGATCTTTGTGCCATTAGCTGATTTAGTTAATATTGCCGACGAAATCAAGCGCATGACCAAAGAAGAAAAAGATTTGCAAGCTGAAGTTGAACGCTCAACTAAGAAACTAAATAATCAAGGCTTTGTCGCACATGCTCCGGAAGCTGTGGTAAATAAAGAAAAGGCGAAAAAAGCTGATTATGAAAGTCAACTTCAAAGCGTTCAGGAAAGAATTCAAGAATTAAAGAAGAGTGAATAACGTGACTTTTACCAAAGCTCAAGATGTGATTAATTATTTATACTCACTTCCTAAATTACATGAAAAAGCAGATTTAACATATATTAAGACAATTTTGGCTATGTTAGGTAATCCGCAAGATCAGATAAAAACAATCCATGTTACGGGCACGAATGGTAAAGGCTCAACTTCTTACTATTTAAGTAATTTGTTGCAAAAGGCTGGTCAAAAGACTGGCCTTTTTGTTTCGCCCTATGTTTTTGAATTTAACGAGCGAATTCAGTTGAATGGTCAAAATATCAGTAACCAAAGTTTGATTGGAATAGCTAATAAAATAGAGTCGGTTTTGACAAAAATTCGTAAAAACAATCCTGCTTTTTCATTAGTGACGTTTGAATATGAAGTAGTATTGGCATTTCTTTATTTTGCACAAGAAAAATGTGACTATGCTGTGATAGAAGTTGGCATAGGTGGTGAACATGACAAAACTAATGTCATTACACCACAAGTTAGTGTGATTACTACAGTTGGACTAGATCATGAGCAAGTTATCGGACCAACGCTAGCAGATATTGCCCGTGAAAAAAGTGGCATAATAAAGAAAAATCGGCCAGTTGTTTTAGGTAATATTCCCAAGGAAGTGTTACCTATTATTCAGCAAAAGGCTCAAAAAGAAAATGCTCTGGTTAAAAAACTTGGTTCTGACTTTAATGTTTTACTTCAAGAAAACTTGGAGTATCAAGATCAATATCAAAAGCTTGCTTTTATACCCAGGCCACTAGTTGAAGGCTATGATATTGGTATTGCAATTCAAGCCTTTAGCTTATTAAATCTGTCACTTTCTGCTTCAGAGATAGAAGATGCAATAAACCAAACAACTGTACCTGGACGTTATCAAATCTTGCAAAATAATCCTTTAATTATCCTTGATGGAGCGCACAATATTCAGGCAATGCAAAACCTGCTAAATTTTGCTCATTTTAAGCAGAAAAAAAAGCAAGGAAAAATTAGAGTATTGATGATGATGATGAAAGATAAGGATATTGAGCAAGTTTTTAAACTGTTTAAACCGGCAGATGAAGTTCACTTAACTACAATTGATTATCCGCGTGCAGCTAAAAAAGAAGACTATCCGGTTTGGATTCAAAAAAAATATCATTATCACGTTGACTGGCGAACTTCTTATCAAGAATTAAAGCAGAAGAGTCAAACAAATGATATACTGCTAGTAACAGGATCATTTTACTTAGTTGGGGATATTTTACAAATGGAGATAAAAGATGCGTGTTCAAGGCATTAAGGATGATATCAAAGGCATTTTGTTTGATATGGATGGCTTGCTGGTTAATTCCGAAAATTTATACTGGGAAGCCAATATTCAGGCAGCTAAGGAGGCAAATCTTGGTACGCCCGATGATATTTATCTTAAATTAGTTGGCTCGACAACAACTGATATGAACGATTTTTACCAGCAATACTTTAAGAATGAAGAACAACGTGACCAATTTATTAAACGTACTGATGAACTAGTATGGCAGTGGACTGAACAAGGTAAATTAAAGTTAAGGCCGGGAGTGCAAAAAGCTCTTGATCGGTTTCAGGCTGCCGGATTGCCTATGGCTGTGGTAACCAGTAATTCTGAAAATGTGGTGGAGCATAATTTATGGGCCACAGGAACGCGTAACTATTTTCAATTTCACTTAAATTATGACGATGTAAAAAATAATAATGTCAAGCCTAAGCCTGCACCAGATATTTATCTTTTGGCAGCCCAAAAATTACATGTTGCCAAAAATAATATTTTAGCATTCGAAGATTCTTCTCCTGGCTTGCTAGCTGCTGTTAATGCCGGCTTAAAATGTGTAATGGTGCCGGATTTAATTCCAGCTACCACCGAAGATCATCAGAATGCGGCTTTTGTTTGTCAAGATTTCTTTGAATTTTTACAAAAAGTTAGTTAGTTTTGGCGTATATAAATAGTGAAAGGAATGATTTTATGGAATTAATAAGGTCTCATCACTATTTAATTAAAACTGACTGGGAAATGCTGAACAGTTTTTTTGATGAACTGAAAGAACATGGAATTGAAAATTTTGATGAACTTCTTGTTAAGTTGGAAGAATTAAAAATAAGAAATGCCAATGATCTGCTTAAATATGTATCTGGTGACCAATGCTGTGACAGTTTAGCAATTTTAGGTGAGGGATTACTTGAAAGATTGCGCTCCGCGGTATCAGACCGGGAACTTATTATGACTTCAAGCGATGAAGTCGGTACTTATTTATTAGATAAATTTGCAGGACATAAACAAGAAGAACTATGGGCAATCTACATAGATAACAGTAATCATATAATTGCTGAAAAGAAGTTGTTTCAAGGTACTTTGGATAAGTCAATAGCGCATCCACGAGAGGTTTTTCGTTGGGCAGTTATTTATGCCTGTGCCGGCTTCTTTGTAGTGCATAATCATCCCAGCGGTAATTTGTTACCTTCAAAAAGTGATATTGAACTCACTGAGATGCTTCATGAGGCAGCAAAACTATTTCGGATTGAATTTCTTGATCATTTTATTGTGGGCAAAGGAAATTACTTTAGTTTCTGTGAACGGCAATTATTTTAAAATCATCTTAAAGTTACGTTCCATTTTCTTTTTTAAGTTGCACTTTATGCTATAATTATTCAAGATTTAGAGACTGCAATAATAAGGAGAGATTTACGTGTTTGGATTAGGAGCAAAAAATATTGGCATTGACTTAGGAACTGCCAATACTCTTGTTTATATGGAAGGTAAAGGGATTGTTTTAAGAGAGCCTTCTGTGGTGGCAAAAAACACCCATACCGGCAAGGTAATTGCGGTAGGGTCAGAAGCAAGAGAAATGATCGGCAGAACACCAGAAAGTATAGTGGCTATTAGGCCAATGAAAGATGGCGTAATTGCTGATTATGATACAACTGCCTCAATGCTTAAGTATTTTATCGAAAAGACTGTTGGCAATTCCAAACCTTCAGCTATGATTTGTGTACCTTCTGGTGTTACTGAGGTTGAAAAGCGGGCAGTGATTGATGCTGCTCGTGTAGCTGGAGCACGTGAAGCTTTTGTAATAGAAGAACCATTTGCAGCTGCTATTGGGGCAGGATTGCCAGTAATGGATCCCACTGGCTCAATGGTTGTAGATATTGGTGGGGGAACTACCGATGTTGCCACTATTTCTTTAGGGGGAATAGTTTCTTCTACCTCAATCCGCCAAGCCGGTGATAAGTTCAATACGGCAATTGTGAATTATGTTCACTCTAATTTTAATTTGCTGATTGGTGAGAGAACTGCTGAAGATATAAAAATTCAGATTGGTTCTGCTTCAGTTGAAAAGGCTAAAGATATTGAAGCAGTCAATATTCGTGGCCGTGATTTAGTTACTGGTTTACCAAAATCAGTTGATGTAAAAGCAGTCGATGTAGCTCATGCTATTCAAGATGTTGTTCAGGACATTATCGTTGCAATTAAGGAAACGCTTGAACAGACCTCCCCTGAAATAGCAGCAGACGTCATTGATCACGGAATTGTATTAACAGGCGGTGGAGCTTTACTAAAAAACTTACCTGAGATTATTTCCGAAGCTACTAAAGTGCCAGTATTTATAGCCCAAGATCCACTAGATTGTGTTGCAGTTGGTACAGGTGAGTCTCTGAAAAATATTGAAGTAATGCGCAAAAATCGCAGATAATACTAAAAGTCGGCTGTTTTCGCCGGCTTTTCTTTAGGGACTGTTTCCAAATGAAGAAATTTCTACAAAACAAAAAATTATTATCGGCATGTATAGCAGTTATTTTGGCTTTTACTGTTATAGGAGGCAGTGTCAGCTTACGTAATAGACGTGATACCCCCCTGATTATTCAGAGTTTTGGCAATGATGTGGTCGCAGTGGGATCAAGAATAATTGATTTTCCATTAAGTTTTGTTTCTGGCAGTTTAAATAATGTTCACGATTTGTTGAATACTCAAGATGAAAATAACTACCTCAAGAGCAAAGTTACTGACTTGGAACAAACAAAAGCTCGTAATGCTAGCTTGGAAGCTGAAAACAAACAACTTAAATCAGCATTAAAAGTAAAAAATACGCTTACTGACTATAATATTATTCAAGCATCTGTCATTTCTCGTTCACCGGACAGTTGGACAGACCTGTTGGTTATTAATAAAGGATCTACATCTGGCTTGCGTAAAAATATGGCGGTAATGTCCGGTGGTGGTATTATTGGTCGCCTAATAGAAGTCAATGCCGCTACTGCAAAAGTTGAATTAATAACAACTAGTGATAAATCAGCCAATCGTTTCGCAGTTGAAGCACAAGCCGTAAACGGAAAAAAAGTTCATGGAATTATTACGGTAATAGGTAACAAGACACTAGCATTTACTCAGGCGGTCGATAGTAAAAAACTAAAGCGTGGTGCAAAAATTTACACTAGCGGATTAGGTGGTAATTCACCCAAAGGATTATTGGTAGGAACAGTTTCTACTACAACCCATGATACATTTGGCTTATCTGATTTGATTAAAATTAATCCAGCAGGTGAATTAAATGATCCTTCTGTAGTTTCAGTTATTAAAAGGAAAGTGAACGACTAATGAAGTCTCTGCGAAAATTTAGTCTTGTTTTAGCTTTATATATAGTTTTAGCTATCAGCGGCAGTTTGTCTTTATTCTTTCACCGGTTTTTTTTAATAGGTAATGCTACAAACTTATTGGTACCCGTTAGTATGATGTTAATAGCACTTTTTGATGACACTAATCATAAAGAGATTTGGTTAGCTTTTGGTACTGGTATAGTAAGTGATATTTATTTTTTTGGTATTATTGGTGTTTATGCCATTAGTTTACCTATAATTTGCTGGCTGTTGCAAAAAGCTGCCAGATTTTTACCAGAAGTTTTTTGGGCCCGAATTTTAGCGATTTTAATCTCTTCTATTCTGGTTGAGGGCTATACTTGGCTTATTATGAATATGACAGGCCTGACGAGTATTAGTTCAATTAAATTGATAAAAAGTATTTTGCCAACCTTATGTTGGGCATTTATTTTTGCTTGCGTTACTTATAAATTATGGTGGAATTTAGCCGTTAACTATCCTTTTATGGTAAATTTAGATAATTATCAACAATAAAAAACGTGAGACAATGATCTCACGTTTTTTTATTCGAAAAAGCCAAAGCTGGATAATGCACCAACAACTTGCATTACTACAGCAGCTAAAGTTATTATTGCCATTAGCCAGGCCATAGCAATTGTTAGCTTTTGAAATTTAGATCTCTTTTTCTTATGTCTTCTCGTCATTGATAGACCTCCCTATTTGAACAATATTTTATGCTACTTAAAAGTTTTTTTCAATTAGAGAGTAAGATAAAATAGAGATTAGATAATAGAGGAATATAGCCAATGTTTTTAATTTTTTTGATACCTATTGTTGGTCTTGTTTTAGCTTTTCTTATTAATAAGATGTTTCCCAAGGCGCAATTTCGCGGATATGATTTATTACCATTCTTTTTTATATATGCATGCCACCTGATTACCCTGAATCAGAAAAGGCCTGAGTTTTTGCCATATGGGTTTTTTGTCTTCTTCATTTTAGTTATAATAATAGCTATAACGGAAGCAATTAAAAATAAGAACTTGTCCATAAGTAAAACTTTCCGCAAAATATGGGACTATTTAACTGTTAATACTATTTTTTGGTATTTAGGGTTATTATTTTTAATGATATAGTCAAACTTTTTGAGTAAAAAAATTTATTTTTCAAGTTAAACGCAAACCTGCAATGGTCTGCGTTTTTTACTTTTTGGCTCATAAAAAATAAATGTTAAACTTTATAACTAAAAAGTGGTAGGAAGTGGTGAATTGTGGTAAATTAATTAGTGGAAGGGGGTAATGCCATGTTCATGGGTGAATATCATCACAATCTCGACAGCAAAGGACGTTTAATTATACCTGCTCGTTTGCGTAGTCAGATTGGCGAAAAAATGATATTTACTCGTGGAATGGAAGGTTGCATTTTTGGCTATACTACAGAGGCATGGCAGAAAATTGAAGCCAAGCTAGCCCACCTTCCTTTGACTAAGAGGAATGCACGTAGTTTTACGCGTTTATTTTACTCTGGTGCAATGGAATGCGAATTTGATAAGCAGGGACGTGTGAATCTGACCACAACGTTGAAGAAGCACGCTTGTCTTGTTAAAGAATGTGTCATTATAGGAGTTTCTGATCGAATTGAGATTTGGTCGAAAGAGCGTTGGGAAAGCTTTAGTGATGAAGCCAACGAAAACTATGATGATATCGCAGAAAATTTAGATGATTTGGAACTATAAACATGGAATTCAAACACACCAGTGTACTCTTACACCAAACAATCGATAATTTAAAACCCAAAAATGGTGGTCTTTATGTAGACGCAACTTTTGGCGGCGGCGGTCATGCAAAATATTTACTGAGCAAACTTGCTAGTGGTACCGTGATTGGTTTTGATCAGGATGAATATGCAATAAATTCGGCTAAGTTAAACTTTGCCGATTTACTTAAATCTGAGGCTGATCCTAAATTACAATTAGTACACGACAACTTTAGTCATTTAAAAATTAACTTGGTTAAGCTGGGTTATCAAGATGGCATTGACGGTATCTATTATGATTTAGGCGTTTCCTCCCCCCAATTTGATCAGGCAAAAAGAGGCTTTTCTTACCGCTTCGATGCCAGATTGGATATGAGAATGGATCAGGATCAAAGTCTTGATGCGTATCAATTGGTTAATTACTCAAGTCAAAAAGAATTGGCTAATATTTTGTATAAATTTGGTGGAGAAAAGTATTCTCGCCAGATTGCTCATAAAATTGTCCTTAAAAGACAAAAAAAGCCAATTGCGACAACCTTTGAACTGGTTGATGTTATTAAGGAAGCAATTCCTGCGTTTGCAAGAAGGACTGGAGGGCATCCAGCAAAAAAGACTTTTCAGGCTTTGCGTGTTGCTGTAAACCACGAGCTTGATGCTTTAAGTACATCACTTGAGGAAGCGATCAAATTACTCAAACCAGGCGGTCGCATTAGTGTGATTACTTTTCAGTCTGATGAAGACAAAATAGTAAAAAATATTTTTAAAAAATACTCCGACGTTGAGGTACCTAGGGGAATGCCTGCTATTCCCGATGACTTGAAGCCAACGCTTCGATTAGTAAATCGTAAGCCCATTGTTGCTTCGGCTGAAGAGCTTAAAAATAATAATCGCTCACACAGTGCCAAGTTGCGGGTTGCAGAAAAATTGTAAAGAGGAAAAACAATGGCTGATAATTTAGCAAGAAAAATAGAGTTTAATCCTAATGAGCAAAGAGATCCAGAGAAGAGACAACGTCAAGTTCTCAATCATCACAACGTTGCTTGGACCGGCTTCGAAAAGTCCTTGCTTATATTGGGAACAATGATCACAATTGGCTTAATGACAATGCTCGTTTCTTCTAGTATTTCTGCTACTTCAGCTCAACATGAACTTACTAGTTTGCAGCGCTCGGTTGCAAAAGAACAAAGTCAAGTTGGAGATTTGCATCAAGAATTAGGTGAGTTGACCTCAAGCTCAAGAATGAATAAAATTGCTCGCAGCAAGGGGTTGGCTTTGAATGAAAAAAATATTAGGACTATACGCTAATGAATAAGCACATTAGTAAAAAATATAACTTAAATTCCAAAGCCCACGGATACCGTTTTACAGTCGGGAGATTTCTCGAGGTAGCTGTTGCTTTGGTTTTTCTTGTATTTATAGGCAGATTTTTATATCTGGGAATTTCAAAAACCGTTAATGGACAAGATTTAACCGCTAAGACCGAGCAATTGTATATGCGTAATCAAGTATTAAAGGCCAATCGGGGAAATATTTATGACCGTAACGGTTTAGCTGTAGCGCAAGATTCCCATTTGTATACAATTTATGCCATTCTAGATAAATCATCCATTAATTATAAAAATAAGCCAGAATATGTTGTTAACAAAAGTAAAACTGCTGAAAAGTTAGCACAAGTTTTACCTCTTAAAGCAAATAAAATTTTAAAGTATCTTAATCCTTCGCAGCCGGTTTTTCAGGTACAATTTGGTACTGCAGGTTCTAATTTGACCAAAAAGCAAAAAGACCGAATTGAAAAAATGAATTTGCCGGGAATTAAATTTTTTGAAACTCAGTCACGGTTATACCCAAATGGTAATTTTGCAGCTCATATAATTGGTCTGGCTACACCAGTTTATGATAAAAAAACCAGGCAACAAAATTTAGAGGGTACCATGGGACTGGAAGCTTGGTATGACGACGTTCTTACCGGAAAAAACGGCTATCAGGTTTCAGCTGTTGATGCCTCAAATTTCCAGACGCCAAATAGTACCCATACTTATAAAGCCCCTGTAGATGGTAATAATATATATCTAACTATTGACTCGCAGTTGCAGGAATGCCTTGAAAGTAGGTTATCTTATGTTCAGGATACCTTTAATCCCGTTTCTATGACAGCCGTAGTTGAAGATATGAAGACGGGAAAAGTATTAGCTGCTTCGCAACGACCAAGTTTCAATCCGCAGACCAAAAAGGGACTAAAAAATTCCTATCGCAATATTTTGGTGCAAGATACATATGAACCCGGATCTGTTTTTAAAGTCCTGACATTATCCTCCGCTGTTAATAGCGGAAACTACCATCCAAATCAATATTACAATTCAGGATCAGTTTCTGTGAATGGCTCAGTAATTCACGATTGGAAGCCGCATGGCTGGGGAAGCATACCTTTTTCACAAGCATTTCCACGGTCGAGCAATACCGGATTCGTTCATATTGAGCAACAAATGGGTGCTAAGACTTGGAAAAAGTATTTAAAGAAATTCCATATTGGTCAGAAAACTGGCGTAACGCTCCCAGGTGAGCAACCAGGATTGATCGCGTTTAACTCACCCGTTGATCAGGCTGTCACTAGTTTTGGGCAGGGCGTTGATGTGAACGTCATGCAAATGATGCAAGCTTTTAGCAGTTTGGCGAATAATGGTCAAATGGTAAAACCCCAATTCGTTGAAAAAATTACCGATGCAGATGATCACACAATAACGGGTTATCAAATAAAAAATGTTGGCAGACCAGTTTATAGTAAAGAAACAGCAAACATAGTTCTTGAAAATATGCGCCAAGTTTTAAACAAAAGAATTGGTACCGGAGCTGCATACCGGATGAAAAATCAAAGTATTGCTGTTAAAACAGGTACTGCGCAAATAGCTAACCTTAAAGGTGGGGGCTATCTTAAAGGTAACAATAATTACATCTTTTCTGTAGTTGGAGTTACACCGGCTAAGCATCCGCGTTATTGCATTTACATCACTGTCAAGCAGCCTCAAAGAATGAGTAAACCGGCTGAAGTAATTCTTTCTTCAATTTTTAAACCTGTAATGAATAGAACAATTCTTATGTCTAAAAATGGCTTAAGCAGTTCAACAATGATTAAAATACCTGACCTAACGGGGCTAAGTTATAAGGAGGCTGAAGCAATCGCTCAACGGGTTGGTTTCAGACTTGTCAGGATTGGTTCAGGTGATAAAATAACCAAGCAGTCTTATCAAGCAGGTCAAAAACAGCAGTCAGGTAAATTAATGCTGGTGCGGACAGCCGGCATTATAAAGTGTCCTGCTATGAAAGGTTGGTCAAAAGATGAGCTGCAGCAGTTTGCAGATTTGACTGGGGCTAAATTAAGCATTCAGGGTACAGGTGTAGTATCTAAGCAAAGTGTAGCTGTTGGTGAAACTGTCAAATCCGGGACAAAAATAAAAATACAATTAAAGGAGTAGCATTTTATGCTGATCATTAGCATTATTGCATTAGTAAGTTCATTGGCGTTAACGGGGATTATTTTACCCTGGGTGATTATTTTCATGAGGTCACACCATGAAGGACAGGAAATTCGGGATGAAGGTCCTAAATGGCATGAAAAAAAGTCTGGTACACCTACAATGGGTGGTGTGGTTTTTGTTTTAGCAGCCACAGTTTCTACAATCTGGGTTGGTGTATGGCAACACGAAGTCACGAAAATGATCTGGATTTTATTAATCAGTTTGCTGGGTTACGGTATTATAGGCTTCTTAGATGATAGTATAAAATTGTTTTATAAGCGTAATTTGGGTCTTCGTGCATGGCAAAAATTTTCTTTACAAATTTTAGTTGCTGTTCTGATTATTATCATCGCAGCAACGGACCATTTTCAATTCAAACTTTTCATACCGTTTTTTGGTGTAGTTAACAGTGTAGTTTTATTCACAATTTTTGTAATTTTCTGGTTGGTAGGTTATTCCAACGCAGTTAATCTGTCAGACGGTTTAGATGGTTTGGCAACTGGACTGTCAATTATTGCTTATGCCACGTACTCTTATATCGCACTTAAACAAAAAAACTTTGCCGTTTTAATTTTTTGTATGAGTGTCATAGGAGGGTTGATTTCATTTTTTATTTTTAATCATAAGCCTGCTAAAATTTTTATGGGTGATGCTGGGTCTCTAGCTTTAGGAGGAGGACTGGCTGCTGTTAGTATCTTTCTAAATAGGCCTTGGTCACTTTTGTTAGTGGGAATCGTATTTGTATGTGAAACAGCGAGCGTAATTTTGCAGGTTATCTCTTTTCAAACAACTGGTAAACGGATTTTCAAAATGACACCGATACATCATCATTTTGAAATGCTGGGTTACTCTGAATGGAAAGTAGACATTATTTTCTGGATTGTTGGCTTACTGGGAAGTATCTTGTATTTAGTAATATGGGGATAAAATAGTTAAATGAGGCAAGTTAAGACTTATCAAGGTAAAAATATTTTAGTTTTAGGCCTCGGCAAAAGTGGTTTTGCAGTAAGTAAATTACTGCTTGAACTTGGTGCAAAGCTAACTTTAAACGACAAGGCTGATTTAAGTAAAAATCCAAAAGCACAAGAATTGAAAAAACTAGGCGTGCAAATAATAGGTGGCGCGCATCCAGTAGAATTATTACACCAAGAATCTTTTGCTTATTTAGTAAAAAATCCGGGGATTCCTTATGAAAACCCAATGGTGCAAGAGGCAATAAACTTAAATTTGCCAATTATTACCGAACCTGAAATTGCACTGAGTGTTAGTGAAGCTCCATATATTTGTGTTACAGGCTCAAATGGCAAAACTACTACGGTAATGCTAGCACAGAAAATTCTGGATCATCATCTGGCTAAAAATGGCCATCATGCCTATGCAGTTGGTAACATTGGTGTTCCAATTTCTGAAGTAGTGAAAAAAGCTACCAAAGATGATATCTTGGTTTGCGAAACTTCTAGTTTTCAACTGCTTGGCGTAACAGATATTGATCCTAAAGTAGCTGCGATTATTGATATTTATCACAATGTCCATTTAGATTATCACAAGACTTTTGCTAATTATGTTAATGCCAAACTAAACGTTACCAGGACGCAAACTTCAGATCATTATTTTTTAGCAAACTTAGATCAAAAAAATATTTTTGAAGAAGAAAAGAAAGTTACAAAAGCAAAACTAATAACTTTTTCCGAAAATGATCGAACTGCCGACTATTTTATTGCTGATGGCTATTTACAGAATCAACATGAAAAAATCATTAAGACCGCCGACATGAAATTACCCGGTATCCATAACCAGCAGAATGCGTTAGTTGCTAGCGCAATTGCACAAATTATGGGAGCGACTATCAGCGATATCCAAGCAGTGTTAACTAGTTTTGCCGGGGCAAAGCACCGCTTACAATATGTTATGACCTTGGAAGGTCGCAAAATCTATAATGACTCCAAATCAACGAATATAGAGGCGGCTTCAGTAGCTATTCCCTCTTTTGAAGATCCTGAAGTTTGGATCGCTGGTGGGCTAGATCGCGGTTTTACATTTGACTCCTTGGTTCCACTTTTAAAAAAACATGTTAAAGCCGTGGTTTTATATGGCGAAACCCGTTATTTATTGGCTGATGCCGCGCGCAAAGCTGGCATTAAAAATATTGTCATTGAAAATACGTTACAGGAAGCAGTACCAAGAGCATATGAATTGACAAATCCTGGTGATGTATTGTTATTTTCGCCAGCTTGTGCGTCATGGGATCAATTTCGAACCTTTGAAGAACGTGGAGACTATTTTGTTAATTTTATAAAGGAATTGAAGACTAAATAAAATGAGAATAATATTTACAGGTGGAGGAACTGGCGGCCATATTTATCCTATTATGGCAATTATTGAACGATTAAAAGAGCGCAACTTGGCGACAAATGATGAAATACTGTTTGTCGGCACCAAAAATGGTCTCGAAGCCAAAATAGTTCCAGCAGCAGGAGTAAATTTTAAAACAATTGAAATGCGCGGGTTTTCCCGTAAACATATAATGAGTAATTTTGCTACAATTAGTTTGTTTCTTAAGGCCACAAAAAAAGCTCAAAAAATTATTAATGATTTTAAGCCTGATATTGTGATGGGAACTGGTGGCTATGTCAGTGGTGCCCTAGTGTACGAAGCAGCAAAAATGAAGATTCCAACTATGATTCATGAATCTAATTCAGTAGTTGGCGTTGCTAATAAGTTTTTAGGACACTATGTAAACAAAATTTGTTATACGTTTGATGATGCTGCCAAGCAATTTTCGGAAAAGAAAAAGTTGGTAAAAACTGGAAATCCACGTTCTCAGCAAGTACTAAATCTGTCATCAACCAAGATTGATTTGCAAAGCAAATGGGGTCTTAATCCTCAAATACCTACAGTATTAGTTTTTGGCGGCTCTCGTGGTGCTTTGGCTATCAACCGGATAATGTTAAAATCACTGACTCGGCTTGAAACTAAGCCATACCAAGTCATTTGGGTGACAGGAACTTATTATTATCAAAAAATTGCAGAAAAACTAACCAATGTTAATTATGGTGAAAGTATCAAAATCTTACCGTATGTTAAGGATATGCCAGCACTTTTACCAAAAATGATTTGTGTGGTTTCGCGTTCAGGAGCCACTAGTATTGCGGAATTTACCGCTTTAGGTGTTCCAGCTATTTTGATTCCTAGTCCAAATGTAACTAATAATCACCAAATGAAAAATGCTCTTGATCTTGAAAAAGCCGGCGCAGCGACAGTGATTGCGGAAAATGAACTTAATATTAATAACTTTATTTCTTCAATTGATCATATCGTGTTGGATCGTAAATACTATACAGAAATGAGTAAGGCATCCAAAAAACTGGGAGTTTCTGATGCGTCTGATGAAGTAATTAAAGTAATGCAGGATTTAGCTAAATAAAAAGAAGGTGAGGCAGTTGACCAAAAAGCGAGTAACTAAAATTGACCCTAAAGAAAAGCTATCGCCATATTTAAGTCATCAATCAAGTAAGAAAAAGAAAAATTCTAGAACTAATACCAAAATCTCTGCCTCTCTTTCTAAATTACATAATGAACGTAAATCCGCACTATTTAAGAGACTGGGACTAATAATAGGTGTTTCGGTAATAGCACTTTTGGGACTTGGCTATTATATTTCTCCTCTGGCAAATGTTCAAAGTATTCAAATTAACGGGGAAAATGACTTACCAGTAAAAGAAATTGTAAAAGCAACAGATATTAAAGCTAGTGACAAAGTAGTCGATTATCTTTTTAATAAAAAAAGCCTATCCCGTAAACTTTCTGCAAAATACTCAGAAATAAAAAACATCAATGTTCGAGTTAAAGGTTTTAATCATTTAATAATTGAAATTGATGAATACCCTACAAAAGGCTACATTAAGACTTCTAAAGGATATCGTAAAATACTTACTCAGGGAAAATTAGGGTCTCAGTTTATTCCTTGGTCAAAAGTATATCCAGATAAACCAGTTTTTGTAGGCTACAATCATGAAGTATCTCTCAAAAAAATTCTTCATTTATTCAATAGTTTACCACCTGATTTTCAGGATCAAATTAAATTATTAAGTGGTAATACCCGAAGAAAATCACAAGTGATTTTTCTAATGAAAAACGGGAATGTAGTTATTGGCAACGTTTCAACCCTAAAAAGTAAAATAAAGTACTATAATAAAATAAAAACTAAAGTGGGAAAAAATACGCTGATTGATTTGGAAGTAGGGGCGTTTAGCAGGCCGCTTACACCAAATGAAAAGCGTGCTTACGGTTTAATATAAACTGATTTTAGGCTGGTTTTATGGTAAAATTTTTTTAGGTAGCACTGACGGGGGGATAATTTTGGACAATTCGAATTTATTAGTGGGCTTAGATATTGGTACCACAAGTGTGAAAGCGGTTGTAGCTGATTCTGGTAAAGTTATTGGAGCTGTTGCAGTTCCTAATAAAGGGATGCGGCATGGTAATATAGTTGATATTGATGAAACTGCTGCTGCGATTAATAGGGCACTAAAAGAAATAGCCAAAAAGACAAATGCAAATATTTATCGAGTAGTAACAGGTATACCTGTAGGTATGCTCCAACTTGAAACTGCAAGTGATCTAGTTAATGTCAGCGATAATGGTCAAGAAGTAGGTAACCATGATGTCAGGCGAGTAGTTCGTGCTGCCATCAGGTCTGCTGTGAAAAACGAACGGGAGCCTATTTCTTTTTTGCCAAGCCGTTTTCTAATTGATGGTAAAACCGAAGTCGATGATCCTCGAAAAATGATTGCACATTCTTTGTCGGTGCAAGGCATCATGTTAACAGCACCGGCCAGTCCTTTGCATAATATAAAAAAGGCTATTGAGCGTGCTGGCTATTCCAATAATTTTTTTATTCCAACTCCACTTGCTATTGCCAGCGTAGCTTTAAATGAAAGTGAACGCCATTTTGGTTCAATTATCCTCGACTTAGGTGGCGGAGTTACTACAGCTACGGTAATTCATAATAATCAAATTAAATATGCAAATATCGATTTTGAAGGTGGCAGTGATATCAGTAATGATATTTCGGTTGTTTTAAGTACTTCTAACAAGGATGCTGAACAAATAAAACTTGATTATGGTTATGCTGATCCCAGCCTTGCATCTGCTAAAAATAAATTTGCCGTTAACAGTGTTGGTTCAAATGGCCAGCAAATGGTTGACGAAAAATATTTAAGTGAAATTATTAACGCCAGGGTTATCCAGACTATTGACAGAATTGAAAAAGGCTTGGTTAAACATGACGCCTTGAAGTTACCAGGTGGCATTATTATTACTGGCGGAAGTAGTCTTTTGCAAGGTTATGATAGTATTATAGCTAATACTTTGAATGTCAAGGCGCGAATTTATCAGCCTGACCAAATTGGAATGCGTAATCCAATTTACTCAGCGGCTTACGGAGTAGTTAACTATGCATATAAGATGTCAGATATTGATTTCTTAGTAATTAGTGCTATTTATGGCAGAGGTGCTCTCAGTCAAGGGGAGCAGTCTACTCAAGAAAAGCCAAAAACTTCTAAAAGAACAGTTACTGTTAATGAAACTAAAAGAAAAGAAGAATATAATAGACATGAGTTACTAAAGCGAGAGCAATCTCCGCATAGTAAAACAAAAAATAATATGCAAAATAAAGATAAAGGCTTTAAGAACTTCTTCAAAAAGTTCTTTGATTAAAGGTGGTTAATTAGATGGATTTCACGTTCGATTCAGACGACAATAAAAATGCTGTCATCAAAGTTATTGGTGTCGGTGGTGCTGGTGGTAATGCTGTTAATCGAATGATTGATGACGGCGTTCAGGGAGTTTCCTTCGTTGCTGCTAACACTGATGTACAAGCATTAAATAGTAATAAAGCAGAAAATAAAATTCAGTTAGGCCCTAAGTTGACAAGAGGACTTGGAGCAGGCTCTCACCCTGAAGTTGGCCAAAAGGCTGCAGAAGAAAGTGAACAGACAATTGAGGATGCTTTAAAGGGCGCGGATATGATCTTCATTACTGCTGGAATGGGTGGTGGTACTGGAACTGGTGCTGCACCAATTGTAGCTAAGATTGCCCGCGAAACAGGTGCTTTAACTGTTGGCGTTGTAACTCGTCCTTTTACTTTTGAAGGTCCAAAAAGATCAAAAAATGCCGCTGAGGGTATTGCACAGTTAAAGCAGTACGTTGATACTCTTGTTATTATTGCCAATAACCGTTTGTTGGAAATGGTTGACAAAAAGACACCAATGATGGATGCCTTCAAAGAAGCTGACAATGTTTTAAAACAAGGTGTTCAGGGTATTTCTGACTTAATTACTTCAACTGACTATGTCAACTTGGATTTTGCTGACGTTAAAACTGTGATGGCTAATCAAGGCGCTGCTTTAATGGGTATTGGCCGTGCAAGTGGCGAAAATCGCACTGTTGAAGCTACAAAACTGGCAATTTCTTCCCCTCTGCTCGAAGTATCGATCGATGGTGCTAAACAGGTACTGCTAAATATAACTGGTGGCCCTGATCTAACTTTATTTGAAGCGCAGGATGCTTCAGAAATCGTTTCTAAGGCTGCAGGTGACGATGTTAATATAATTTTTGGTACTTCTATTAATCCTAATTTGGGAGATGAGGTTGTAGTTACTGTTATTGCGACAGGAATCAACTCTCAAGCAGAGGAGGAAGCCTCAAAGCAGCTCCCGGGTCACAGTCACCAGATTAAATCTCAACCAGGTCAAGCCAATACTTCTCCGGAAAGAAAAATTAACTCAGTTAAAAGACCTATGGAACAGAATTCGGCTGTAAGCGAAAACTCCGGTGCAGTTCAAAGTGCGCCCAAACATAAGCCAATGGTTGATCCAACAAGTGTTTGGGGCTTGGATAATGATGATGAGGGCAACCGCCGGTCAGCTCCTTTTACAGCAAATCAGGATGATAGATCTAGTTCATTTGATGAAGACGATCAAAGTAGCATTTCACAAATCGAAACTAATGCTTTTGATGATGACGATACTGATGATATTCCATTTTTCAGGCATCGTGGTGAAAACTAATAGGAGGCAAGAGAAATGGCTTTTAGTAAAATAGGCAAATTTTTCGGCGTGGCAAATGACGAAGATGAAATGTTAGATGACGAATATGCAGAAGAGCAGCAGTTAAGTGATGAAGACAGTTTTCCTGCTGGTGCTGTTAACCGCGATAAAGTTGTTTCCATTAAATCTGGTATGAATGCTGCCAAAAGCAAAATTGTGCTTTATGAGCCACGTGTTTATTCAGATGCTAAAGAAGTTGCACAGAATTTATTGAATAATAAAGCAGTAATTATTAACTTTAGCAGAATGGAAGATGCATCAGCCAGAAGAATCGTTGATTTTATTACTGGTACAGTGTATGCTTTAAACGGTGAAATTCAACGTATCGGTGATAAAATTTTTTTAGCTACTCCCCCAAAGTTTGTCACGAATGGCAAAATTAGCGATCTAGTTGATAAGAAAGATTCTTTAAGTTAATGGCAGCAAATATCATATATTACGGCATTAATATTATTGACTATGTAATATGGATTTACAGTATAGTCATGGTAATTGATGCAATTTTAAGTTGGGTTCCTTCTCTACGCGATTCAGCTGTGGGTCGCATAATTAATCGCGTAATTGACCCTTATTTGAATATTTTTCGAAAGGGGCTAATTGCCAGACTGTCTAATGCCACTGGATTAGATATTTCATTTTTAATCGGTTTACTTTTACTTTATTTTGTCCAAGATTATGTTTTAAATTGGATTGCAAATATTTTATTTCATTTATTTGTTTAACCTCCAATCCTAATAAAGAGCTGGTAAATTTCGTTATAACTTTGACGAGAGCTACTAGCTCTTTATTTATCAGTTGGCTCAATTATTTCCTAAAATAAAAGAAAGTCACAGTTCATGCTATAATAATTTACGAAGTGACAAAGTAGTAATTTCACCTTCACTATTAGGAGGCAGTTCTTGAAAGCATCTAATATCTCAAAACGTAGTTTTTATATTAAAAATGTGGTCTTTAGGGGAAATTTATCTGACCAAAAAACAGTTGATAGAATGAATGGGCTTATAAATGATGTCATTTATAAACATCAAAAAGTTTTAACTGAATTTTTAGACCCAGGGGAAAGAGATATTTTAAAAAAGCTGGCTGGAAATGAAGTTTGCCTGCAAAGCTTTGGTGGCTATTTAAACGCTGAAAAAAAGAGAGTTGTTATAACAGAAGATTGGGCTACTGGTTCATCTCTGTCATATCAAATCTCTCTTTTTGAAATTGAATATCCTCAAAAATTTGTTTCTTTGACACATAGTGATGTATTAGGAAGTATAGCTAATGCTGGAATAGAAACGTCTACATTTGGTGATATTATTACGGATGGGAATGGGCGCTGGCAATTTTTTGGCAAAAGTGAACTAACTGATTTTTTCCAATATGAAATTACTCATATAGGCCACACAAAAGTTAAATTAAGGCCTATTTCAAGTGAAAAAATATTAGCAGTTGAAGATGAAAGTAAACACTTAACTGTAATTGCTTCTTCATTACGATTGGATGCAGTTTTAGCAGCGATAGCTAAACAAAGTAGAAGCCAAATTAAAGACAATATTAAGAATAATTTAGTTAAATTAAATTGGCATACTATTAAAGATTTTAATATAATAATTGAAGAAGATAATGTTCTTAGCCTAAGACATTTTGGCAGATGTAAAATTATGGGTATTTCAACAACAAAAAAGGGCAATTATAAGGTGGTATATAAGCTATGGCAAACGAAAAGAAAGAAACGCAGAAGCTGACTCCGATAAAAATTCACAATAAAGAATTTAAAAAAAGAGGATTAAGTGGATATGACAGGCATGAAGTTGATAGTTTTTTAGATCAAATTATTAACGATTATGGTGATGTATTAGATCAAAATGTTGATTATAAAAATAAAATAATACAATTACAAGATCGAGTTTCAAATTTGCAAAAGCAAGTTGCACAGTATCAGCAGAATGAAAATGCTACTAAAGAAGCCATAAATAATGCCAAGATCAAAGCAGAAAGAATTATCAATGACGCTACGGTTCAGGCAAATAATGCAACTGAGCAGGCTAAAATTGATACTGATTATCAGCGTCAGCAACTGGAAACTATTAAGTTAGATTATGAACGGGTCAAAAAGGAAACTTCCGGTTATCGCAGGTATATACAAGAACTTTTGCAAAAAGCAATTGAGAATCTGAATGACGAAAAGTGGCAAAAAGCTCTTGATCAATATTTTGATACAGAACGATTTTATCCTCCAGATGGTGCAGAACCAATCATGCTCACCGATGAGGACGAGGATGTCGATGAAGACGATGACGATGATGATACTGATGAAGAAGATGAGGATTTTGAGGTTGACAACGATACGGATGATGAAGTAAACTTTGAACAAGACTCTGAAGAAACAAATAATAGTCCTCAACCAATGACCGGTGACAGTCCTAGTATTGAAACTGTTAATAACGACGATGCTGCAGCCGATAATAATTCTGGTGGAACTACTATTATTTTTCCGGATGACTATAAAAATCATAAATGACAAACTGACAGTAAAACTTGCGAGCAATTCAGCGAATTAGTGAGGGTGGGAGTCTAATATAAGAGCTTAAAAGTTGATCAGCTGTTAATGATGGTTTGTCACGGTAGTTGCACGATACGCAATTCATTAAGTGGAGTTTAGCAACTCAATTTAGGTGGTACCACGATATTAACCTCGCCCTAATTTTAGGACGAGGTTTTTTGATAGGAAGGATTAAAAAATGAGAGTGAAAGATACACTTAATTTAGGTAAAACTAAATTTAAGATGCGGGGCAATTTGCCAGTACGTGAAGCACAATGGCAAAAAGAATGGGAAGAAAATAAATTATATGAACAGAGATTAAAATTAAACAAAGGCAAGCCAAGATTTGACTTGCATGATGGTCCTCCCTTTGCAAATGGTAATATTCATATTGGTCATGCGATGAATAAAGTATCTAAGGACATAATCGTTCGCTTCAAAAACATGAACGGCTATTATGCTCCTTATGTTCCGGGTTGGGATACTCATGGTTTGCCAATTGAACAGCAATTGACTAAACAGGGCGTTGACCGCAAAAAAATGAATCTTGCGGATTACCGTCAACTTTGTCAAGATTTTGCCAGTAAAGAAGTTAAAAAGCAAATGACTGACTTTAAGCGTTTAGGCGTAATGGGAGACTGGGACCACCCATATATTACTTATCAGCCAGAATATGAGGCAGAAGAAATTCGCGTCTTTGGTAAAATGTATGAAAAAGGATATATCTATAAAGGTAAAAAGCCCGTTTATTGGTCTCCTTCAAGTGAATCAACATTAGCTGAAGCTGAAGTTGAATATCACGATATTAAATCACCTTCAATTTATGTTTCATTTCCTGTAAAAGACGGTAAAGGAATTCTGAATCCTGAGAAGACATATTTCTTGATTTGGACAACTACACCTTGGACTATTCCTACTAACCAAGGGATTACAGTCAATCCAGGGTTTGATTACTCAGTAGTCCAGGTTAACGATAAGCGTTACGTGGTTGGAACTGATCGTTTAGAAGCCGTTGCTGAAGAATTGGGCTGGAATGACTATGAAGTGGTGCAACATCTTAAGGGTAGTGAAATGGACCGTATGGTTGCTAAGCATCCTTTGTATGATCGTGATGCCATTTTAATGAATGCGATGCACGTTACTGCTAGTGATGGTACTGGCTTAGTTCACACAGCTTCCGGCTTTGGTGAAGACGACTATAATGTTGCTCAAAAGTATGGTCTACCTGTATATAGTCCTATGGATGACAAGGGCTGCTTTACTGCAGATATTAATGATCCTGATTTAGCTGGCTTATTTTATGATGATGCGAATAAAGTTGTCAGCGAAAAATTAAAGAAGTCAGGGAATTTACTCAAGTTAAGTTTCTTTACCCACTCTTACCCACATGATTGGCGCACCAAGAAGCCCGTAATTTACCGTGCTACCACACAATGGTTTGCTTCTGTTGCTAAGTTTCGTCAGCAAATTCTTGACCAAATTGATCAGGTTAAATTTACGCCTTCTTGGGGTCAATTACGCTTACACAATATGATTAAAGATCGTGGTGACTGGGTAATTTCCAGACAGCGTGCTTGGGGTGTTCCACTGCCAATCTTTTACGCAGAAGATGGCACTGCAATTGTGACGCCAGAAACTATCGAGCATATTGCCCAGATTTTTGCTAAAGAGGGCTCAAATGCTTGGTATAAGAAGACTGCTAAGGAATTATTGCCCGAAGGTTTCACTTCTGAACATTCTCCCAATGGTAAGTTTACTAAAGAAAAAGATATTTTGGACGTTTGGTTTGATTCAGGGTCTTCCCATCAGGCTGTTATGGCTAAAAGGCCAGACTTGAGATTTCCATGTGATCTTTACCTTGAAGGTAGTGACCAATACCGTGGGTGGTTCAATTCAAGTCTGATTACCTCTGTAGCTGCCACAGGTAAAGCACCTTATCGTGGCATTTTGTCACAAGGCTTTGTTTTAGATGAAAAAGGACATAAAATGTCTAAATCGTTAGGTAATGTAATTTCACCAAACGATGTCATCAAACAAATGGGTGCGGAAATAATTCGTTTATGGGTTGCCTCAGTTGACACGACTTCTGACGTTGCCGTTTCACAAGATATTTTACGTCAAACCTCTGAAAGTTATCGTAAAATTCGTAATACTTTCCGTTACATGCTGGCTAACACCTCAGACTTTGATCCACAAAAAGACCGCGTGGTTTATGAAAATCTCAATTCTATTGATCAATACCTGGAAGTTAAACTTAACGATTTAGTTAAAACTTGCCTTGACAGTTATGAACGTTACGACTTTAATAATGTATATAAAAAGGTATTTGCCTTTATCTCAAACGACTTATCAGCATTTTACCTGGACTTTGCCAAAGATGTTCTTTATATTGAAAGCAAAAATAGTCATGCGAGAAGATCAATGCAAACTGTAATCTATGACGCAGCGGTAAAACTTGCTAAAGTCATGACACCAATATTGCCTCACACAATGGAAGAAGTTTGGTCCTTCTTAAAAGAAAAAGAAGATTATGTCCAGCTTGCTGACATGCCTGAAGTTGAACAATATGATAATCATGATGAGCTTCTGGAAAATTGGCAGAAATTCATGAATTTACGTGATGATGTTTTGAAGGTGCTCGAAGAAGCACGTGATCAAAAATTAATTGGTAAATCTTTTGAAGCAGCTGTTACAGTTTATCCCACAGATGAGATAAAAACTGTTTTAGCTAATCTTGATGCCAACTTTAGACAAATTTTGATTGTTTCTAAATTAACGATTGCTAAGGGTGAGGCACCGGCAAATGCTCAAAAATTACCAAATGGTGCTTTTGTAGTTGAGCATGCTAAAGGAGAAGTTTGTCCTCGTTGTCGCATGATTAGAACTGATATCGGAGCTGATAGTGAAGTACCAATGCTTTGCGGTAGATGTGCTAAAATTGTCAAAGAGGATTACCCTGAAGCTGTGCAGGAAGGCTTAGAAGAATAATGCGCTACGGAACTGTAAAGCAATTCGATCGTAACAGTAGTTTTGGTTTTATTACTGATAGTGAAAACCAGAAATCATATTTTGTTTTTTATACAGCAATAAAAGAAGAAGGTTATCGCCGCTTACAAGTAGGACAAAAAGTTAAATATCAGCTTGCTCAAGGAAAAAATGGACTCCAATGTGTAAACGTATATTTAGCTGATTAACAGGAAAGTGAATAATGGATTTAACAGAAACTGAAATCTCTTCAAAACAAATTTTTACTGGGCGTATAGTTGATCTTTCAGTTAGAACGATCAAATTACCTAATGGTGAAACTGCAACAAGAGAAGTTGTAAAACATCAGCCTGCTTCGGCTGCCATTGCAGTAAATGATAAGCAAGAAATGTTGCTGGTTGAGCAGTGGCGTGAGCCGATTAAAGAGTTGACTTTGGAAATTCCAGCAGGATTAATAGATGAAACTGATGCCAGTCCATTAGATGCCATGAAAAGGGAATTAAATGAAGAAGGCGGATATCATGCCGACTACTGGGAAAAGATAACAGAATTCTATTCGTCGCCTGGCTTTACTAATGAGAAACTATACTTATTTTATTGTGATACATTAACCAAATTGACTGATAAAAAGGCGCTTGATCCTGACGAATTTTTAACTAGTCACTGGTATAGTTTGGAAAAGTTGAAACAGCTTGCGGCACAAGGTAAAATTGTTGATGCCAAGACATTATATGCAATGAGTGTTTGGGAGAATATGTTGCTTACCAGTGCTAATACAAGGGATTAAAATGACAGAAAAGCGATCTGATTACCGTAAAAAATTAAAAAAGAAAAAAAGCAAAAATATTTTAAATACAATTAAATCTGCTTTTGATGATAATGATGCTGAAGTTGACGTTAATCCTGATTTTACCCGTAATGAAGATGAAGTTATACAACCAAATGAATCTTCAAATAAAAGGGCAAAGACTCAGGGGCAGTCTCCGAGAAGAGAAAAGAATAAGTCACAATCTCAACCAACTACCAGTCAAGACAAAGCGTTAAGACTGAAAGGTAAGCTTAATCGTGCCATTCTCATCGTTTCAATTTTAATTATTTTGGTATTATTGGCGTTATTTCACTTATAAATAAAAACGAGGGTAAAAATGAAGATAGCAATTATTGTCCCAATGGAAATTGAGGCTGAATATTATCATAAGTATTTTCACTCTGGTCACAAAGAAATGTTCGGATCTACCACATTCGAGCATTTTTGCGTTAACCACAATGATTTATATATTGGTTTGAGTGGAATTGGTAAAGTCCAAGCTGCTATGAATTTAGCTAGTTTGCTATGCCAGCTTAATATTGATTTAGTTTTTATGACTGGTACAGCAGGATCTTTACAGCCCAATATTCAAAAGGGCGATTTGATTTTAGCCAGTTCATTTGCTTATCACGATGCGCATAATACTCTAGCAGGGGATTATGTTGAAGGACAAATACCAGGTGAACCGGCAGAGTTTGTTTTGAAGTCGACTGTTAGAACACAATTTGCACAGTTTTTGCAGCATGAGAACATTGAATATAAAGAGGGACTTATTGTCACAGGCGATTCTTTCATTGGTTCACAAGCACAAAAAAATGATATTAAGCATAATTTTGCTCAAGCTTTAGGAGTTGAGATGGAAGGGGCTGCTTTTGCACAGGTGGCTTATCATTTTAATAAGCCTTTAATAGCTTTGCGAGCTATTTCTGACAATGGCAATCAAGATGCAAATGAAGACTTTGATCAGTTTGCACAAAAAGTGGGTGCTAAAGCGGCTAAAATTATTTGTACTTACATAGAGAAGATGAATTCATAAATGACAGAAATTTACTTGGATAATGCTGCTACGACACCTATGTCTGCCAAAGTAATTAATGTGATAGCTGAAGAAATGAAAAATGACTTTGGTAATGCTTCCAGTACTTATGAATTAGGACGTAAGGCCCGTCATGTCATTGATCTTGCCAGGCAAGAAGCTGCCCGAGCAATCAATGCCAGCGAAAATGAGATAATTTTCACCTCCGGTGGATCTGAGAGTAATAATACTGCTATTTTTGGGACTGCTCGTAGTCGCCAAAATATTGGTAAACGCATTATCACAACAAAAATTGAACATCCCTCTGTTTTAAAGCCAATGCAGCAACTGGAAAAAGAGGGTTATGATGTCATCTACCTTGATGTAGATGCAGATGGTCGTATATCATTGGCTGACTTAAAAAACGCATTGACTCCACAAACTATTTTGGTATCTGTAATGGCAGTTAATAATGAGGTTGGAACAATCAATCCTTTGGCTGAAATTGGTGCAATGGTAAGACAAAGTAATGCCTATTTTCATGTAGATGCAGTTCAAGGATTAGGAAACATTAATCTTGATGTTGCTAAAATGAATATCGACTTATTATCCACTTCTGCTCATAAAATCAATGGTCCTAAGTTTCTGGGATTTTTATATGAAAAAAATTCTATTAAACTACCACCTTTAGTTTATGGTGGGGAACAGGAAACTAAACGTAGGGCTGGAACAGAGAATGTTCCAGGAATTGCAGGTTTTGGAGAAGCAATTAATGAAATTGCAGCTGTGGATAAGAACAAGCTCCAGGCTAATTATCAGAAATTGCAAAAAATTATTTTAAATAAACTTGACCAAGCTCAAATTGAGTATCAAGTTAATGGTGGAACTAGAAAATTTGATTCTCATCATGTTTTGAACTTGCATTTTGCTAATGTCAATACGACTATTCTGCAAACAAACTTAGATTTGGCTGGGTTTGCGGTTTCAGGGGGTTCTGCATGTACCGCAGGAACACTTGAGCCTTCCCATGTTTTAGTGGCTTGTTTTGGTAAAAACTCTCCGCGAATATCTGAATCAATTCGCATATCATTTGGACGTTATACTACTGAGGAAGAAGTTTCTGCTTTTGCAAGTCAGTTGGTTAAAATTGTGGGTAAAATACAAAACAAATAAAAAAATTGCTTTTTTAAAAAGATATGCTTATTATAAGTAAGTGAGGTAATATTATGGCAAATATGGTTATGATTAATGGTGATACACGCAAGTTTACGCTTAGTCCCGACTTGAAATTATATGCACTGATTGATGCCGGTTTTGTTAAAACTGTTAAGGGTAATTTTAATTATGAGCATCCACTTTATAATGATTCACCATATAACGCCCCAACAAAGTTGAAAATGACCATTAACAAGGAAATGACCCGTTTAACAATGGTCGTTACTGATAGAAATGGCTTGCAAAAGGTCAATATTTTTAAAAATAAGCAATTGGCTCCCACAGTGGAACTTTTAAATTATATCTTAAAAGATCTTGAGGAACGTAAAATTATTGTCGCTGTGAAGGATTGATTAATTTGGAAAAGAAAAATAAAAGAGTAGTTGTAGGAATGAGTGGCGGGGTAGACTCTTCAGTTTCCGCCCTTCTTTTGAAAAAACAAGGATATGACGTAATTGGTGTCTTCATGAAAAACTGGGATGATACCGATGATTCTGGTATTTGTACAGCTACTGACGATTATGAAGATGTTAAAAAAGTTGCTGATCAAATTGGCATTCCTTATTATTCAATTAATTTTGAAAAGGAGTATTGGCAGCGAGTTTTTGAGTATTTCTTAAATGAATATAAAAAAGGGCGCACACCAAATCCTGATGTAATGTGTAATAGTCAGATTAAATTCAAATCCTTTTTAGAGTTTGCTTTCAATCTGGACGCAGATTATATTGCAATGGGGCATTATGCAAAAACTATAACTGATAAAAATGGCATCACACACATGATGCGTCCTAAAGATGGTAATAAGGATCAAACTTATTTTTTAAGTCAGTTAAATCAAAAGCAAATTAGCCGCGTTATTTTTCCATTAGCCAATCTCACAAAGCCGCAAGTCCGGGAAATTGCAATAGAAAATGGTTTAGCTACAGCTAAAAAGAAAGATTCCACTGGTATTTGCTTTATTGGTGAAAGAAACTTTCGTAAGTTTTTGAGTGAATTTTTACCTGCTCAGTCTGGTGAAATGATTACGCCAGATGGCAGAGTAGTTGGTCATCATGCCGGTCTAATGTATTATACAATCGGTCAGAGATCCGGTTTAGGCTTAGGTTCAACTAAAGAATCTACGGCTCCTTGGTTTGTTGTCGGCAAAGACTTGCAAAAAAATCAATTGATTGTGGAGCAGGGTTATGACAGCAAGCTACTTTATGCCACTGAATTAGAAGCTAGTAACATGTCATTTTTTACTGGGCAACCAAAGCATGATTTTACAATTCATTGCAGTGCCAAGTTCCGTTATCGTCAACCAGATGTCGGCGTGACAGTTTCTTATGATGCTGTAGCAAACAGGGCAAAAGTTTACTTTGATGAGCCGGCTCGCGCTGTCACTCCTGGACAAGCTCTCGTTCTTTATCAAGGTGAAGAGTGTTTAGGCGGCGGTAATATCGACTGCGCCTACCAGAATGAGCAGCAATTACAATTAGTCTAATACAAACAAGTAAGGAAAATGTACCATGCATTTTCCTTTTTATTTGTGTTCGTTTTTCTTTTAAACTAATTAAATGATAAACTAGATAGCAACAACTATAGAAAAGAGTAATTAATGAATGCAAATTTATTTTGTCAGACATGGTAAAACAGAATGGAATTTACAAAGACGATTTCAAGGAGCTCATGGTGACTCTCCACTTTTGCCTCAAAGCTTAAATGATATTCAAAAATTAGGCAATTTTTTAGCTGGCACCAAATTTGCCGGAATATATTCTAGTCCATTAAAAAGAGCTAAGGCTACAGCGGAGGGTTTAATAAAAACTTTGAGCTACCCCCTTGCAATTAAAGTAGATGATCGTCTGCGCGAATTCGATTTAGGAGCAATGGAAGGTCTCACTTTCGCTGAAGCTCAAACTAATTACCCCAAGCAAGTAACTGATATTTGGGATCATCCCGAAAAATATGACGGTCACAGTATAGGTGGAGAAAATTATTCTGAAGTCATTGCTCGCGGTAAAAGTTTTGGTCATGATATTGCGCTGAAGTTTAAGGCGGATGATAAAGTAATTGCTGTGAGTCACGGCGCGGCCTTAGGAGCAATTATGGGTGGATTGTTAGGCTATCCGTTGTCAGATATCAGACACAACGGTGGCTTAAGCAATACTAGTCTGACAGTTTTAGAAACAAAAGATAAAGGCAAGACTTTTAAAGCTTTAGTTTGGAACGAAACAGGATTTTTAGGTAGAAAAATGGTGGATTCAGATTCATTATGATAGAGAAAAGAAAATCAACAGGTAATTCCGATATTGTCCAAAAAAAAATACACGAATTAATTACGCAGATTGATGAAAAGCCAGATAGCAGTGAAAACTATTTAAAATTGGCCACCTTTTTAATAAAAGAGGGTAGCAGCGATCAAGCTACGGAGTTATTAAAAAAGGCTAAAAGTCTGGTTACTCATCCGCAGGATTTAGATTATGATCTGGCAGTGTGCTATTACTTGCAAGGTGAATTTAAAAAGGCCTTAAATATACTTAACCAGATTCCCAACGATGATTTAGTTTTATACCAAAAGGCTCTCGTTTTTTTCAAAATTGGACAAAAGCAAAAAGCACTTGCTTATGCTTTAACGATTAAACAAAGAGATGCCAAGACGTGGGAATTGATAGGAGATATTTGGCTTAGTCTTGGGGAAATCAATCAGGCAGAGTCAAGTTATAAAAAAATCAGGAAAGAGCAAAGGACGGCAAAAGTCAATTTCATGCTGGGAATCACAAGTTTGACACAAAACCGTCTAGAAGCAGAAAAGTATTTTGCCAAAGCTAAAGCGCAGGATCCCAAAGTTTTTGCCCAAGAAGAGCAAAAGTATGCTTCTGCACTAAAATTAATAACTAATGCGAGAAAGAAAAAATGACAACTTTTACCGGAAAAATTAACAGAATAGTTTTTGAAAATGACCAGGATCTATATAAGATACTTGATGTCACCATAATTGGCAAACTAGAAAAATACGATCGTGATGAAATTAAAGTTACCGGTAATTTTGGTGATGTCCAAGTTGGTGCAACTTATAGCTTTTCTGGCAGGCTAATTGTTCATAATAAGTTTGGCCTGCAATTTCGCTCAGATAACTATAAACTGGCTTTACCTCATGAAAAAGGCAGTTTAATCAGCTACTTGAGTTCAAGTAAATTTCCGGGAATCGGTAAAAAGGCAGCCAGTGCAATAATTTCAGACTTAGGAATGGATGCACTAACAATTTTAAAAGAAAAACCTGAAAAAGTAGCGACTTTGTCATTAACCAAAAAACAAAAAGATAGTCTGCTAAATGGTGTCAGCTTAATGGATTCTTATTCTGAAACTGTACTAAAATTAGCGCAATTTGGCTTAAATAAAAAAGTAGCTGGTAGACTTTACCAACTTTATCATGGTGACACTCTAACCAAATTGGAAGAAGATCCATATGCTTCTATTGCTGAAGTTACGGGCTATGCGTTTAAAAGTGCCGATCGAATCGGTAGTAAACTAGGAATTAGTTCCGCAGATCCTAAAAGAGTTAATGGCGCTATTTTTCAAATTTTACTTGATGAAGTTGCTAAAGAAGGTAATACCTACATCAAACTGGAACAGTTGCTAACAGAGGCTAGTAAATTGCTTCAAGTTGAGCAATTTGATGTTATAGCTGATTGCGTTAATAATCTCCAGCATCAAGGAAAAGTGGTGGTAATGGGTGAAAATGCAGCGCTGCAAGAAATTTATGAAACTGAAACTGATATTGCCAACGCAATGAAAAATCTAGTGGAAAAAAAGCAAAAGAGTTCAAATTACAGTGAAAAAGAACTAAACCTTGCTATTACTCACGCTGAAACCAAGTTAAAAATTCATTATGATAATACTCAAAAAGCAGCGATTAAAAATGCGCTGACTAATCCAATCTCAATTTTAACTGGTGGTCCAGGGACTGGCAAAACTACTATCATAAACGGTATTTTGTTAGCATTGAAAGAGCTGGCCGAAATACCATCATCGTCTCTTTATAGTACAGACCCACCATTTTTACTCGCTGCACCTACCGGTCGTGCTGCAAAAAGAATGGAAGAAATCACTGGTATTACCGCTAAAACAATCCATCGCTTATTAGGATTGGGAATTGGAGAAAATGATGCAACTGATTTGAACGAATTAAATGGTGAAATTTTAATTATTGATGAAATGTCAATGGTAGATATGTTTTTGTTTAAACAGTTGGTTTATAGCATTAATGAGACTAAACATATTGTTTTCGTAGGAGATAAAGATCAACTGCCTTCTGTTGGTGCAGGAAATGTGTTTGCTGATTTGATCAAATCGCAAGCTTTTCCCACTACAGTTCTCAAGCAAATCCACCGTCAAGGTGATGATTCCAGCATTATCACACTTGCTCATGACATTAATATGGGTAAAAATGTCCAAGAATTATTTCAAAAAACCAGCAACTATTCCTTCATTTCTTGTCCACCTCATGAAGTCGCTCACGTAGTTAGTCAAATTGTTGAGCGAGCTTTGGCAAAAGGTTTTAATCCCGATGATATCCAAGTCTTAGGGGCTATGTATCAGGGCGATGGCGGAGTAAATAATTTGAATGATGTAATTCAGGAAATTATGAATCCAGCTAAGCCAAACAGTAAAATTCTGGAAGTGCATGACGAGATTTTTCGTATTGGTGATCGCATTCTACAGCTGCAAAATAATCCGGAAAAAGATATTTATAACGGTCAAATCGGCAAAATTTTAGCAATTGATAACGAAAATTCGCAAAAGTGTATGGTTGCTGACTTCGATGATAGGGAAATTACTTTTAGCAAAAAGGATCTTTTCGATTTAACTAGAGCATATGCAATTACTATTCATAAAGCCCAGGGTTCTGAATTTCCTTTAGTTATCCTTAGTCTGACTATGCAAAATTATGTCATGCTCAAACGTAATTTGTTATATACTGCTGTTACTCGTGCAGAAAAAAATTTGGTTTTAATTGGTGACCCCCGTGCTTATGAAATGGCTTTGACTACTTCAGGTAACGATCGCAAGACTGGCTTAACTACTAAATTACAAGCGACGTTAAAAGTTGAGCCCAAGGAAACTAAGAAGCAGATTCCAGCTAAAAGTGACCAAGACGTTGTATCAAATTCTGAAGATATAAGTTATGAGAAAAAGAATTATATTTTGACACCTGAAATGATATACTCTGGACAGATAGATCCTATGATTGGGATGCAAGATGTCAAGTTAGTAACAAGAGCGGGGTAAAAATTCGCTATGATAGGAAAAAATGCTGATTTGAATGAGTTTAATGATGCTTTACAAATATGGGTTAATAATCATACTCATGTTTTATTGCTGGATCAAATTACCCTGGAAGTTGAAACAATTTATCGAGATTCTTTTAATGAGTCAGTTTATTGTTTTGTAGAAAGAACTGCAAAAGAAAAGTTTATTGTCAGTGATGATGGCCGTTCACTTTTCAAGCTTGATCCTAGTGCAAGTGACGTTGATTTAATAGCAACTATTGGTGATATAGCGATAGCCTCAGAGTTTAATTTTAATCTCCAAAATGGCGTTATCAGTGCTAAAGCTGACAGAGAAAATTTAATCGACACCATTATGCGTTTAGCGCAACTACAAGTAAATATTTCATATCTTAATTAAAAAATTTTTCAAATGAACTTAATACTTTTTTCAGAACTTGTCCACTGGCTTAAAGAAAAAAGCTGCTATTTTGGTGGGAGCAGCAATGGGAACAGAAGTTTTACTCTTAGATGAACCCTCGAACGGTTTGGACATAGCTGCTCAAGAGGATTTAGCCTCTTTTATTCTTGATTTAAAAAATAAGAATGGCAATATTATTTTTATTTCATCGCATGACACTCAGATGCTCTCTGGAGTTGTTGATCATTATCTGTTCTTAAGAGATGGCCAAATAGAGCAAAATATTGAACATAAAATGGCTGAAAATGACCTAATTTCTGAGTATCGTGGAATTTATAAGCGAAAGTAGGAAACAAAATGAAAAAAATCAAAAAGCTATTTAATATTTTTTGGATACAATTATATTTAGAGCTAAAACTACAAATTCGTTATGTTAATTCTGCTATTAGTTCGCTTGTTTTATATGCCGGAGCTTTCTTAGTTGTTATCCTTTTCACCAACCCTGCCCAGTTGGGCCAGGCATATGGTACCAAACAAGGGGTTTTATTTACCATTGTTGGCTTTTTGTTTTGGAGTATTGGTATTGCCTCATTGGGTGGATGTAGTAATGGGGTGGAGACTGATGAGCGAACTGGTCTGCTTGAAAGTGAAACTCAATCCGTATTTCCCTTGTGGGTTCTATACTTTATTCAAACTTTGGCAGAAAACTTATTTGTTTGGATCTATCTCTTAATTATAGGACTTGTAGCCTCGTTTTTTTCAATGTTCACAGTAGCGGAATTATTAAAAGCTATATTATTGACGTTTGCTTTTTCCTTAATTTCCAACTTAGGAATGTTTGGCATCGGAATGATTTTTGCTTCTGGCTCCATTAGATTTAAAAGAATGGGACAGTGGGCTACTATTTTGCAGGCTTTATTGCTAATGTTGTCAAATGTTTATTTTCCAGTATATAATGCTTTTCAGGAGGTTATTCCTTACGTGGGCGGCATTGAAATAGTGCGGCAAATATTTCTTGGTCATGGAGTTTCATTGTCGAAACTGATGTTATTGATAGTGGTAAATGTAATTTGGTTCTTGTTTGGTATATTGATTTTCAATTATTGTATTAAAAAAGAGCGCAAAAACGGTTCATTTGACGCATTTTAAGTTAGAGAAAGGTGATATTTATTTTAACGTTTAAAAATGTTAAATGGGGAACAAAAAATTATTTTAAAGTAAAAAAATTATATTTAAGTGCATTTCCAAAAAGAGAGCGGTTTCCAATTAGTGGCTTGCTTGCAATGGGTCTGCAAAAAAGAGTAAATTTTCAGGCCGTTTATGACCAAGAAAATTTTATAGGTTTAATTTTCTGGACTTATGCGAAGCAAATCATTTATATTGGGTATTTGGCAGTTAATCCAATCTGGCGTGGCAAGGGCTATGGTAGTGAGATTTTAAATCTAATGAAAAGAAACCATCCAGGTCAGGAAATTGTTTTGGACATTGAACCAGTTATTAAAACAGCAAAAAACTACTCTCAAAGGATCAACAGATTATTATTTTACAAACATAATGGCTTCAAACTAACTCAAGATAATTTAGTTGACGAAGGAGGTCGTTATTCGATTTTAAGCTCAGATAAACACTTTAAAAAGCGTAGTTTAAGTCAACTGCTTGATCATATGAGTTTTAATTGCTATAAGTATAAAATTGTAAAAAGGTAATAATAACTAGCGGTCTAAAAGACTGATATTAAAAAGTGTATATCTTATTAAGGCAAATGTAGTCAAACACAAAAAACCGAGCATAGCAAATGCTCGGTTTTTGTGTTTTTTCTAGGTAGTGACAAAACTAATTTTTTTTAGCGTAAAAGATTAAAACTTGAAACAGAAAAATTAATGTTAAAAATATTACGTTTAATTTCTTCCCCATCTACTTGGGCATATTCTTTTTTTATTGTTGTTACTTTAACTTTATTAGTTTCAAAATAATGAAATTGAGGGTCATTGACATGTGAGCCATCTTTTAGGAGGTTGATAAATAGTTTAATCAATTTGGCTAAGCTAAATTTTTCAACCACCACGGTGTATATTTTATGGCTGTCAATTTTAGCACTGGGTAAAAGGGGCAGACCTCCGCCCAAATAGGGATGATTAGTTGTGGTAACCATGAAAGCATCATCAAAATGGAATTTTTGACCATTTTTTTCAATATCGACAATAAAAGTATCTTGCTTGGTAACAGTTGCTAAAACATTACAGCCGTAAATTAATTTACCTTCACTAAGATAATTCAGAACCTTTTTCAATTTTGAAATATTACTATTATGGTTGACAAATGCGTCAAAGCCGATGCCAAAGCTATTGGCAAAATAATACTTCTTATTAGGGGCAATATCAGGAAAAATAAAAGTCCCGCAGTCTATCCGCTCTGGTTTAAATTCTTGTTGTAAATGATCTATAAGAACTTTCGGATCATTAGTTAAGTTAGCAGCGCGCGCAAAGTCATTACCTGTTCCTGCAGGTAGGTAGGCAATAGGAGTTTTCGGATTTTGGGATCTTTTAATTCCATTTAGCACCTCATTAAGAGAACCATCACCACCGATTACTAACAAAATTTCCGTGGGTGAGTGCTTTTGGTCACCATATTCTTGTGCAATGTAAATAGCCTCCCCGGCATAAGTGCTTTTTCGCAAGTCAAAGTTAATGTTTTCATTGATTAATAAAGCTGTGGTTCTCTTGAGTGCTTTTTTGGCACGCCCGTTACCAGCTACTTCATTAACCAAAAGATGTATTTTTAATTTGTTATCCATAAAATTTCATTCATTACATAAAAAGCCCTTAAAAAGGGCTTTTCGTTATTTTTTCTCAACTAACATTGGTAAAATCAGCGGCCGTCTTTTTGTCTTAGAATATAGAAAATCAGAAAGGTTAGCAATAATGGCATTGCGAATCACACTGTCTTTAGGATGCTCCGTTTTGTCCATTTCAGACTTTATAATGTGATAAATATGCTTTTGAGCCTGGTTGATTAATTCAGTAGATTCACGCATATAAACAAAACCACGACTCAAAACATCGGGGCCAGCTAAAACGCGTTTGTGCTTGTAATCAACTGTTGCAACCACAACTACTAAACCGTCTTCGGATAAGACCTGGCGATCATGAACGACGACATTGCCTACATCGGCTGTGCCAGATGTATCAACATAGACATCGCCAGCTGGAATATGACCAGCTATGCGGGAGCCTTCTGGTCCAAAACAAATGACTTCACCATTTTCTAAAACAAATGTATTTGCGGCTGGAACTCCTGCTGCTTGTGCCAATTCAGTATGAATGACCTGCATGCGGTATTCACCGTGAACCGGAATCATGTACTTAGGTTTTGTTAGACGAACCATCATTTTTAATTCTTCTTGACCACCATGTCCTGAGGTGTGGACATTATTAATGCGGCCATGAACTACGCTGGCGCCACCTTCCATTAACTTGTTAATCAAATGATTGACACTTAACGTGTTGCCAGGTATTGGGTTTGAAGAAAAAATCACTGTATCGCCGGGCTGTAAACTAATTTGTCTGTGGGTTCCATTTGCTATTCTGGAAAGAGCAGCTAAAGGTTCGCCTTGTGAGCCGGTACATAAAATCATCACTTGTTCAGCTGGTGTGTGATTTATTTCGTTAGCATCTACAATCAAGCCGTCAGGAACATTCAAATAGCCCAAATCAATGCCATTTTGCACACCGTTTTCCATACTGCGTCCAAAAATGGCAACTTTACGTCCGGTATCTATTGCTGCCTGGATAGCAGTCGATACGCGGTAAAGATTAGAGGCGAAGGTAGCAAAAATTATGCGACCGTGGATCCCCGTAATGATGTCATGCAATGATTTAGCTACAAAACGCTCGGACTTAGTAAATTGGGTGACTTCAGCGTTAGTTGAATCGGATAATAGCACCAAAACTCCCTCGTTACCTAATTTAGCCATCTTTTGAAAATCCGGAGCAGGTTGGTTCATTACCGGTGTTAAATCAAATTTGAAGTCTCCTGTAAACACGACCGCACCTAGCGGGGTATGAACAGCTATGCCTAAGGTATCCGGAATAGAGTGAGTGGTTCTGAAAAAAGTAACCGTTAGTTTCTTGAATTTAAGAACAGTGTCCTCGTGCTCTTCGTGTAATTCTGTTGTCCGCAAAATGCCGTGTTCTTCAAGCTTGCCCTTAATTAAAGCTAAGGCAAATGGTGTGGCATATACGGGAATTTCCGGAATCTTTTCAAGCAGAAATGGTATTCCGCCAATATGATCTTCGTGTCCGTGGCTAACAACAAGTGCTTTAATCTTTTTGCGGTTTTTAATTAAATATGAATAGTCAGAAATGACGTAATTAATACCAAGAAGATCATCTTCAGGGAATTTAATTCCGCAATCCATAATAATAATTTCGTCTTGGTACTGTACACAGTACATATTCTTGCCTATCTCGTGCAACCCCCCGATTGCAACGACGGCTACTTCATTATTTTTTATTCGCACAGATATTACTTCTTACTCTCAAAAGAAGTTAGCTTAAAATCGGCATGCTCCTTTTCATAAGTCAGTGAATTACCGGCTAATTCTTGGATGAGTTCAATATTATAGGGGGTATTTTCCTCAACCATAGTCCTTGCGGCGACCAAATTTTCTGCCTCAAGGTAAAGAGTCTTGGTTGTTTCTCGTCTAGGATTGACAACCTTGTCTTTTTGATACAAAACTTTGTAGATCATATTTGTATTCTCCTTATTCAGTTAATAAAACGTTCTAATTTTGGACAGCATTAAAGCTTCCAATAGCTAGTAAAATTCTACCATACATGCAAAAACAAGTATAGAATCAAGTTTTGCCAGCTTTATTAAAAAAGCCGTCAAAACGATAGCTGACGACATAAATATTTGTGAAAAATTAATAAATGACTACGGTATCTTCATCTAATTTAAATGGGTCTTGTTTATTGATGCGGTCGTAAAAAAGATGACCCCGCAAATGTTCAATTTCATGTGACGCTACGATTGCAGGATAATCCTTTAGACGAATTGTTTTTTCTTCACCAGAAACAGTATAATAATGAATTTTCAATTTATCAGGACGGGGCACATAACCATCAATTACTTTGTCAACGCTTAGACAACCTTCACCTTCACTTAAACAAGCTTGTCTGACAGATTCGGATAAAATTTCCGGGTTAACAAAAGTTTCCTTGAAAACTATTTCATTTTTATCATTTGGTACTAATAATGAGGCCATCTGGACGCTCTCACCAACCTGAGGTGCGGCTAAACCAACGCCAGCACGTAATTGGTGCTTTTTTGCAATTTTAGGATCTTGAGAGTTAATCAGATATTCCATCATTTCTTTTGCTAAATTTTGATAATGTTCGCTTAAAGGAAAAGTTAGTGGTTTGGCTACCTTGCGTAATACCGGATTTCCATCTCGGGTAATATCTTTCATTAATATCAATTACATTCACTCTTTCATAAAAGTTTATAGTTATATTTGTAACATAAAATAAACTAATTTGTCTGCTTTTTATTCTATACTAAATTTTTAATTTGAAAAAGAGGGATAAACGTTGACCCTTAAACAGTTAGGTGGTAAAATCAATGAGCGTAAATATACAGATATGAAACACTTCGATCAGCATGTTTTTGACGTGCCGCCGAAACTGTGACCACGTCACAGTTTTTTTATTGAGGAGTGGAGGAGGAATACTTTTGTCAGAAAAAAGAAGAAACGATATTAGAAATATAGCTATCATAGCGCACGTTGACCATGGTAAAACTACTTTGGTTAACCAATTATTGAAGCAATCCGACACTCTCCCTGAACATATGGCTCTGGAAGATCGGGCAATGGACTCCAACGATATTGAGCGTGAGCGTGGTATTACTATTTTATCTAAAAATACTGCGGTTAAATATGGTGACACTACCATCAATATTTTGGATACTCCAGGACATGCCGATTTTGGTGGTGAAGTTGAACGAATCATGCATATGGTCGATGGTGCCTTATTGCTGGTTGATGCTTATGAAGGTACTATGCCGCAAACTCGTTTCGTACTCAAAAAGGCATTAGAGGCTGGAGTTAAGCCCATTGTGGTTATCAATAAAATTGATCGTCCTGGTGCTCGTCCGAAAGAAGTTCTTGACGAAGTTTTGGAATTATTTATCGAACTTGGTGCTAACGATGAACAACTTGATTTTCCAGTCGTTTATGCATCGGCCTTGAATGGTACCTCATCCTATGATCCAGATCCTGCTAAACAGGAAGAAACGATGAATCCTATTTTTGACACTATTATTAAGGCTATTCCTGCGCCTATTGACAATGCTGATGAGCCTCTGCAGTTCCAAATTACAATGCTTGACTGGGATGATTATGTTGGTCGAATTGGCGTTGGCCGTATTTATCGCGGTAAAGTTAAAGTTGGCGATAATATCACTGTGATGAAGCGTGACGGTTCTACCCAAAACTTTAGGGTTACCAAATTATTTGGTTTCTTCGGTTTGAAGCGTAATGAAATTACTGAAGCTAAAGCAGGGGATATCATTGCCATTAGCGGTATTAACGATATTTTTGTTGGTGAGACTATTGCTTCTGCCGAAAATCCGGAAGCATTGCCACTTCTTAAAATAGATCCGCCAACTTTGCAAATGGATTTTGTTGCCAATGACTCACCATTTTCTGGTCGTGAGGGTGACAAAGTTACGCCTAAGAAGTTAGAGGATCGACTAATTAAGCAAACACGTACCGATGTGTCGTTAAGAGTTGAGCCGACAGACCAATTGAATGCCTGGACTGTATCTGGTCGTGGTGAATTGCACCTTTCAATTTTAGTTGAAGAAATGCGGCGGGAAGGTTTTGAATTACAATTATCAAGACCAAAGGTAATTTATCGTGAAATTGACGGCAAAATGTGTGAACCATTTGAAGCTGTCCAGGTTGATACTCCTGATGAATATGTTGGCTCTGTCATTGATTCTCTTTCACAAAGAAAAGGTGAGATGAAGAATATGACTTCAACTGGCAATAATCAAACCCGTTTAGATTTCTTGGTTCCTTCTCGTGGCTTAATTGGTTATAATAATGAATTTATGTCCCAAACAGGTGGTTATGGCATTATGAACCACAGTTTTGATTCATATAAGCCAGTTGTCAAAAATTGGGAACCGGGACGGCAAAATGGTGCTTTAGTATCGATTAGCCAGGGTAAATCAACTACGTATTCTTTACAAACTGTTGAACAACGTGGTGAATTATTTATTGGTGCTGGAGTAGAAGTTTATGAAGGGATGATTGTTGGCCAATCTTCCCGTGATCGTGATATTGCGGTCAACGTTATTAAAGGTAAGAACTTAACTAACACTCGTGCTGCTGGGAAAGATCATGCTGCCGCAATCAGAACTCTTAAGACTTTAACACTTGAAGAGGCCATTGAATTCTTAAATGATGATGAATACTGTGAAGTAACTCCTGATTCAATTAGATTAAGAAAGAAAATTCTCAATACTTCAGAAAGACAAAAAGCTGATAAGAAACGTAATAAAAAATAAATAATTGTTTTAGAAGGGCACTCACTGATGAAGTGGTGCTCTTTTTGTTTTATAATGCTTATAATAAAGGTAGATTAAGTTACAGAAGGAGAGGTCGGCTAGTGCGGCAAAAACTTCACCATTTAAATTACAATATTTTCATACCTTATATTCTCTTAGTCGTTTTTGGAATTGTAATGGTTTATTCGGCTAGTTCGGACATATTACTAGTTAATGGCTTTAACCCAGCGATATATGGTATTCGCCAGGCTCTGTATGCACTTTTTGCCGTATTTGTTTGCTGTGCTCTGTGCTTTTTCTTAAAACTAGAAATTTTCAAGAGTCGCAAATTTGTTATCTGGTTTTTAGGTCTTAGTTTTTTGCTGCTCATTTACCTAATTCTCTTGAAAATTTTTAAGGGATCTGCCGCAGCTGTAAATGGTTCTGTTGGCTGGATTGATTTAAAGATAATAAAGATTCAACCATTAGAAATTGCCAAGCTGTCGCTGATAATTTATTTAGCTTATTTCTTAGACCGTCATGATGGAGCTTTCAAAAAAGGCCAAATTATTCGTAATTTGTATAGGCCAGCAATTTTAGCTGCTTTTATGATGCTTTTGGTTATACTTGAACCGGATTTTGGCGGTACTGCTATTTTAGCCATGATTGTGATTATCATGTTTTCTGTTTCTGGTGTTCCTGCTAAAAATGCAGTATTATGCTTAATTGGTATTGCAGTTGGAATATATTTATTTATCTTCCTAGTTATCAAATTGAATCCTGCTTTTTTACAAAATAAGTATCAATATCACCGTTTTATGTCTTTTCTGCATCCTTTTGAACTTGAGCAAAAGGGTGGTGCCCAGCTAGTTAATTCGTATTATGCTATTCATAATGGTGGTTTGCTCGGAGTAGGATTAGGCAATAGCATGCAAAAACGGGGCTATCTCCCGGAACCTTACACAGACTTTATTTTAGCTATAATTGCAGAAGAAATTGGGGTTATTGGTGCTCTAGTCATACTAAGTCTTATGTTTTATCTTATATGGAGTATCATGGAAGTTGGTATCCATGCCAGTTCTCAATTCAATGCTCTGGTATGTTTTGGAGTTACTACAATTATCTTTATTCAAACTCTGTTTAATGTAGGTGCCGTGCTTGGTCTATTGCCTATAACCGGGGTCACATTACCTTTTATTTCCTACGGTGGCTCTTCCTTAATTATCTTATCAGCCGCTATTGGGATTGTACTGAACATATCAGCAAATGAACGAATCGAACAAGAAGGAAGTTTTAAATGAGCATCAAGCAAGACTTAACCAATAAAAATATTAGCCAAAGGCTGAGCATTATTGTTTATTTAAATTCAGTCAGCAACCAATATAAGCTAAGGCATTATGGTGATATAGTATATTTTTCTAAAAAATTCGGTTATTGTATTTTATATGTAAATCAAAATGAGATCGATCAAGTTATTCGGAATCTGAATGCACTTGATTTTGTTGACAGGGTTGAAAGATCAAAATGGGATCAAATCGATCTTTCAAGTGATCATATTGAAAAACAAATTACGGATTTAGCAGCAGATGCTGAAAGAAAGTTACAAGAACGTCAGGAAAATACAGAACAAATATTATGAGAATTATTTCTGGAAAATATGCCAAAAGAAATTTATTTACTTTAAAGAGTCAAAAGACAAGACCGACTAGTGATAAAGTTAAAGAGTCACTGTTTAATTCATTAGGTCAATTCTTTTCTGGTGGTGAAGTCCTTGATCTATATGGCGGAAGTGGTGCTTTAGCAATAGAAGCCGTTTCTCGCGGTTGTCACCATGCCGTGATAATAGACATTAATTACCAGGCCGTAGCGATTATTCGCAAAAATATTGCCTTGACCAAAGAGCCTAATCTTTTCTCTGTATATAAGATGTCCAGTAAAGCCGCCTTGAATAAATTGGCTGAAGAGCAACAGAAATTTGATTTAGTTTTTTTGGACCCGCCATATGCAAAGCAAAAAATCGCGTCTGATATGGCAAAAATGCGTGATTTAGCTTTGCTACATCAAGGAGCAATAATAGTAGCTGAAACAGATGATCAGACGGATTTGGAGGTAGTTGCTGGTTTTGAGTTTATTAAAGAAAAGCACCTGGGTAAAACCATTATCCGTTTTTATCGAAAGGAATAAAAAATAATAATGAGTGTAGCAATTTTTCCGGGCAGTTTTGATCCTGTTACTAATGGACATGTTGATGTTATTAAGCAGGCAGCTGCAATTTTTGATAAAGTTTACGTAGTAGTAATGGTTAATACGGCTAAAAAATATCTTTTTAAGGATAACGAAAGGCAAAAATTATGCCAAGCTGCTGTTAAAAGCCTGCCAAATGTTGAGGTGCTGCTAAAGCCTGATCAGCTGACAGTTAATGTAGCACGAGATTTACACGCAAATGTTATCGTGCGGGGAGTCAGAAACACTACAGACTTCTTATTTGAACAACAGATTGCGGAAATGAATAGAAAAATGGCAAATGATATTAGTACAGTCTTGCTTTTTACTAAACCGGAAAATAGTTATGTTGCATCTAGTATTATTAAAGAAATTGCACAATTTAATGGTGATTTTAATAGTTTCTTGCCCAGCGAGGCTGCAAAGGCTTTAAAGGAAAAATTCTCATGAATAAAGAAGAAAATCATGCTAAAAGAAATAGTAAAACACGTAAATGGCTGCTTTTTATTCTGACTCTTTTTCTAGTTTTTATTGGGTTGAACTGGCCAACAAATTATTATATTGAAATGCCGGGAAGCGCAGTTCCAGTAGGACAATTTGTGAAAAGTAAGGCCAAGGCGCCCAATAATTTCTATCTAGTTACAGTTAGTGAAACTAGCCAGCCGGCATCTGTCTGGGAGTACCTTTTTAGTTATACTCAAAAATATGCCAGTCGCATTCCCAAGTCTGAATTACTGGGTAATTCAAGTAACAGTCAGTATCAGGAACTACAAAATTGGTATATGCAAACAAGTCAGCAAAATGCACTTTATTGTGCGGCTAAAAAGGCAGGTCTTAAGCCTAAACTGCATTATAAAGGCGTATATGTTATGCAGGTACAAAAGGGTTCCAGTTTTAGAAATAAGTTGCAAATAGGAGATACCGTTTTGGGAGCAAATGGTCATAAATTTCGCTCAACTGAAGAAATGATCAATTACTTTCAAAAGAAAAAGATTGGCTCTGAAGTTGTAATTAATGCTTTGCGTGAACAGAAAAAAATAGATTTCAAAGGGAAAATCGTTAAAGTTGCAGGGACAGGAAAGCCAGGTATTGGCATTCAATTGGTTGAACATTTACAGGTCGAAACCCATCCTCAAGTAACGATTAATGCTGGCGCAATTGGTGGCCCTTCAGCTGGTTTAATGTTTACCTTGACCAGTTACGAAGTTTTTTCGGGTAAACATTTGGCTCAAGGACATAAAATAGCTGGGACTGGAACTATCAGTCCTACTGGCAAAGTTGGCATGATTGGCGGCGTTGATAAAAAAGTAGTAGCTGCTGACAAAGCCGGCGCTGAAGTGTTTTTTGCCCCGACGGATACTGCAGGAATGAAAAAAGTCACCAGCAATTATTTATTAGCTAAAAAAACAGCTAAGCAGATTGGTACTAGAATGAAAATAGTTCCCGTTCGTACTTTTGATGATGCACTCCATTATTTACAACAAAAATATCAATAATTACTAAAAGCCCAAGTTTTTGGGCTTTTTTTGCGTACTTATCAATGGGGGTTGAAAAAATGAACTGGGAAAAAATTAAAGCTTTTATTGAGGAACACAAACAATATTTTTTCATTGGAATAGTCCTTTTGGGCATTGTTCTAGTAGTTTGGTCTCAAAGGCCAAACTCAAATGACACTTTTGACGAATTAGATTATAAAAATGAGAATACTGTGCAAAATAAAAATCAGTCCGGCAGTGACGCAAGTAAACAGTTGTCAAATACTGAATCTGTTACCAAAAAGGTAGCCGCGACTAAGCCTAAAGATGTGACCTGTGATATATCAGGCGCGATTAATCACCAAGGCGTTTATACTTTAAAAAGTGGAGCACGTTTAAACGATTTAATTGCCACTGCAGGGGGGATTAAGAATAATGCACAGCTAAAGAATGTTAATCGAGCATTGATATTGAAAGATCAAGATAAAATTCACATTCCATACAAAGGTGAAAAAATTAAAGCAGAACAAGTCGTTGAATCGGTTTCTTCCAATGCTTCTAATTCTGCCCCTGAGACAACAAGTGACCAAACTAATGCCGGTAACAAGGTGAATATTAATACTGCAAACGTAAGTCAACTGCAACAACTAAATGGTATTGGTGAAAAAAAGGCTCAGCAAATTATTGCTTACCGTCAAAAAAGCGGAGAATTCAAATCTGTTGAAGATTTAATGCAGGTATCAGGAATTGGAGAAAAGACTTTTGCTGCGCTTAAAGACCAACTGGAAATTTGATATTCTGCGACCTGGGTTTTTCCTGCTACTGGCCTTATTACTAATTAATTTAAGTTTCTTGAAATATCAATGCTATACCTTTGTGCAAAAATGTACTTGCCTATTAATAGTTTTTTATTTAGGTTTTGTACTTTTACTTAAATTTAATTCTTTAAAATGGCTAATTTTTATTATTCTTTTGGCAACTATTTTTGGTTTTCACTCTGACATGAGTAAAACTAATTTTGCACTTAAACCCAATACAGCTATTACCTTTTTTCCAGACAAAATGAAGATTTCCGATGACTGGTTTACGGTTGAAGGGCAGACGGCTGGAAGTAAGATTTTAGTTTCTGGCAAATTGAGTTCAAGTCAGCTAAAGCAATTAAATTATGGCTATAAAGTTATATTACATGATTTGTCTGGTGAGGTTAACCCAATTGAACCAGCTTCTAATTATGGAGAATTTGACCAGCAAAAATATTACCGCAGTAAAAAGATTACTCAGCAAGTTAATTTAACGAGCTTTAAGATCCAAATTAAGAAAGGAGGATTAGCAAATTACCTGCATTACTGGCGTTTTCAGTTAAAGAGATTTTTGCAAAAGTTTCCACCGATTTTGTCTTTTTTTAGTAATGAACTTATATTGGGAGAAAGCCCTGACCAGAAATTCCAAACAATACTCAATAATTATCGTGACCTCGGTGTCATTCATATCTTAAGCATTTCCGGTTTGCATGTTGGTATTTACACGCTAGTAATAAGCACAATGTGCTATTACTGTAAATTAACTGAAAAAGAAACTTTCATTTTTTGCTTGTTTATCTTATTAGTCGGTATTTTTCTAAGTAATGGTCAAGCTGGATTTATTAGAGCGAGTTTAACCTATATCTTGGGGCAAATTTTTTCGTTGCATAAGCTAAAAATTAATAAGGCAGATCTGCTAGGATTAACGGCTGTTTTGCATATGTCCGTCAATCCTCGACTCATGATGAGTACTGGAGCTCTTTTAAGTTACACTTTAGCCTTGGGCCTTGAAATGACTAAAAGCCTGACTAAGTTTAGACAGTCCTGGGCTTTAAACAATTTGTTATTGCCACTACTTTTATTTCATTTCTTTCAGTTTAATCTGCTAACGGTCTTTTTTAATTTGTTAGTAGTACCATATTTTAACTGGGTTGTTATGCCCTTGACTTTTTTTAATTTAATTATTTTTAACATTAGTCCCCGATGTAGTTATTTCCTTGAAAAGATACTTGAACAAGGTGAGAAAGTAATTGCGAAGTTTTCTAATAGTAAAATTGGTCTTTTAACATTTGGGAAAATTAATTGGTGGCAATGCCTGTTTTTATTACTGTTAACTTCTATATTGTTGGTATTAATAAATGAAAAGTCTAAAAATCAAAAACTAATCAGATATCTTTTTAAGCTGGCCTTAATTATATACGGACTAATCTTCTTAACGATTCATTTTCCCCTCAAGGGTCAAGTAACTTTTATTGACGTAGGACAGGGGGATAGTATCTTAATATCTACGCCTCTTTTTAGGCATGTTTATCTCATTGACGTTGGTGGAAAGTTAAATTTTAATGGTAAAAAAATAACCCCGCAGATTAATAAAATCACCGTGCCTTTTTTGAAAGCACAGGGAATAAATAAAATTGACGGAATTTTTATCAGCCATCAGGATGCCGATCACGTAGGGGACTTAAGGCCACTTTTGAGTCAAATTCGGGTAAAAAAATTGTATATGGCGCAAGGATTGATAAGGAATCCGTCATTTTGCAAAAGAATAATAGGCCGGATTCAAAAAGGGCAGATTGTACAGGTGTTAGCCGGTGAAACAATAAATGAGCCACCAATTTCCTTCAAAGTTGTATATCCCTTTAAGCCAGGTATTGGTAAAAATGAAGATTCACTTTCGTTATTATTTAAATTAGCAAACAAAAACTGGCTTTTTACCGGAGACCTGGGCCAAAAAGGGGAACTGGAAATATTGAGCCGTTATCATTTACATGCTGATTATTTTAAGTTAGGACATCATGGAAGTCGAACCGCTTCCAATAAAGAATTTTTGCAAGCTTTGCAACCAGAAAGAGTCTTTATTTCTGCTGGCCGCAAGAATCGCTTTGGGCACCCTCATCCAGAAACTATTGCTACTCTTCGAAGCCAACATATTCCATGGGCTTCGACTCAGGACTGTGGTATGATAACTTGGAACTATGGTGTTTTAATAAAACCCAAATTTAAAAGATTTTTGCCGGTGATTAAAAAATGACATTACTTTCTTTATTTAAAAACTCAAATAAAAAAATTTTGCATACTTTAATTAATGGAAATGATAGTTTTTTAAATGAATATCTTACTAGCTCGTATATACATGATGAGATTTTCGCAGACTATGAAAAAGTATCCGTTGATTGCGAAGCAGAGGGGCTAGACGAATTAATTGCTGATCTTACTGAATCAAGTCTTTTTAGCCAGAAAAAAGTAATAACAATTAAGAACCCTTTTTTCTTAACGTCAAAGGTTCCCAAAAAATATCAAAAGCAGATCACCCAGCTGCAAAATATTTTTGTAAATACTGCAAAACTTGAAGATGTCATAGTTATTGTCGCCTCTTACGAAAAATTAGATCGGCGCAAAAAAATAACGAAGTCCGTCACGCAAAATTTTAACGTTGTTGAGACTCAAGTTCGGCCTTATGATCTGAATAAAGTAATTAAAGCAATTATAACGACCGAGGGCTATCATATTACAAATTCTGCTGCAACATTGTTGCTTGAACGCAGTGACCAGGTTTTAGATATAGTTTTAAGTAATTATAATAAGCTGAAGATGGTAGCTGTTGACAGAAATATCACTACTGAAATAGTTGAAAAGAATGTTGATTTATCACTAGCACAAAATATTTTTGCAATTTTAGATTCAGCTTTAGCCCAAAACTACCAAGAAGCTATCGCTCGGTTAAATAATCAACTTCAAAACGGAAATAATCCAATTCAAATACTTGCGGTTTTTGAAAATCAATTAGAAATGATTTTGCTAGTTAAAATACTTAAAGCAAGAGGGAGAAGTGAAGCTGAAATTGTAAGAAAACTTGGTGTTCATCCTTATCGTGTTAAGTTGGCGCTAAAAAATAAGTTAGCAAAAGAAAAAGTAGCACAGCTATTAGAGCAAGCAATTAAACTGGATTATAATTATAAAAATGGTCAATATCGAGCCGATAATTTTTTGAAGCTCTTTATTCTTAATGTCTAATTACGTATAAATTTTGGTAAATAAAAAGACAGAAATGATTTTCACTTCTGTCTTTTTGATTATCATTTAATCAAATTATTATTTTGCAAGTTTAGCTAAACGGCTCTTATCACGGCTAGCTTTATTCTTGTGAATAAGTCCTTTTGAAGCTGCCTTGTCAATAGCACGAGCAGCAGCTACATGTAATTCGGAGGCGTTATCAGCACCGGCAGCTTGAGCAGTCTTAAACTTCTTAACGGCAGTTCTTAACTTGTTCATTTGAGCAGCATTGCGCTTTCTAGCAGCATCTTGAGTCTTAACACGCTTAATAGCTGATTTGATTTGTGGCATAAAATTCACCTCCATTGATCGTAATTCTACTTTATAGATTATACTGAAAGATAATTGCAGATGCAAGATAAATTATACTTGCTTTTTAAAAAAATTGTCTGTATTATACTATTGTTGTGAACCGTTAACGCTGTTTGCACGCTCACACCTGACGGTTAACGTTGTTAACGGCAATTATTTTAGTGAAAGGTGAAAATATTATGGCAATTTCAAAAGCTGAAAAAGATGAAATCATTCAAAAATTTGCGACTCACGAAGGTGATACAGGTTCAACTGAGGTTCAAGTGGCAATCTTGACTACAGATATTAACAATCTGACTGAGCATATGAGAAATCACTCACATGACCACCATTCTTATGTTGGCCTGCTGAAGAAAATCGGTCACCGTCGTAACTTGCTTCGTTATTTACAAAACAAAGATATTAATCGCTATCGTGAATTAATTAAGAAGTTAGGCTTACGTCGTTAATTTTAATTGAGATCTAAAAAAGCTGGTTCGAGTATTGAATCGGCTTTTTTATTTTTGTCATAATACCATTTTATGCTAGAATAAAAAAAGATACTTTTTACGTTGTGATCATCTGATCCATAAATAACAACTGAATAGCAATTAAAGAAAAGGAAATATAATGACTGATCAAGTTAAAATTATGATTCTGAGCGGTGTTCGTGAGCAAGGAAAAGACATGTTCGCTGTTCAAGTTAATGATGAAATTTTTGTTCTTGATGCCGGCCTTAAATATCCCGACAGTACATTGTTTGGAATAGATCTGGTTATTCCAGATCTGGATTTTTTCGAGCAATATGGTGATCAGGTAGTCGGCATCTTTTTGACACATGGACATGCAGATTCAATTGGGGCACTACCTTATATTCTACGAAAATATGACATTCCAGTTTTTGGCTCCCAATTAACAATTGAATTGGCTAAGATAACAGTAAGACGTGAGAATAAACGGTGTAAAAACAGTCTCTTTCACGTGATTGATGCGGAAACAGAGATTGAATTTAAAAACGCCAATATTTCTTTTTTCCCAACTACGCATTCCATCCCTGATTCTCTTGGCATTGACGTGCATACTCCAGCCGGAGAGGTGGTTTACACAGGCGATTTTAAATTTGACCCTTCCGCTGCTCCTAAATACCGGACTGATCTAGATCGATTAGCTGAAATTGGTCAAAAAAAGGTATTGGCTTTATTAAGTGATTCTTCAAATGCAGAGGCATCTTTACCAAATGTTGCTGAACAGGACATTGGAGATTATGTTACAAATGTTTTTCGTAATGCAAATGGTCGGGTAATTGTTGCTGCAAAAGCCTCGAATTTGATTAGAATTCAAGAAGTTTTAAACGCGGCCTATCAAACGGGTAGACATGTTTTACTAACAGGTAGAGATTTAGCCAAAATCGTTCGTACTGCAATGAATCTGGGTTATTTGAATGTCCCTAAAGGTTTATTAATGAGGGTTAAAAATTTAAAAGAAACTCCAGATGAAAAGACGGTTATTTTGGAAACCGGTCAAATGGGTGAGCCCTTAAATTCATTGCAAAAGATGGCTAAGAACCGTCACAGCATGATCACAATTCATAAGGGAGACCTAGTCTTTATTGCGACGACACCTTCTCATTCTGTGGAAACGGTTGTGGCACAAACCAGTGATCTGGTTTATCGTGCTGGTGGGACCGTTATTCAATTAGGTAAGGCAAAGCATACCAGTGGACACGCGACAGGCCGTGATTTGCAACTACTTATTGATATTTTGAAACCGCAATTTTTAATTCCCGTTATTGGTGAATATCGACTGCTTGAAGTACACAAGGACTTAGCTATTAGGGCAGGAATGGATAAAGATAATATTTTTATTACCAAGAATGGAGATTGCTTAAACTACGATTTCAATCAAAAGCGCCTTTATTTAACAGATCCGGTCCCAGGTGAGGATACGATGATTGACGGTTCTGGTATCGGGGATGTTGGTAATATTGTTTTACGAGACCGAGAAGTATTATCAGATGACGGTATTTTCATTGCTGTTGTCACAATTGATCGCCGTAAGAAAAAGATTATTGCTCAACCACAAGTTACCAGTAGAGGCTTTGTTTACATTAAGGCCAATCAGCAACTGATGCGTGACAGCATTGAACTGATTAAAAAAACTATCACTAATAACTTTGAACATAAAAAATTTGATTGGACTGAAATTAAGCAGGATGTTCGAAATGATTTGGAAAAGTTTCTCTACCGCAAAACGAATAGACGCCCAGTAGTTTTACCAGTAGTAATGGAAGTTAACCAAAACCGCCATCGTGCTATGCAAAAAAGAAACAACAAGAGCGAGTTGCCCAAGAAAGAAACTCATCATCCTGTTGATGTCAATAAAACCGGTCAGAGAATTATCAAGAAAGATAAATAAATGACCTCATTAAGTCAAAAAAATCTGCTTAGTTTAGCCAAAAAATCCGCAGCAAAAGGAGATTTTGCTCAAGCAATACAAAATCTTGAAGAGGCATTAAGAATTGGACCAAGTAATGAAATCGTACTTTGTCTTTGCGAGCTTTATCTCAAGGATAAACAAAATTATTCAGCTTATGAGTTAATTAAAGAAGAAAAAGACTTGTTTACTAATCCTAAAATTTTTCGTGAATACAGTAGAATTCTGAAAATGAATCACTTTTCTATTGAAGCATTAGAGGTAAAAAATATTACTGCCTACGAGTTACCGGATTTAGTTGAACCTGTTAGTAAGACAAAGCAGCAGCAAATAATGGTTACTTTCAAGCAAAAAAGCAAGCCGACAAAATTTGATTACGAACAATTATTTAAGTTAGATTTACCAAATTTTAAAAATTTTGCTCAGAGTTTGTTGCTGGATCCCAGTTTAAACTTTGCAATTCGTCTGGTTTTAATTGAGGATTTGTTTCGCCTGGGACTTCAGGAAACATTTAGGGTTTTGGTATTGGGGCAGGAAGAGCAATTTATTCCACAAAAAATAAATTTACTCGAAAAAGATGCGATATATCGAGAAGTTGTATCAGGCATCGGCGCTCGGTATTATCATAAACCGAGCCAGCTTCCTGCAGTTTTAGGCGAAGTAAATTTGATTTTAGGCAGTCTTTATCCTAAACTATATAAGTATGTTGATAATCCCGACAGTTTTGCCAGCGATATTGCTTCTTATATTGAAAATCATGATGGCCGAAGCAATCAAAAACTGTTTGAGAAAATCGATAATAATATATCCGAATAAAATTGGATAAAATGTCTTTACTTTTTCAAAGTATTTAGTATAATAGCAAAGGACGTTTTCATTAGGCATGGCTCTATGCATTAAAATACTAGGCATTTGCCTATGAAAGTAGTACAATATTCAACAGAGAACTATCCGTTACTTACTCAACGGACTTCTTGCAAATTTACAGGAGGGTCATTTTAATGGCAGAAAAAGAACATTACGTTAGAACAAAGCCACACGTAAACATTGGTACTATCGGTCACGTTGACCATGGTAAGACCACTTTAACAGCGGCTATTACTAAAGTTTTATCAGAAAAGGGCTTGGCTAAGGCAGAAGATTATTCAGAAATCGATGCAGCTCCAGAAGAAAAGGAACGTGGTATTACTATTAATACCGCTCACGTAGAGTACGAAACTGAAAATCGTCACTACGCCCACATGGATGCCCCAGGTCACGCCGATTACATCAAGAACATGATTACTGGTGCCGCACAAATGGATGGAGCTATTTTAGTTGTTGCCGCAACTGATGGTCCTATGCCACAAACTCGTGAACACATTTTACTTGCTCGTCAAGTTGGTGTTAACTACATTGTTGTTTTCTTAAACAAGACTGACTTAGTTGACGACCCAGAATTAATTGACTTGGTTGAAATGGAAGTTCGTGACTTGTTGACTGAATACGATTATCCTGGTGATGACATTCCAGTTATCCGTGGTTCAGCATTGAAAGCTTTACAAGGTGACAAGGAACAAGAAGAAGTTATCATGAAGTTGATGGACACAGTTGATGAATACATTCCAACTCCTGAACGTCAAACTGATAAGCCATTCTTGATGCCAGTTGAAGATGTCTTCACTATTACTGGTCGTGGTACTGTTGCTTCTGGCCGTATCGATCGTGGTACAGTTAAGATTGGTGATGAAGTTGAGATTGTCGGTTTGGTAGATAAAGTTCTTAAATCAGTTGTAACTGGTTTGGAAATGTTCCACAAGACTTTGGACTTAGGTGAAGCTGGAGACAACGTTGGTGTATTGCTTCGTGGTATTGACCGTGACCAAGTTGTTCGTGGACAAGTTTTGGCTGCACCTGGCTCAATTCAAACTCACCACGAGTTTAAAGGCCAAGTTTACGTTTTGAAGAAAGAGGAAGGCGGACGTCATACCCCATTCTTCTCAGATTACCGTCCACAATTCTATTTCCACACTACAGATATTACTGGAGAAATTGAATTACCAGAAGGTACTGAAATGGTTATGCCTGGCGATAACACAGAATTTACTGTTAAATTAATTAAACCAGCAGCCATTGAAAAGGGTACTAAATTCACTATCCGTGAAGGTGGTCGTACTGTTGGTGCTGGTCAAGTTACTGAAATTCTTGACTAGTTCGTTAAAAACAGTTTAAAAAGATGTACTTCTTCATAGAAGTACATCTTTTTTTGCCTAAGTTTGTTTTTTGCGAGCGTTTAATGTAAGATAATTTAGTATGTAACGATGCAATTTAACTTGACATTGGAGGTATTTAATTAATGTCTGTAAAATGGAATAAAACCGATAAAACTACCGGTGAACTTACTTTTGATATTCCCCAAGCTGATGTAAAGCGTGGGCTAGATCAAGCCTTTAAAAGGGTAAAGGGTAGCCTGCGTGTTCCCGGCTTTAGAAAGGGACATGTTTCTCGTGTGATCTTTGATCAATATTACGGTGAGGAATCTTTATATGAAAATGCATTAAACATTGTGCTGCCAAATGCTTATTCTGCAGCGGTTAAAGAAGCTGGTATTGCTGCTGTAGGTCAACCCCAAATTTTGCCGGTTTCAATGGAAAAAGGTCAAGATTGGCAAATGAAAGCCACTGTTACTATTGAGCCAGAAGTAAAATTGGGTGAATACAAGGGAGTTGAAGTTCCAAAACAAAACACTCGTGTATATGCTAAAGATGTTGATGCCAAATTAAAAGAAGAGCGTGAAAAGAACGCTGAATTAGTATTGAAGAAGAGCGCAGCTGCTAACGGAGATACTGTTACTATTGATTATAAGGGAACAGTTGATGGTAAGGCATTTGAAGGCGGCTCAGCTGATGATTATTCACTTAGTTTAGGTTCAAATACTTTTATACCAGGCTTTGAAGATCAATTGGTCGGTCATAAGGCCGGTGACGAAGTTGATGTTGTTGTCACATTTCCTGAAGACTATGGTGCAAAAGACTTAGCTGGTAAAGAAGCTCATTTTGCTACTAAGATTCATGAAGTTAAAACTAAGCAATTGCCTAAGCTAGATGACGAATTTGCTAAAGATGTAGACGATTCAGTTGATACTCTTGATGATTTAAAAGAAAAAATCAAGAAGGACTTAAAGTCTCAAAAAGAAGAGGCTGCAAGAGACGAAATCGAACAAGCTGCTATTGAAGGTGCAGTTGCTAATGCTACTATCGATAAGATTCCGGATGCTATGATTCAAGAAGATATCGACACGCAAATGAATCAATATTTAGGCAATATGCAGCGCCAAGGCATCAGCCCTGAAACATATTACAAGATAACTAATACGACAGAAGCACAATTGCGTTCACAATTCAGTAAAGATGCTGAAGAAAGGGTTAAAACTAACCTTGTCCTTGAAGCTATTGTCAAAAAAGAAGATATTAAAGCTTCACAAGAAGAAATTGACAAGGAAATTAAGGACCTGGCAGCCGAATACAACATGGATGAAAAAACTGTGCGCAATACTTTGACTGATGATATGCTTTCACATGATATCAATGTTCGTAAGGCTATTAAAATTGTTGCTGACAGCGCAAAGCAAGTTGCTAAATCCAAAACAAAAAAAGATGAAAAAAAGTCTGACGAAAAATAGGATTTTAATATCTAGGTAAAAAGGTGGTGTCAAACTGCCTTTTTATTTTTCTCCAAGCAAATAATTCATATACATAGCGCAATTTATGCTAATCTAGGACTTGTAGATATTAGGAGGAAAAGAATGGCATCACAATTTACTGATCAAGAGGAAATAAGATGTTCCTTTTGTGACAAAACACAAGATCAAGTTAAAAAGATGATTGCGGGTAACGGGGTTTATATTTGTAACGAATGTGTTGATCTGTCTAAAAGAATAATTGATGATGAACTAAAATCTGATTCTTTGAAAAAAGCACAAGATTTACCTAAACCAATGGAAATCAAAAAGCAGCTTGACCAATATGTTATTGGCCAAGAACGTGCCAAAAAGATTCTTTCAGTAGCCGTTTATAATCATTATAAACGGATTACTCAAATGGATGTTGACTCTTCAACAGAATTGCAAAAATCGAATATTGCTTTAATAGGACCAACTGGTTCTGGCAAAACTTATTTGGCACAAACTTTGGCACGAATTTTGGATGTGCCTTTTGCGATTGCTGATGCAACGACCTTAACAGAAGCCGGTTATGTCGGTGAAGATGTCGAAAATATTTTGCTTAAGCTTTTGCAAAATGCCGATTACGATATTGAACGTGCAGAACGTGGCATCGTTTATATTGATGAAATTGATAAGATTTCCAAAAAATCTGAGAATGTTTCAATTACAAGAGATGTTTCAGGTGAAGGCGTTCAACAGTCTTTACTGAAGATTTTGGAAGGAACTGTTGCTTCTGTTCCCCCTCAGGGCGGGCGTAAACATCCCCAACAAGAGTTAATTCAGATAAATACTACTAATATTTTATTTATTGTTGGTGGAGCTTTTGACGGTATTGAGCAAATCGTTAAAAGTCGTCTGGGCAAAAAAATAATCGGTTTCAGTGCCGAAAAAGAACTTAATAAGGTGCAAGATGATTCTTGGATGAAACATTTGACAACCGGAGATCTCGTCAAATTTGGCCTGATTCCAGAGTTTATTGGACGTATTCCGATTATCGCAACACTTGATAAACTTGACAGAAACGATCTGGTAAGAATTTTAACCGAACCAAAGAATGCTTTGGTAAAACAATATAAAAAGTTGCTATCACTTGATCAAGTTAACTTGGAGTTTACACCAAGTGCTTTGAACGCTATTGCAGATTTGGCAATTGAACGCAATATGGGGGCTCGTGGTTTAAGAACCATTATAGAAAATGCAATGATGGGTATTATGTATCAAACACCGAGTGAGCCTGATATTGAGAGTGTCAGAGTTACAAAAGAAGTGATAGAAGATAGTGCTGAACCGGTAGTAACTCGTCGCTCAAATGATGAACAAGACGACGGAGAAGAAATTAAGGCAGCCAATGATCATTAAAAATAGCTCGTATGCGATTAGTGCCGTGCGTGAAGACCAGTATCCAACAGATAATTTGCCTGAAATCGCGCTTTCCGGTCGTTCAAATGTAGGTAAATCCAGCTTAATAAATACACTGCTGAGTCGCAAAAACTTAGCAAGAACATCAGCACAGCCTGGGAAAACTCAAACACTAAATTTTTATTTGGTAAACCAAGAATTTTACTTAGTTGATGTACCCGGTTATGGTTATGCTAAAGTTTCGCAAAAAAAGCGACAGCAGTTTGGAACTATGATTCAGGATTACCTTGAAACGCGAGCAAACTTGCAAGGGCTAATTATCTTAATGGACTCACGGCATGAACCTACCAAAAATGATGTGGCCATGTATAATTATGCACTTTATCTGAATTTACCTATTTTGATAATCTGTACCAAAATTGATAAGGTCAAGAAAAATCAGCAAAATCAAGTTATTAATACTTTAAAACAAAAGATAAACTTAAATTATGACAATGTAAGTGTAATTACTTTTAGTTCTGTTCAAAAGTTGCATGTAAAAGAAGTATGGCAATGGATAGAAGAAAATCTGTAAATTTGTAAGAAAAAATGGTTCTCGTTGTAGAACCATTTTTATTTATTATCTTTGACTTTCTGATTGTTTTTAGATATTTTTTTCTTTTTATCTTCAGGAACAGTAGCAAATTTATCAAATAATTTTTCTAATTCATCTTGTTTTTTAAAAGTTAAACCCATAATAATTTTCCTTTCTATTTTTATTATATTAAAAATAGAATTAACAAGCTAGAAAAACAGGTTTTAATTAACTTGAAATAATTAATTTTATGTAAAATATTTTCATCCTTTACTTAATCTGATTCGTTAAGCAAAAGCAAATTTCAAATTACGAATTGTATGTTAAAATATGATAGCGAATTTGGGGGAGTGATTTTTTGGCAACTCAGTTAATTGAAAACAAATTAAAACTTTTGCCGGCTAAACCAGGCTGTTACTTAATGAAAGATGTTAACGGTAAGGTAATATATGTCGGTAAGTCGAAAAATCTTAGAAGCCGTGTACGGTCATATTTTAAGAGTACCCAAGTTGGCAGAAGGGCAGAACTGGTCGAAAATATTCGCGATTATGATATTATCACCGTTTCAACCGATAAAGAAGCCTTTCTACTTGAAGTAACTTTAATTAAAAAATACCAACCGTATTATAATGTGCAGTTAAAGCAAGGTACTGGTTATCCCTATATTGAGATTACTAACGAGCGGGATCCCCAGACCAAATTAACTAGTATTATTAGAAAAGACGGAGGCTATTATTTCGGACCGTATCCAAATGTCTACGCTGCACAGGCAACTCTTAAGTTTATTCAAAAAGTTTTCCCTTTAAGGCGCTGTCATGGCAAACAGGGAAGACCTTGCCTGTACTATCATATGGGACAATGTTTAGGTGCTTGTTTTAAAACAGTACCAAAGTCTGTTTATGAGGCACAAATAAAAAAGATCAAAAGCTTTTTAAACGGTGATATTGGCTGGGTTAAAAAAGACCTTAACCAAAAAATGGCTGTTGCATCCAAAAATCTTGAATTTGAGCGTGCTGCCGAAATTCGTGATCAACTTAATTACATTGAAGAAACAGTTGAGAAGCAGAAAATTATTTCTCACGATAATACTCAACGTGATATTTTCAATTTCTACGTTGATAAATCATGGATAGCTATTCAAATTTTCTTTTTAAGGCAGGCAAAGTTGCTTAGAAGTGAAACCAGAATGTATCCTTTGACCGATACTAATGACCCCGAAGATACATTTTCCTCATTTATTGTTCAATTTTACGGGCAAAGAAACAGAATCGTACCTAAAGAAGTTTTAGTACCTGCTAAAATTGATAATGAAGCCCTAAGTGAAGTTTTGCATGTACCGGTCAGAACGCCTAAGAGAGGGCAAAAACGGTCTTTGTTAAATATGGCTAAGGATAACGCCAAACTTAAATTAGATGAAAAGTTTCGTCTCTTAGAGCTGGGCAATAGGAAAACTAAAGGCGCACAAAAAGAAATTTTCGATTCTTTAGGACTGCCATATGGTCACGTGATTGAAAGCTTTGACCATTCGCATATTCAGGGAGCCGACCCTGTTTCTGCTCTAGTTGTCTTTAAAGACGGTGAACCTGATAAAAATTCCTATCGCAAATATAAACTAAAAGGTGAAGTAGAACACCAAAATGGTGGCGATGAAGTGCGCAACACTCGTGAAGTGGTGCGCAGAAGATACAGCAGACTACTTAAAGAACATAAACCCATGCCAGATTTGATTTTGATGGATGGTGGCCAAATCCAAGTAGATGCTTGTGAGGATATTTTACGCAATGAATTAAATCTTAATATTCCTGTTGCCGGTATGGTAAAGGATAACAAGCACAGGACTAATCATTTACTTTATGGCGATCCTATTAATGGTATACCCTTGAAACTAATTCCTTTAGATCCTAAATCTCAAGGCTTTTATTTAATGACTAGAATTCAAGATGAAGTACATAGATTTGCAATCACTTTTCACCGAAGAACACATGCTAAAAATGCTTTGTCCAGTAAACTAGATGCGATCAAAGGAATAGGTCCAAAAAGTAGAAATAAGCTTTTAAGACAATTTGGCTCTCTAAAGAAGATTAAGGAAGCTTCTATTGACGAGTTACGTTCTGCTGGTTTAACTTTGCCTCAGGCGCAAACAGTTAAGTTAACCTTATAACAAGTGATATTAAACATAATAGTGTGGTATAGTAATGTAGTTAAGAAAGACGGAAGGAGATTCTATATGCCTACATTTGTCGATCAAACTAAGATTGAAGTCCAAGCTGGTAAAGGCGGAGACGGCATGGTCGCTTTCCGCCATGAAAAATATGTGCCGAATGGTGGCCCTGCCGGCGGCGATGGTGGCCGCGGCGGAAGCATTATTTTTGTTGCCGATAGTGGCCTTAGAACATTAATGGATTTTCGCTATCGCCGTAAGTTTAAAGCAGAAAATGGTGAAAATGGTCGTATTAAGTCCCAATATGGTCGCGGAGCTAAGGACTTATACTTAAAAGTGCCAATTGGAACGACTGTTTATGATTTCAACACTAATGAAGAAATTGGTGATTTAACTAAGAATAAACAAGAATTAGTTGTAGCCCGCGGTGGCCGTGGTGGTCGCGGCAACATTCACTTTGCAACGAGTGTCAATACTGCGCCCGAAATTGCAGAGAATGGGGAACCGGGAGAAGACCGTGTTTTACGCCTGGAATTGAAAGTTTTGGCTGATGTCGGACTGGTGGGCTTTCCCTCAGTTGGTAAGTCAACATTATTATCAGTCGTAACTAAGGCTAAGCCGAAGATTGCAGCGTATGCTTTTACCACCCTAACACCAAATTTGGGTATGGTAATTTTACCTGATGGCCGAGATTTTTCAATGGCTGATTTACCCGGCTTAATTGCAGGAGCCAGTCAGGGAGTCGGGCTCGGTCTACAGTTTTTGCGTCATATTGAGAGAACAAAAGTAATTTTGCACTTAGTAAGTATGGATCCTAACAATGGGCGAGATGCAATCAAAGACTACCAGACTGTTAGGCAAGAACTACTTGAATATGATCAAAGTCTTAAAAACAGGCGCGAGATTATCGTAGCTACTCAGATGGATCTTCCAGGTTCCGCTGAAAAGTTGCAGCAATTTAAACACGACTTAGAAGATCAACAAATTAAAAAACCTGTATATGCTGTTTCCAGTGTGACACATCAAGGCGTTGATCAGTTAATGCAGGATACAGCATCACTAATAGAGCAGGTAGAAAAAGAGCAGCAAAAGCAGGAACCACAATCTCAGCAAGTTGTAAAAGAATATAAGTATCAAACACAGCAAAAGAACACTTTTACAGTCACAAAACTGGAAGACCATGTTTTTGAAATTAAAGGTGAGAGTCTGGAAAGACTAGTAGCTCGAACCAATCTCGATTACCAGGATGGTGTCATGAGATTAGCTAGAAAGCTTAAAAATCTAGGAGTAGATGATGCTCTGCGTGAAAAAGGAGCCGTTGACGGCGATGATGTAATCATTGGCTCATTCAATTTTGAATTTGTCCAATAAAATAGAAAAGTTTTGAAAAATATGGCAAAAAATCGATACATTACAGGATATTCTGGACTTAGGGCTTTAGCGGTAATCGGTGTGATACTTTATCACCTCGACCCTAATACTTTTGCAGGCGGCTATCTTGGTGTACCGATTTTTTTCGTACTATCAGGATATTTAGTTACCTGTCAGATGCTTAAGTCATATGAGGAAAGTGGCTTTTACGATGCTAAAAAGTTTTACTTGAGCAGATTAAAAAAGATTTATCCGCCATTAATTGCGGTATTATGGCTATCTGCGGCATATATAATTCTGTTTCAACGCAATTTATTGGCCAAGTTAAGTCAAATAGTCGTGACTAATTTACTCAATGTTTATAATTTTTGGCAGATTTTAAACGGACAAAGTTATTTTGAACGTTTTGCAGCTAATGAATCACCTTTTGTTCATTTATGGACAATGTCCATTAACGGTCAGTTTTACATATTATGGCCGCTAGTTATTTTTTTATTAGTGAAGTACGGTAAAAAGAGAAAAAACATTTTTAAAATTATTTTGTTTTTCACTTTACTTTCTGCAGTTGAAATGACGGTATTGTACAACTCTGGCGCCGACATCAATCGCATATATTATGGCACCGACACTAGATTTTTTTCTTTGGGCTTAGGGGCGGCTTTAGCAGTTATTTGGCCAATGGACAAGTTAAAACCTACTATAAAGCATAATGATTCAATTATTTTGGATATCATTGGTATGATTTGTCTCGTTGGTATAATCGCTTTGCTGTTTAATCCGTTAATGGCTGCTGAAAAGCCCTTTACATATTGCGGGGGAATGCTTTTGTTTACGCTGCTCGTAACTGTACTTGTCGGTATAATTGCTCATCCGGCAAGTCGCTGGAACAGGTGGTTAACTAATCCAATTTTTAACTGGATTGGATCTCGAAGCTATGAAATTTATCTTTACCAATTTCCCGTAATGATATTCTTTGAAGATAAAGTTTTTGACATGGCCGATCACGTGCAACTTTACCATCTAATTGAGCTTGTTCTAATCATTTTTTTAAGTGAAGCTGCGTACAGGCTGGTAGAAAAGCCTTGTGGAAAAATTTCAGGGCAAAAAGTTAAAAAATACTGGCAACAAATTTGGGATAAAAACACTAAAAATTATCTAATGAAAGCAAAAGCGGTACTGGCAGGTTTAATTTTTCTTACAGGGAGTACTGCAATTTTGATTTCACCAGCAGTTAAAGCGCAAAACTTTAATCAAAGTCAATTAGCGCGCAGAATTAGAGCTAATCGCAAACAACAAAAAAGAGATAATAATGAGTTAATAGCACAATATAAAAAAATTAGGCCTAAAGAGCAAAAAAAAGCTAAACTATTAAAAGAAGCTGAGCGAGCTGCAAAAAAGCATCCCGTTAATAAGTCTTTTACAAAATTTGGTATTTCACAAACGGAGTTACAGTTGGCACGAAAGGTAGAATTAACTGCAATTGGTGATTCTGTCATGGCGGGTTCGAGTGCAGACTTAAATCGTCTGCTGCCTAAAGCTGTGATTGATGCCGCAATTTCCCGGCAGCTGAATGTTTCCTTCGGCTTATTAAAACAATATCAAAATAAAAAAGTTTTAAGTAAAAATGTCTTAATCGGCTTAGGAACTAATGGCCCTTTCAAAATGTCCGATATAGATGATTTGATGAAACAACTAGGAAATAAACGACAAGTATTTTGGATTAATACCTATGTGCCGGCTAAACCCTGGCAAAATGAGGTTAACGGCTTATTAGCCAAAGCTGCCAAAAAGTATCATAATTTTGTAGTAATTGATTGGCACGCTGATGCAGAAAAGCATCCTGACTGGTTTTATGAAGATAGAACACACCCTACGCCATTAGGATCGAAGCATTATAGCGTCTTAATTGTTAAAAAAATAGTTGAAAAAGCTAAGTATTAGATAGGAATAAGATGGAGTTACAATTTTTAGGAACTGGAGCAGGACAACCTTCAAAGAAACGTAATGTATCAAGTATTGCTTTGAAAATGCTTGATGAGATCAATGAGATTTGGTTATTTGATGTGGGTGAAGCAACACAACACCAAATTTTACGAACCAATATTAGGTTGCGTAAAGTCACCAAAATATTTATTTCCCACAATCATGGTGATCATATTTTTGGGCTACCGGGATTACTGGCAACGAGATCTTTTCAAGGTGACGTGGGACCAATTACCATTTATGGTCCTGCCGGCTTAGAACAATTTGTACGGACGGCTTTAAAAATTTCTCGTACAAAAATTAGTTATCCGATCAAATTTGTCGTTTTGGACGAAGGTGGGTTAATCTATCAAGGAAAAGGTTTTAGAGTTTATACAGAAAAATTAGCCCACCGAATACCTAGTTTTGGCTATCGTGTAGTTGAAGATGATAAACCGGGAGAACTTTTAATGGATAAATTAGCGCAATATAATGTACCTAATGGTCCGTTACTTGGTAAACTTAAAAATGGGGAAGAAATAACTCTAGAAAATGGTACTATATTAGATGGTAAGAACTTTTTGGGACCTGATAAAAAGGGCAGAATAGTTACTATTATTTATGATACGCGCTCAACTCCTGCAATAGCCCAGTTGGCACAAAATGCGGATGTTTTGGTACATGAATCAACTTTTGCGGGTAATGAAACTAATTTAGCTCATTCGTACTATCATTCTACAGCCGTTGAAGCAGCAAAGATTGCACGTGATAATAATGTTAAATATTTATATTTAAATCATATTTCTGCCAGGTATTTGGGTGCTAAGGCCAAAAAATTGGAAAATCAGGCACAAAAAGTTTTTTCAAACACTAAATTGGCTAACGATTTTGATCGGATTGTAATTCCTATGAAAGGGGAAAAAAATGAGTGATTCTCTTAGAAATAAAGTAGTGGTAATTACTGGCGCTTCCAGTGGGATAGGTCACTCTATTGCGCTCGAAAGTGCTGGTAGAGGTGCAACAGTTATTCTAATCGCCAGAAATAAAGCCAAACTGGAAAAAGTGGCTTCTGAAGCCCATGAATTGTCGGGAGCTGCTTCTTATACAATAGCAACGGATATGAGTCAAAGTGATCAAATTGATACTGCTTTTACTAAAATTATTAAACTAACTAAGCATATTGATTATTTAGTCAATTGTGCTGGCTTTGGCAAATTTGAAAACTTTGTGGAATCTGATCGTCGCGAAGTTACTGCGATGTTTCAAGTTAACGTTTTAGGATTAATGTATTTTAGTCGTTTAGTGGGCCGCCTAATGATGGAACAAAAAGCTGGTCAAATCATTAATATTGGTTCGATTGCCGGCAAAATTCCTACTGTGAAATCGGCAGCCTACAGCGCGTCAAAAGCGGCAGTTATTCAGTTCTCCAATGTATTGCGGTTGGAGCTAAAACCATTTGGTGTTAAGGTGATGACGGTCAATCCTGGCCCTGTTTACACGAATTTTTTCAATATTGCAGATACTAGCGGCCATTATGCCGACAACGTCCAAAAATTCATGCTGGATCCGGATGATGTTGCTTGGCAAGTAGTTCATTTCTTCGGCAGTAATAAACGGGAACTAAATTTACCTGTCAGTCTGGCTGTTTTAGCGAAATTATATAACTTGTTTCCCAAGATTGGTGATAGGCTGTCACTTAAGTTTGCTTCTAGAAAGTAGTGCGGATTATGAAAAGTAAAACTAGTCAAATTAAACTTATTTTTACCTTAATTTTAACGTTATTGGCAGTGGTATTCGTTGTTTTGAATACTAATAATGTGGCTATTAATTTTGGCTTGTTCAAACTGAAATTACCTTTGATCATTATTTTAGTATTAATGATTATAATCGGAGTTTTGATTGGTTATTTTTGGGGCTCTTACGGTCATAATCAAGACAAGAATAACTAATATAGCTTGATTTATTTGGGATACAATAGTATCATTAACAAGCGTGAAGTATTTTGGGCGACTAAAAGCAGCCTAAAATCGTAATTCTACAAAAAAGGAGATCAGTTCAATGGCAGTTCCTAAAAGACATACTTCTAAGCAAAAGAAACGTTCACGTCGTGGTCATATTAAGCTAACTGTGCCAGCAATGCACTATGATGCAACTACTGGTGAATATCGCTTAAGCCACCGCGTTTCACCTAAAGGATATTACAAGGGTCGTCAAGTTGTTAGTCAAACTAACTCAAATGACAATCAATAATTAAGAGGCACCAAGAAGCGGTGTCTTTTTTTATGCAAAAAGATACTGATTTTTATTTGCTTAGTTTGATTAGAAAGATTAAAAAGACGAAATGAAATTAGTAATTTTACATTCTAGCGATATTCATGGTTTTATTATGCCTACTGACTATCAAAACCAGAATGACTATTCGGCTCCTTTCGGACTTAGCCGGCTAAAAAGCGCAATAGAAGAGCAAAAAAGAAAATATGGACCTGAAAACGTGATAGTTACGGATGCAGGTGACAGCCTGCAGGGTTCACCTTTAGCAGCCTATGTTCACGAAAGTAAAAATAACTCTGCATTAAAAAAGTTTGCTGAGTGCTATAACCAAATTAACTATGATGCGCGCTGTTTGGGTAATCATGATTTTAATTTTGGCTTGGATTATTTAAAACAGTATCTCTCATATAGCAAAGCGCCCTTTGTAAACAGTAATATTTTAGCCAAAAAAACTGGTCGACCGGCTTTTGGTCAAGATTATATCATTATAAATAAAAATGGCATAAAGGTGGGAATTATCGGAATTGCTACGCAGAGAATACCTTTTTGGGAACCAGCAGAACATGTTGCAAACTTGGAATTTATGTCTGCTTTTGCACAGGTTAAGCATTTAATACCATTTTTAAGGCCAAAAGTTAATGTTTTAGCTGTCCTTTATCATGGCGGCTTCGAGGCTGATATTGAATCAGGAATTAACACGGAACCAGCTACAGGGGAGAATGAGGGTTATCGTCTTTTACAAGAAATTCCCGCCATAGATCTATTGTTAACTGGGCATCAGCATCGCAAACTGAGTGCAGTAATAAATAAAACGGCGCTTGTCCAGCCGGGTTATCGTGGAGAAGCTCTGGGCAAGATAGTGCTGGAGATTGACAAGCATAGTAAGAAGATTAAATCAATGTCAGCTGAATTAATTGATGTAAGTGCTTATAAGCCCGCTGACGCAATTAATTCAGTCAGCTTAGCTTTAGACAAAAAGACGCAAAAATGGCTTGATCAGCCAATCGCTCATTTAGATAATCCTGCACCTGTAGCAAATGCTAATCAGGCAAGAATTGAGGGTTCACCTTTTATCAATTTGCTGCAAAATATGCAGCTTTATTTTACCCATGCAGATATTTCAGCAACTGCATTAATGAGCGAAACTGCCAAGGGCTTTGGCAAAAATGTTTCAATGCGCGATATTTTGTTAAATTATCCTTTTGCTAATCAATTGTGTGTTGTTAAAGTAACCGGTAAAGAATTACGCCATATTGTTGAATACTCACTTAAATTTTTAACTAAAGATCCCAATGGCCAGGTTAGCTTTGCCCCGCAATATCAAAGTCAACTTTTTAATTTTGATTTGTTTTACCCGCTTGTTTATGAAGCTGATATCAAAAAACCAGAAGGTGAACGTTTGACAAAGTTGGAATTACACGGACGAGCAATTTTAGCAAACAAAACATATCGCTTAGCTGTTAACAACTATCGTGCTATGGGTGGGGGTTTTTATCCTGAATACAGTATTAATAAGATTGAAAAAATTTGGGATAAAGATTATATAGAAATGTTTCAAGAATACTTAACTAAAGGTCAAATTAAAAGCGAAGTAACACATAACTATCATTTTAAGTAAGAAAAAAGTCATCAGCGGTAAGCTGATGACTTTTTTCTTACTTAAGTTTAGAATATTTGCTCTTGTCTTTATGAGAATGTGCTGTAATTGTAGGAATAATTGCTGCAAATAGCAAGCCGAAGATTAAACCTACAATAGCAGCCTCGCCAAAATTAAAAACATGTTGGGTTAACGGAGCGGCAATAAAGCCTACAATTAGCATGTAAACGACGCTCCAGCAAATAGTTACAATATATCGACCCATAGCGTTTCCTTCTTTCATACCCTTGAATTCTAACAAATATTATGCAGGTTTTCAATCCAAAAGATAGCTTTTTGGTATACTAAATTATATGGAGGGTGACCCGAAAAATGAAATATGCTGCATTACAGAATCTTAGTTCTTTCACACTTTTAGAAAGTCCAGTAAAAATTTATGATTTGGTTACTACTGCCAAAAAATTAGGCTATGAAGCTGTTGGATTGACCGATGTCAATGTCACATACGGGTTAGTTAACTTTTTTGAAGTTGCTCAAAAAGTTGGTATTAAACCACTTTTAGGGATGCAATTAAGATTAAACGGCTTAATTGACAGTGCTCACCAATATGATCTGATAGCACTGGCAAAATCTGATGAGGGTTACCGTAATATTTTGCGTTTATCAAGTAGAATTAACCTTTTGACGGATAATGGCAATAAGCAAAAAATCTTAACTTTAGCAGATTTGACTAAGGATTTGCATGAACTGATTTTGATAGAACCGGCAAATTCTCACAGTGAGTTGTTGAACTTGCAGGTACAAAATGACAAATTAGGGACAGATTTTTTGCGACAATTAATCAGTTTAGTACCTAAGTCAAGTTCTCTTTATATTGGTGTTTATGGCAATGAAAAGCAAAAAAAATACATTCAATATGTTAAAACTTTGTCAAAGCAATTTGAAGTACCATTAGTTAGCGTTGAAGATACTTGTTACTTAAAACCGCGTGACCAGTTTTTACGCAAAACTTTGCAGGCCATTAAAAAAGGAGAGGTGTTACAGGATACTGCCGAACTGGCAAAGCAGTCAGGTTCACATTATTTACCAGCCGTTCAGGAATTAAGTAAGCGCTACCATGAATTAGACTTGGATGACGCATTAAGTAATACCGGAAAGATAGCCTCTTTATGTAATGCTAAAGTTATTTTTCAAACGCCTGTCTTACCGAAATATAAGCAAAAAAAATTTACAAGCTCAAAGGATTACCTAAGGTATTTGGCCGAGAACGGCTTAAAGAGTCGTTTTAAGCAGCGCCAAGTTCCTGCAAGTTATCAAAAGCAGCTCAATTATGAGTTGCAGGTGATCGATCAAATGGGCTTTAACGATTATTTTTTGATTGTTTGGGACGTAGTAAACTATTGTCATCGAACTGATATTGTGATGGGTCCTGGCCGGGGATCGGCATGTGGATCTTTAGTTTCATATGCACTTAACATCACAGAGGTTGATCCACTTGAATATCATTTGCTTTTTGAGCGTTTTCTTAATCCAGCTCGCCACGAAATGCCTGATATTGATTTAGATATTCCTGACAATCGCCGTGACGATGTCATTAAGTACATGTTTACCAAATATGGTATGGATCACGCGGCACAAATTCTTACTTTTGGTACATTAGCGGCCAAACAGGTTTTGCGTGATACCGGACGGGTTTTTGGCTTGCAGGAAATGCAATTGAGTGAATGGTCAAAAAGCGTGCCTTTTGCAAAGGGTAAAATTAGTCTGGCTCAAGCCTATAAGGAATCTAAAAAAATGCAAATGCTGGTAAACGCTAGTGATACCAACAAACTGCTTTTTCAAACTGCCAGTGGCTTAGAGGGGTTACCACGACATTACTCAATTCATGCTGCTGGTTTAGTTGTCAGTGATAATTCTATTGCTGCCATTGCGGGCTTACAGGCAGGCCAACTGGGGATACCCTTAACGCAGCAAACTAAGAAATACGTGGAAGCTCTGGGTTTGTTAAAGATCGACTTTTTAGGGTTGAGAAACTTGACTATCCTCGGTGATACCGTAAAAATGATGCGTGAACAAGGTAAAAAAATCGCTTTTAATCAGATTCCTTTGGACGATCCGGCAACTTTAAATATTTTTCAAAAAGGCGAAACAGAACTAGTTTTTCAATTTGAATCTGCTGGGATTCGTAATGTGCTTCGGGAACTGCACCCAGATAATTTTGAAGATCTGGTAGCAGTTAATGCACTTTATCGTCCAGGTCCAATGCAGAATATTAACACTTTTATTGCTCGCAAAAAGGGTAAACAAAAAGTCACATATCCTGATCCCAGTTTAAAGACAATCCTGGCTCCAACATATGGAATTTTAGTCTACCAGGAACAGGTTATGCAGACTGCTCAGGTTTTAGCAGGCTTTTCTTTAGGCGAAGCTGATATTTTACGCAGGGCAATGTCAAAGAAGGACCAAAAAGTTATTGCACAGGAAAAATCTAAATTTATCTCTGGTGCTGTAAAAAAGGGTCATAGCATTCAAGTTGCCACTCGGGTATATGATTATATTGAACAATTTGCTAATTATGGCTTTAACCGTTCTCACGCTGTTGCGTATACTATGATTGCTTTTTGGCTGGCTTATTTGCAGGTTCATTATCCCGCTGAGTTTTATGCGGCGATGCTTAATTCTAATATCGGAAATCAAAATAAAGCAAGCGAATATATAATGCGTGCACAAGAAGACGGCGTTAAAATTTTGCCACCTGACATTAATAAAAGCACTTTATGGTATCAGGTAATTGATGGTCAAATTTTAGTTGGTCTCAGAGCAATTAAGGGTGTTAGAATTGATTTTCTTAAAGAGATAATCGCTAAGCGCCAGACAAAACCATTTACTTCTTTAGCAGGCTTTTTACGGCAAATTGATACTAAATTTATTAAAGCCAACAGTATTACAAATGTCATTGAGGCTTTAATTAAAGCAGGCTGTTTTGACCGGATAAACAAAAATCGTAACGAATTATTGCAAAATTGCCCTGAAACTATTGAAAATGTGAAATTGACAGGAGAGAATTTAGCTTTATCAGAAGGTCTGGGAGGTATACCCCTCAAAGCTGCCCCTGAACCAAGTAAACAGGAAAAAGCAGTCATGGAGGTAGAGTCTTTAGGCTTTTCCACGTTAACATCACCGTTAATAACGGTAGAAAAATACGCGCAAAAGTTTAATGCCAAAGCACTAAGTGAATTTCAAATTCATGAAAGCGGCATAGCTGTAGGAAAATTGATGTCATTAAAGTTAGTCAGAACTAAAAAGGGTCAAACCATGGCTTTTGGTAATTTTGCCGATACGACTAGTAAGCAGGATATTGTAATTTTTCCTGGTGTTTATGATAAAATTCAATCGAATTTAAAGGAGGGTAATATTTATTTATTAGGCATTAGAGTTCAGAATAATCGTTTCGATTCGAGAAAAAAACAATATATTCTAACAAATTTAAAGGTTGTTAATTTACAAGAGTAGGTTTTTGGGTTAAGCGTTAACAAAACAATTAATGTTACCGCTAACATCAAAAAAGACCGTCAAATCAAGAATTTTAATCCTTTTTTGTGAGATTTTTTCGTGAAAGAATGTTAAAATTTAATGGATGTGAGAAATTACACAATAAATCTTGATGAGGTGAATTCATGAAGCGAATTGGAATTTTAACGAGCGGTGGCGACGCTCCGGGCATGAATGCGGCTGTTAGGGCAGTAACTAAAACCGCTATTCATCATGGACTTGGTGTTGTTGGTATTCGTTATGGTTTTGCCGGGCTTGTAGCTGGTGACTTTGTAACCTTAACTGCTGAAAATATTGATCACATGATTAATGCAGGTGGTACTTTTCTCTACAGTGCCCGTTACCCAGAATTTGCACAAAAAGAAGTGCAAGAAAAGGGAGTGGAGCAATTAAAAAAGCATGACATAGATACCGTAATTGTTATTGGCGGTGACGGTTCATATCATGGTGCGCTGGCATTAACCCGTTTGGGAATTAATTCTATTGGTTTACCAGGTACCATTGATAATGATATTCCTTACACTGAGTATACAATTGGTCTTGATACCGCCTGCAATACTGCTATGCAAGCCATCGACAGAATTCGTGATACTGCCAGCAGTCATCACCGTGTTTTTGTTGTGAATGTAATGGGACGAGATTGTGGTGACATTGCTATGCGCGTTGGTTTAGCCAGCGGCGCGGATGCTATCGTCGTTCCAGAACGGCAATTTGATATTAAAGAAATTGCGGACAGATTAAAACGTGGTTTCAAAGACGGCAAAGACAATGGTATTATTATCTTGGCTGAAGGTGTCATGAATGCTGCTGATTTTAGAACCGAGCTTTTAAAATACGGCGATTTCGATTGCAGAGCCAATATTATTGGTCATATGCAGCGTGGCGGATCACCTACAGTTTTGGATAGAATAAATGCTACAAAAATGGGCAATTATGCAGTTAAGTTACTTCTTGATGGTAAAGGCGGTTTAGCTGTCGGTATGGAGAATGGCCAACTGGAAACCCACGATATTCTGGATTTATTTGATGAAAAACATGCCAGCGAAGAGTCGTTAATTGATATTAATGAAGAAATGACTAAATAATTAGTCGATTTTGGGGAGATTTTTAAATAATGAAGAAAACTAAAATTGTTAGCACCTTAGGGCCAGCTTCAAATGATATTGAAACTATTACAGCTTTGGCTAAGTCAGGCGTAAATGTATTTCGTTTCAACTTTTCACATGGTGATCATGCTGAGCATCTGTCACGGATGAAAATGGTTCGTCAAGTCGAAAAAGAAACTGGCTTAGTACTTGGTATCGCATTAGACACCAAAGGTGCTGAGATTAGAACCACTGATCAAGAAGGTGGCAAGTTTACCATTAATACTGGAGACCAAATTCGTGTATCGATGGATGATTCCAAGCCGGGTAACAAGGACATGATCCATGTTACTTACGAAGGTCTTTATGGTGACACCCACGTTGGTGGTCATGTTTTAATTGATGATGGTTTAGTTGACTTATTAATTAAAGAAAAAGACGAAGAAAAGAAAGAGCTAGTTTGTGAAGCGCAAAACACTGGTGTTATCGGTTCTAAAAAGGGTGTTAATGCACCAGGAGTTGAAATTCGCCTACCAGGAATTACTGAAAAAGATACTGATGACATCAAATTTGGTTTAGCTCATGGCATTAACTTTATCTTTGCTTCGTTTGCACGTAAGGCGCAGGATATACTTGATATCCGTAAGCTGTGTGAAGATGCAGGTTGTGATTATGTTAAGATTTATCCTAAGATTGAATCACAAGAAGGTATTGATAATGCTGACGAAATCTTGCAAGTTTCAGATGGTTTAATGGTTGCTCGTGGTGACATGGGTGTTGAAATTCCATTTATTGATGTCCCATTTGTTCAAAAAGATTTAATCAAGAGAGCAAACGCACTTGGTAAGCCAGTTATTACTGCTACCCAAATGCTTGACTCAATGCAAGAAAATCCTCGTCCAACTCGTGCTGAAGTATCAGATGTTGCCAATGCAGTTCTTGATGGTACTGATGCAACTATGCTTTCTGGTGAATCCGCTAACGGTTTGTACCCAGTTAAAGCTGTTTCAGCAATGGCTGAAATTGATGAAAGAACTGAACAAGAACTTCTTAAGCGTAATACTTTGGCTCTGCAAAGATTTGAAGAATACAAGGGTTCAAACGTTACTGAAGCTATTGGTGAATCTGTTGTGCGGACTGCCCAAGAATTAGGTGTTAAAACCATTATTACTGCAACTAATTCAGGCTATACTGCCAGAATGATTTCTAAATATCGTCCAAACGCCAATATTTTGGCCTTAACTTTTGACGAAAAGATCCAACACTCACTTGGCATTTCTTGGGGCGTTCAACCTTTACTTACTGACAAACCAGCTTCGACTGATGATATGTTTGAAGTAGCAGCTAATGTTGCCAAGGAACAAGGCTATGTTAAAGATGGTGATTTAGTAATCATTGTTGCTGGTGTTCCTGTTGGTGATTCAGGTACAACCAACTTAATGAAATTACAAATCATTGGTAGCAAATTAGCTCAAGGTCTAGGTGTTGGTAACGGCTCAGTTGTTGGCAAGACAGTTGTGGTTAATAGTGCTGAAGAAGCTATCAGCAAGGTTAAAGAAGGCGACATCATGGTTGCCAGAACTACTGATCCTGATTACATGCCAGCTATTAAGAAGGCTTCAGGTTTAGTTGTTGAAGCTTCTGGATTGACTTCACACGCTGCGGTTGTCGGGTTATCATTAGGAATTCCAGTTGTGGTTGGTGTTACTGATGCTACTGAAAAGATTGGCAGTGGTATTACTATTACTGTTGATGCTCGTCGTGGTGCTATTTACCAAGGTGAAGTTTCAAATCTTTAATTAAAGTAAAATGTGAAAATAGCCAGTAATCAGTACTGGCTATTTTTGTTTGCCTTTGATCGTGGTAAATTAAATGAAAATCATTAGTTAATTTGGTTTGACTGATATCAATTTAATCCGCTAAAATGATATACTTATTATCAGATCCAATATCTAGACTTAGGAGAATAATCATGCTAGGCACTATTGCAACTGGAAAAATAATAGATCAAAATGAAAATTCTTTTTTTGTTCAAGTCGAAGGTTTGACTTACGAATTGAAAAGAAAGGAAATTACTCAAGAAGAAAAGCCAGAACTGGGGGATCAAATCAAAGGATTTCTGTATGATAATAAACAGCATAATCGGGAAATGACCCAGTTTCTACCCTTTGCTCAAGAAGATCAGTATGCTTGGAGCAAAGTGACTGAAGTCAAGTATAGCTTAGGTGTATTTGTAGATATTGGTTTGCCAGATAAAGATATAGTGATTTCCTTGGATGATCTCCCTTATGACAAACAACGCTGGCCTGAAGTTGGTGATCAACTGTTAGTTCATCTTGAAACTGATGAAAAAGATCGTATTTGGGCAAAAATGGCGGATGAAAATATTTTTGAACAACTTGCAGCTCATTTTCCAGACGGTATGAATAATAAAGATGTTTTTGGGACTGTCTATTCAGCCCGTGAAGTAGGAGCATTTGTAATTACTAAAGAATATTATTTAGGCTTTGTTCATCCTTCACAAATGGCTCGTCCACTACGTTTAGGTGAACAGTTTAAGGGTAGAGTAGTTGGTGTCAGTCAGTATGGCCGCTTAAATTTGAGCAGCCTGCCGCGATCTTTTGAAGAAATAGATGATGACGCGCAGATGATTTTAATGAGTTTGCGCAGAAAAAAAGATAAAACATTACCTTTTTATGATAAATCTGATGCAGAGGATATTAAAAACTATTTTGGCATATCAAAATCAGCTTTTAAACGAGCATTAGGACACTTGTTGAAGGGAAAATACATAGTGGAAGATAAAACTACTGGAACAATTTCATTACTTAACGACCCCGAAGAAGACAAAAATGAATAAGTTGAATAAGTTAACAGAACAAGTTGAGGACTATTTAAGATTTAGTCAGATTGAGCGAGGATTAAGTGCTAATACAATCACTGCTTACAAGCAGGATTTAAGCTCTTTCATTGATTTTTTACAAAAGGAAAATTTAACTTCCTGGCCGACTAAAGCGATTGATATTGATGCTTTTTTGGCTGAGCAACGCGATCAAAAGAAGGCAACAAGTTCTATTAGTCGTTTAATTTCAAGTCTGCGAAAGTTTTACCAGTGGCTGGTAAGACAAAATATTCAAAAATTGAATCCTATGCTTGAAATAGACTCACCCAAAAAGCGTCGTCCTTTACCAGTTGCTTTAACCACAGTCGAAGTTACTGACTTACTTAAGCAACCTGATATAAAAAAGAAGCTGGGATTACGAGACCGTGCTTTACTTGAAACGTTGTATGCAACAGGAATAAGGGTGAGCGAATTAATAAACCTTAAATTTACCGACTTGCATGAAGAATTGAAATTAGTCAAAGTTTTTGGTAAAGGCTCAAAAGAACGGTTGATTCCTATTAGTAAAGTTGCTTTGTCCTGGATTGATAGTTATAAAGAAAAAGTACGTGATCCCTTGATATTGAAAGTGGGAAAAAACACGGATTTTATTTTTCTGAACAGTCGCGGCGGTTCTCTAACTCGACAAGCTGTGTGGCAAATTATCAAGCATTACTGCAAGTTGGCTGGTATTCAGAAAAACGTTACCCCTCACACTTTAAGACACACCTTCGCTACTCACCTACTTGAAAATGGGGCTGATTTGCGTGTGGTTCAAGAAATTTTAGGACACTCGGATATTAGTACTACACAAATTTATACCAATTTGTCCCAGAAACATATCATACAAGTATACGAGAAAACTCATCCCCGAATTTAAGGTGATTAAATGTTAATTGAATGTAAAAATGACACGGAAAAAGTAGCAATGGGTTTGTTATCCTATTTACCGGATTTTAAAAATCTCGCAAATCTTAAGGATGAAATTCAATTAAATAAAAATAGTGCTGAATTTTGTCTATATCTTTATCGGTCTAAGGATCCTAATTTTATTGGTGTGATTGGCACGCAAGCGAATAAACAATTTGTTGTCATTCGCTACATTTCATTTGCTCCTGATTTTCGCAAAGCTAAATATGAAGCAAAGGCAGTACAAGAACTGGCCCAAAGTAATCCCCAAAAAAGAATTACGGCTGTTCCTGAATATATTGATCTGATTAAATATTTAAAAAAGGACTCAAAAATATGAGTGCTAATCTTACTTTGGAATTACCCAATTTTGAAGGCCCTTTAGATTTGTTGCTGCACTTAATTAAAGTACAGAAAATTGATATTTATGATATTCCGATAGCCCAAATTACCAGCCAATATTTAGCCTATTTACATCAAATGCAAAGTCTTAATTTGAAAATTGCCGGTGAATACTTTGTCATGTCATCATTGTTGTTACGCATAAAGTCTCAATCACTACTGCCGCAAAATGATTTCATAGAAAATGATGAGGAACAGGAAGATCCTAGGGATGAACTCGTACAGCAGCTTATTACCTATTCAATATTCAAAAAAATTTCGGTTTACTTTAAAAAGCGTAACGAAAAGGTTCCCATTACTGCTGCTAAAGAGGAAAGCGTGCCCCATAGTAAAAAGATTCAGCCGTTACCTCGAGGACAAATTACTTCCACCGAATTGGCTAATACGTTTATTTTAGTATTACAAAGAATGAAGATCAGACAGCCAGATATTGTTTCGGTTGAGGTGAAAGAGACCTCTGTTAAAGAGATGAGTACTTTTTTGCAAACCGAATTGGCAAAGTGCAAAAAGGTCAGTTTTTTTGCATGTTGTCAAAAAATGAAAACTTTATCTGATGTTATTGGTTTGTTTTTAGCATTGCTTGAACTTTGTAAAAAGCAAGAATTGCGGGTAACACAAAATAGAACATTTGGCGATCTGAACTTGGAAAGAATTGATAGCGATGATAACTAAAATTGCCCAGTTAGAGGCTCTATTGTATGTGGCCGGTGATAATGGCATTGAAAGCACTAATTTGTGTGAACTGCTGCAAATTGGCAAGCCTGCACTGCGCGAATTAACTAAAAGCTTGCAGGAAAAATTACAGCAAAATTCGGATTCAGGTCTGCAAATACAGCAGCTGAACGATTCTTATAAATTAACAACCCGGCCGGAAGTAAGCAAAACAATTGAAAACTTTTTTCAAAAAGATTTAACTAAAAGTCTTAGTCAGTCCGCTTTGGAAATATTAGCAATTGTTGCTTATAAGCAGCCTATTACTCGGATAGAAATTGATGAAATCAGAGGGGTAAATTCATCTGGTGCTTTACAAACATTAATTTGGCGGGGTCTTGTAAAGATAAATGGCAAAAAAGAGGCTCCGGGACACCCTAATTTATACGTGACCACTGACTATTTTTTGCAGTATTTTGGTTATCAAAGTTTAGCCGATTTGCCTCTAATTGAAGATTTTGAAGATGATAGTGTTAATGCCGAAGGTGAAATCGATTTATTTGCGGCTAAGGGTCAAGCAGATAAAAATATTGCTAAAACTCAAAAAGGAGAATCATAATGGTGTTAGAACGATTACAAAAAGTAATTGCTGAAGCTGGAATTGCTTCACGACGCAAGGCTGAAAAAATGATCACCGCAGGGCGGGTGACAGTTGATGGTAATGTAGTTACAAAATTAGGTACTAAGGTAGATACATTTAGTAATATTACCGTCGATGGTGAACCAATTGAGCGGGAAAGTTTGCACACATACCTTTTTTATAAACCGCGTGGTGTGGTATCGACTGCCAGCGATGACAAAGGCCGAAAAACCGTTGTTGATTACTTTAAAGAATTGCCCTACCGCTTGTACCCAATTGGCAGACTAGATTATGACACGTCAGGTTTACTCTTGATGACCAATGACGGAGAGCTTGCAAATTTATTGATGCATCCACGCAATAATGTAGCCAAAGTATATGTTGCTAAAATTACGGGTGTGCTTTCTCCTGCAGAAATCAGTCAGCTTACCCACGGAGTAAAAATTGATCGTCATAGATGTGCTCCGGCTAAAGTTAAAGTAATTAGAACTGACCGCAAAAAAAACAGCCAAATAGTACAGTTAACTATTCATGAGGGGCAGTATCATCAAGTAAAAAGAATGTTTAAGGCAGTTCATCATCAGGTTAAAAAATTAGCACGTGAAAGATATGCCTTTTTAACCCTGGATTCTCTGATTTCCGGAAGTTTTCGCGAATTATCCCATGAGGAAGTTGACAGATTAAAAGACGTAGATTAAGATGGTATTTGAAAATTAAATATTAAGTTTGTTGTCTTCATGGCAGGGTGAAAATCCCGACCGGCGGTGAGAGTCCGCGACCCACGAAAGTGGTGGAATCTATTGTGATACCGATAGTTAAAGTCTAGATGAAAGAAGACAGACTAAACTAAAAGCCAAGATCTTTAGCTTACTTTTACTCGGTCTGTTGCTAGAAGCAGCAGACCGAGTTTTTTTTGGAGGTAAGAATTTTGCAAAGAAAAGGCAGAAATAATTTGGTCAATATAGTAGCATATACTTTAATTGGAACAATTGCATATGTATTAATGCTTTTGGAAATACCATTGCCTGTCACCAGCTTTTTAAAATTTGATTTTTCTGATGTTGTAATTACTATTGGTACTTTTTTATTTGGTCCATTACCCGGCATTTTCATCGCGTTTGTGAGAATGCTAATTAATTTAATATATAAAGGTTTTGCGCTACCAAGTTTAGTGGGTCAATCTGCGGCCTTTTTAGCATCAATTTCATTTGCTTTGCCGTTTTATTATTTGACTAGAAATATCAATAAAGATGAAAAGAGTTTTACTAAAAAACATTTAAAACCAATCTTAGGTATAGTTCTTGGCATTATAGCGATGGCTTTTGTTTTGTCAGTTTTAAATGCTCTGGTTCTAACACCTTTTTATGCAGCAACTACGGTACCCAATTTGCCAGCTATTCATGGTTATTCAGGTCTATTGGCGTTTACTGAGAAAGTTTATTTGGGCAAATTGCTCCACATTCCATCAATGAGTGCCTATATTTTTGGCATTATTGTGCCGTTTAATTTATTAAAAGGGGCAATAAATGGTACGGTGGTTTACTTATTGTTTGAAACTGTTTTGAGAACAATCAAACCATTTGTCAGGAAAAACTTCAATTTAAAAAACTAAAATCAGAAATTGTGAAATCGGTCTATTAAATGACCGATTTTTTTATCCACTTAAATGGTAAATATGCTAAAATTAAACAAGTTAGGTAAGGAGGCTTTTTAAGATGACTAATAATCCTAAGGGACCATATCAACATTATAAACGTCCGCAAAAAACCAGAGTTGAAACATACAACTCTGTTTCTAAAGGTTGGATTGTACTCATTGTTTTACTTATAATGATACTAATTGGCCTTGTTCCAGTAGTACATCATTTAGCAGCGAATAATAATTCAAGTAATAAAATAGTTGAAGTACGCAAAACTCATAAAAAAGCTGCCAAAAAAGCAAACGTTAAAGCTTCTCCTGCAAAAAACAAACTTGTCGAAAATAAAACTAAGAGCAAACCGAAGGCAAAACCCAAACCTAAGGTTAAGCATAAAAAGAAACACGTGAAAACTAAACAATATATAGTTCAAAGTGGAGATTCTTTAAGTAGTATTGCTCGTCGTTTTAAAATTTCTGTTGGTCAGTTAGCTGAGTTAAATCAACTTGATCCTAACAGTCAGGTGGATATCGGACAAGTACTGCGTATCAAATAACTTAGAAAGGATAGGGACTGCAGTCCCTTTTTTATTGAATGCAAGTAGCAATTGATGGACCAGCTTCAGCTGGAAAAAGTACAGTAGCAAAGATAATAGCTCAAAAATTGAACTTTACGTATATTGATACGGGAGCAATGTACCGTGCTTCTACCTGGTTAGCACGTGAACACAAACTTAGTTATAGTGATGAAAAAGGCATATTGGCTGCTATTGACAAAGAAAAAATTGAACTGAAAAGCGAAAATGGCCAACAAAAAGTTTTTGCCGGCGATAAGGATATATCTCAAGATATACGTACACCGGATATTTCTGCTCACGTTTCTCAAGTATCAGCTTTGGCAGGTATCAGAACTAAAATGGTCAGTTTGCAAAGACAAATGGCCGGTCAGATGAATGTAGTGATGGATGGTCGTGATATTGGGACCACGGTTTTGCCTGCAGCTGACGTTAAAATCTTTTTAATTGCGTCTGCTCATTCTCGAGCCCAAAGAAGAATGCTTGATTTTAAAGAAAGAGGAATTAAAACTAACCAGTCCCTTGAAGAAATTGAACAAGACATAGCGGAAAGGGATTATAAAGATTCGCATCGTAAAATTTCACCATTAAAAAAGGCACTTGATGCTATTGAAATAGACACAACTTCTATGACTATAGACCAGGTAGTTAATGCAATCTTATCTGAAATTAAAAAAAGTCAAAAAAACTATAAAAAAAGGGTATAAAACAGTAGAAAAATATCAAACTTTCATTTAGAATTAGAGTATGATATTGGGAGGTAAATAATGTCAGAAAACAGTAATCAATTTTTAGATGCATTAAAGCAAATGCAAGGAGTTGAGGTCGGAGATATTGTAGATGTTGAAGTCTTAGACGTTGAAGAAGGTCAAATCGATGTTGGTGTTGAAAATGCCGGTATTGAAGGTGTAATTCCTCGTCGTGAATACACTTCAGATCGCAACGTTGACCTACGTGAAGCAGTTAAACCAGGCGATAAGCTCAAAGCTTTAGTTTTAAGAAAAGCCGGCGGAGACAAAGAGAATGGTGAATTCTTCTTCTCAGTTACCCGCTTGAAGGAAAGAGAAGCATACGATGAACTGCAAAAAGATTTTGAAGCCGGAAAGACAATTGAAGGCACAGTTACTTCTTCAGTTCGTGGTGGTTTGTTAGTAGATGTAGGCACTAGAGGATTTTTGCCTGCGTCATTAATTTCTAACCGTTATGTTTCGGATCTTAAGCCATTTATCGGCAAAACCATGAAACTTAAAATTACTGAAATTGATCCAAGTAAGAACCGCTTAATCCTTTCTCACAAAGATTTAATTGAAGAAGAACGTGAAGAAGCTTTTGACAAGGTTGCATCACAGTTAGTTGTGGGTGATGTTGTTGAAGGCAAGGTTTCCCGTTTAACTAATTTTGGAGCTTTTGTTGATGTTGGCGGTGTTGATGGTTTAGTCCACATTTCCGAGATCTCATACAAACATGTTGATAAGCCAAGCGATGTTTTAAAGGCTGGTCAAGATGTCAAAGTTAAAGTAATTGGTATTGATGATGATAGACATCGCATCTCCCTTTCAATTAAGCAAACTGAACCTTCTCCTTTTGAACAAGCTACAGCTGACTTACACGAAGGCGATGTGTTTGAAGGCGAAGTTAAATCTTTAACTAACTTCGGTGCTTTTGTTGAAGTAGCTGATAATATTCAAGGTTTAGTTCACGTTTCTGAAATATCATATAAACACGTAGACAAGCCAAGTGATGTTTTAAAGGTTGGTCAAAAAGTTAAAGTCAAGGTCTTAAACATTGACCCTGGTGAGCACCGCATTTCACTTTCAATGAAGGCTGCTGAGCCCAAGAACTCTGAAAATGAAGGCAATCGTTCACACAGTTCATATAACCGCAATTCAGTAAATAAAAAATATATGAACAATGATGACAGCGGCTTTGCTTTAGGTGACATCATAGGTGACCAATTAAAAGATCGTCGTTAATTTAATAAAAAAGCCGACTCTTAAGTCGGTTTTTTTATTTGTAAAAGGAGGCTGAAAAATGGTTTTACCCGTAGTTGCAATTGTAGGACAGCCTAATGTTGGTAAATCAACGCTTTTCAACCGGATTATTAATCAACGGTTAGCAATAGTTGAAGATAAACCTGGCGTGACTAGAGACCGTAATTATGCGCAAGCTGAATGGTTGGGGCACAAATTTGATTTGATTGATACTGGTGGAATAACTTGGGAAAATAGTAATATTGAAGAAGAAATAAGAGCCCAAGCTGAAATAGCAATTGAAGAAGCTGATGTAATCATCTTTTTAACTAATGTCGCTAATCATGTAACAAATCTTGATGAGCGCATTGCCCAAATGCTTTATCAAACTAAGAAGCCAGTGATTTTAGCTGTAAATAAAGCTGATAATCCAGAGCAGCGGATGGACATTTATGATTTTTATAGCTTAGGTTTTGGCGATCCTATTCCTGTTTCAAGCGTGCATGGCACGGGTATTGGAGATTTGCTGGATCAAATAGTGCAAAGTTTGCCTAAAGACTTGGAGCAAAATGAGAAGGAGCAAATTTCTTTTAGTGTAATAGGTCGGCCTAATGTAGGAAAATCATCAATTGTCAACCGCCTTGTCGGTGAAAATCGTGTAATTGTTAATAACGAAGAGGGAACGACCCGTGATGCAGTTGATACCCCTTTTGAAACAGATGGTACTAAATTTAGAATTGTTGATACAGCTGGTATAAGGCGCCGGGGAAAAGTTTACGAAAAGACTGAAAAATACTCAGTAATGAGAGCAATGGGTGCAATTGAGCATTCTGATGTAGTCTGCCTAGTACTTGATGCCAGCACAGGCATTAGAGAGCAGGACAAGCATGTTGCTGGATATGCCCACGATGCTGGAAGAGGAATTATTATTGTTGTCAATAAATGGGATTTGCCTAAAAAAACAAGTAACAGTGGCAAGGATTTTGAACAAATTATTCGTTCAGAATTTCAGTGCCTAGATTATGCTCCTATTTTGTTTGTTTCTGCAAAAACGGGGCAGAATCTGGCTAAAATTCCGGAGATGGTTCGAAGAGTTTCTCATAATCAACAACAAAGAATTAAATCCAGCGTTTTAAATGATCTCTTACTAGAAACAAGTAAGTTAGTTCCGACGCCTATGATTAAAGGAAAAAGATTACGAGTTTACTACATGACGCAGGTAGCCACTAATCCACCAACTTTTGTCGTATTTGTCAATGATCCTGAATTAATGCATTTTTCATATCAGCGCTTTTTAATTAACCAATTAAGGGAGAATTTTGACTTCTCCGGCACTCCCATAAAAATTATTGCTCGAAAAAGAAAATAGTTTGTATCTACCAAAGACACAAAAATCACATTTTTAGAGGTAATTGCTTGTTGTATCAAGGGTTTTGTGCTATTTTGAAATCAAGGAAAAAAGTGGTTCCAATAATCATTTATTCCCTGTTCCTCAATTGAGGAATTAAATAAGGATCTTACTAAGAGATTCAAGTTACAGGAGGTGAATTCCCAATGGCAAATAAGGCAGAATTAGTCACTGAAGTTGCAGCAAAAGCTAAATTAACTAAAAAAGATGCAGCTACAGCAGTTGATGCAATTTTTAGTTCTATCCAAGAAGATCTAGCTAAAGGTAAAAAAGTACAATTAATTGGCTTTGGCACTTTTGAAGTGCGTAAGCGCGCAGCTCGTAAAGGACGTAATCCACAAACAGGCGATGAAATCCAAATTCCAGCAAGTGTTGTACCTGCATTTAGACCTGGTAAAGCTCTTAAGGAAGCTGTTAAATAGCTCAATGACTTTATTTAAAAGATGGTGGCTTAATTCGCCATCATCTTTTTTGTTTGATATTATTTGTAGCTGTAATTGATCTGATCGGCTAAAATAAAATAATGGAGGAATGAAAAATGAGCTATTCGGAAAAGCTGCTTGACGCAATTGAGCGGCAAGATTTTTCTCAAGAAAAGACATTATTACAAAAAGCCTTGGACAAAGATGAACCAGAGATTTTAGCATCACTAGCTGAGAACTTGGTGGGGTTAGGATTTACCGATCTAGCAAAGGAAATTTATCGCAGTTTAATTGCCCGTTTTCCAAAAGAAGACTTGTTTAAGATATATTTAGCTGAGATATTATTAAATGACGGTCAAGATGATGATGGTTTAACTTTGCTTTATAACATTAGTCCTGACTCCTCCGCCTATCTCGACAGCTTGCTTGTTCAAGCTGACTATTATCAGACTAACGGTCTGCTTGAAACGGCCTATAAAAAATTGCTAGCAGCTGAAAAAATTGCACCTGATGAAGATGTCGTAAAGTTTGGTTTGGCTGAACTCGATTATCTGAGTGGCCATTATGAACAAGCACTTTCCAGATACCAGGATTTGTTGAAGCGTCATAAAACATTTAGTGAAGTCAATTTAAATGACCGTCTGTTTCAAACTTTAGCCAAATTAGGTCGTTACGAAGAGGCAGGGGAAGTAATTGCTAAAAATGGCAATGATATTCTTGATATTGACAGTAAGTATCAGGCTGCCTTGGTAATGTTAACTCTGCATAAAGATGACCAGGCAATTAAGTATTTGAATGAAGTAATCGATCAAAGTCCTGATTACGTTAATGCTTACAGGTTGTTAACTACAGCATATGAGCATAAAAACGATAACGAACAAGAATTACGCTCGGCTCAATTAGGAATAGCATATAATGAACTTGACCCCGTTCTTTATAAAAAAGGAGCACAAGCAGCTGTTAGGTTGAATGACTTAGATACAGCTAAAAACTTGTTACAAAAAGGAATAAAAAAACTTCCTGAAAACTTTGATTTGCGTTTGCAGTTATCTAATCTTTACGTTAGAGAAAATGACAATGAAGCAAACATTGCTCTTTTTGCCAAGGTTGACGATGAAGACTTAGAACCACAGGTTCACTGGAATTTAGCTCTTTCTTACCAAAATTTGGATCAAAGTGCAAAAGCAAAAAGTGAGTTTTTATTAGCCTATCCAGAATTTAAAAATAATAGTGCTTTTTTAAAGCAAATGCTGCTATTTTTTAATACTGAACCCAATTCCCAAAATATTGTAAAGGAATTATTAGAAGCCTATCTAAAACTCGAACCCGAAGATACTGAGATGCAGGAAATGTATGATGAATTACTGTCATAATTGCTAAATTAATATGATTACCTGGATTTGAAAAAAACAGATAGTTTTGTAATCATCCACCTTAAATTTAATAATTAAAAAAGGTAAATAAACTAGTTGCGAAAAACTTGAGTTATTTGCCTTTTTAAATCTTTATGAAGCTATTTCCTAATCAGCAGGTGGTGGCTTTTTTGTTTATAAGTAAAGCCTTCGCCTAAAACCTCATGAACTTCAATAACGCTGACAAATGCCTGGGGATCTTCTGCAGCTATTAATTCTTTTACTAGGGGAATTTCTCTGGGAGAAACTACTAAGTAAATTACTGGTCTTTTAGTTTTTTTATAACCACCACGAGCCTCAAGATAGGTGAAACCGCGATCCAGCTTTAAGTCAATCATTTTTGCAATTTCTTGATAATGATCAGAGATAATAAGAAGACCACGTGCAGAATATGCACCCTGTTGAACTGCATCCATAACACGTGACAGAATAAACGCTGCTACTAGGGTATACATGATATGCTTGAGGTCAAGGTACGTTAAAGAAGATAATAAAATAATGGTATCGCAAAACAGTAAAACTTTGCCAGAAGATATGCCATATTTCATTTGCATAATTCTGGCGATAATATCTGTACCACCCGAAGTACCATTAAAACGAAAAACTAACCCTAACCCAATGCCAGAAAGCGTGCCCGCCAGAATTGCTGACAAGAAGAGGTCGTGTTCTAGGTTCAATTGAGATATAATAGGAATTAAGCGCCAGAACCATAGGAAAAAGGACAGCCATAATGTTCCCCAAATAGTATAGGCCAACAGTCTTTTGCCCATAAAACGGTATCCTAGGATGATTAGCGGTATATTAAGTAGTAAGGACGATAATCCCATATTAATGCCCCAGAAGTGTCTTAATAATAAGGTAATACCGCTGATACCACCATCTGTGAGTTTATTTGGTACTGAAATCATGTCAAGGCTGAGAGCATAAATCGCACAGCCAATCATAATCATTAACAGTTCCATAATGCTTTTTTTGTTAATTTTTTGCATAATAAAAACTTTCTTTTCTAAATCATTACCTTAAGACTACCATAAATTAAAGACAAAAAAACTAATAAATGAGTTGATTTAATAATGATGAAAATAAATAATTTACCCGCTATTTTTACAGCAGCTTTTCCCGTACTTCAACAGTTAGAACAAGCAAATTATGAAGCATATTTTGTTGGTGGTTCTGTTCGTGACCTACTTTTAAAAAGGCCGATACATGATATTGATATTGCCACCAGTGCCTATCCAGAAGAAGTTAAACAGCTTTTTCCTAAAACAATTGATACCGGAATTAAGCATGGTACAGTTACCGTTTTGCATGGCGGTTCAAGCTATGAAATAACTACCTTTAGAACAGAATCAGGTTACCAGGATTTTCGCAGACCTGATCATGTTACTTTTGTGCAAAATTTAGCTGAAGATTTAAAAAGGCGTGATTTTACCATTAACGCTTTAGCGATGAATAGAAAGGGTGAAATAATTGACCTTTTCAACGGCATAGGAGATTTACAAAAGCACCTCATTAAAGCAGTAGGAGATCCAATGAAGAGGTTTCATGAAGATGCTTTACGGATGATGAGAGCTGTTCGTTTTATGAGTCAGCTTTGTTTTGATCTGGAACCTCAAACTGAAAAAGCCGTAAAAGATATGCATCAACTATTGCCCAAAATTTCAGTTGAAAGAATTCGTGATGAATTTGTCAAAATGGGGACTGGCACCAACTCACGCGCAGCTTTTAAAGTTTTTTTACGGACGAAATTAAGTGACGGTGTGCCAGATTTTGCTGGTAAAAGTGAGTTGCTGGCGATCTATCCCAAATTGAAATTTAACCCAAGTATGGAAACGAGTTTGTGGGCTATCATAATCATTTTATTGAAAATTACGGATAATCAGATAACTCAATTTATGCGTGATTGGAAAAATTCAAACGCCATGACGGAAAAAGTTAAAAAAATTGTAAATTTGTTTGATTTAATTTCTGCAAAATCTCCTTCTGACCTTGAATTATTCAATGCTGGTAAAGAGACTCTCCTTAACACTATTGATGTAGCTCATATTTTAGGACAACCAATCAATTCCGAGGCTTTAGTAGATCGCTATACAGCATTGCCGATTAAATCAATTTCTGAACTTGCCATTGACGGGCAATTCTTAATAGCTAATGGCGTAAAGCCAGGACCTAATTTAGGCCTAATACTTGATCAAATAAAGCAAAAAGTGATTGCAGGCGAATTAGTAAACTCTAAAGATGATATTCAAGAATATTTGGAACAAATTAAGTAATTCAGACGTACAATAGCACAGAAAAGAACATCAGGGTTGAGCCTAAAATAACGAACAGATGCCAGATTACATGAATAAAAGGAATACCTTTCATTGTATAAAAAAGGGCACCAACTGTATAAGCTACGCCACCGCCAACTAAAAGCCAAAACCCCACAGGACTGAGACGAACATAGAGGTAGTTGCCAGCCAAAATTACGAGCCAGCCCATTGCGACATACAAAATAGTATCAAGTATTACATGCTTACCCCTATTAAAAATATAGTAAATGATGCCAAATATAGCGATGATCCATACCAGACTGAACAGTAAAATCCCCCATTTCCCACCAATGGCGACTAGTGAAAAAGGGGTATATGAACCCGCAATTAGCAGAAAAATTGATGAGTGATCAAAAATTTGAAAAACATTACGGGCGCGAGTGAAAATTAAACTATGAAAAAGTGTAGAGAATAAATAAAGCAGAAGTAAACAGGAACCATAAATAGTAAAAGTGACAATTCTTAAAAGGCTATGAGTTGAAACTGCTTTAATGATCAACAAAACTAGACCTGCTACTGCTAAACAGAAGCCGATACCATGGGTGACAGCACTTAAAATGTTATCTACTAAGTAGTATGTTTTGGATCTATGAGCAGGTTCCTGCCACAATTTTTGCAATTTCATCATGAAACAGTTTGTTCGCTTTCTTTTATTTACAAGTTTTTTTGCTATAATAATTTATAATTAATACAGTTCACATTCTATCATAAATGAGAACATCTAAGCAGAATTGAGGGCGAGTACGTTGTCAGAAATTAAAATTTTGACTGATTCTTCCGCACAGTTAACGCCGGAAGAAATAAAAAAATATCATATTACCGTTGTGCCTTTGTCGGTCACAATTGACGGCAATACCTATATTGATGGGGTGGAAATAACCAGACAGCAATTTGTCCAAAAAATGAGTGAATCTAAAAAGTTGCCAACCACGAGTCAGCCGCCAATCGGAACAATAGTTGATACCATTAATGATTTGACTAAAGATGGCAGTGAAGTTATCGGTATCTTTCTAGCCAAGGTATTAAGTGGAACAATTGACGCTGCTCGTCAGGCTGTGAAATTAACGGGTAAATCCGATCTGGTTCATATTGTTGACTCTGAATTGACGGATCGTTCTGAAGGTTTTCAGGTTCTGGCTGCTGCACGCGATGCAGCTGCAGGCAAAACTATTCCTGAAATTTTAGCTCATATTGAAAAAATCAAAAAAACTCAACGTTTGCATTTACTAATTGTCAATTTAGAAAATGTTATTAAGGGTGGACGTTTGGGTCCTTTAGCCGGCAAAATTGTTAACATGCTTAATATCAGAATTGAATTGCAGATGCCCAATGGCCATTTGAAAATTGCTAAAAAAGGTCGAGGCAAGAAGTTCTCTTTAGCTTTTGATAAGCGCATTTTAGATGAGATCGAAGCTAATAAAGAAAAAATTAAAGAAGTTGGCATATCTTATGTCGCAAATGGTAGTACGCCGCAGAAGCTTCTTGATTTAGCCCAGAAAATTAAAGATATCAATTCCAAGATAGATGTTTTGGTAAGAGAAACCAGTCCTATTATTGCCACACACGCAGGGATGGGTGCTTACGCAATTTTATATTATACGGAGTAGAAATTGGCCTATAGAGAAAGTTTTTATCGTTATTTGATGACTCAGCGTAATGCTGATTCAAATGATGAAGTTGCACAATTTGCCAATAACGCACAAAATGATCAGACTTTTCCTAAACAGGAACAGAATTATGAGAAATTATCTGATTATCTTGAGCTCAATGCTGGCTATTTACCAAGTATGAGCATTTTTGATAAAGCATATCAAATGTATCGTGAAAAGATGACGTATTAATTTAAGGCTTCCTTGAAATTTGAAGCCATTTTAGTTGGGGAAAGGCAGATAATGGTTAACATTCAATGGTATCCGGGGCATATGAATAAAGCTCGGAATCAACTTGAAGATAAAATGAGCTTGATTGATGTCTTCGTTGAAGTTTTGGATGCAAGAATTCCTCAGTCTTCACGTAATCCAATGATCGAAAAATTGGTAGGAGATAAGCCACATTTAATTATTTTGAATAAGGCAGATTTAGCTGATCCAGTAATGACCAAAAGATGGCAAAAAAAATTTACCACCAAAGGAAAATATGTGATGGCTTTGGATTCTCTTCATAACACCAATATGCAGATATTAGTGAAAATGATTAAAAAAGCTGCTGCTAATAAAATTAATAAGTTGACCCAAAAAGGGGCAGTCAGCCCAGTGATTAGAGTAGCTATTGCCGGCATACCTAATTGTGGTAAATCAACCATTATTAATCGTCTTGTAGGCCGAAATGTGACTCAAGTTGGTAATAAACCGGGAGTGACAAAGGGCCAAAATTGGTTAAAAACTACTGAAAATATTCAAGTCTTAGATACTCCAGGTATTTTATGGCCTAAGTTTGAAGACCAAACAGTTGGATTAAAGCTTGCCGCTCTTGGTGCCATCAAGGATACTGTTTTTAGTGCCGATGATGTTGCTTTATTTGTTTTATCAAAATTGCGCAAACATTATTTAAACGATTTAAGTAAGTTTGCTCGCACACCAAAAGCTGAAATTGAACGAATTAATGATACTGATTTGTTATTGGCATTAACTGAAGAATACGGCATGCGTGATGATTATGATCGCTTTTCTATGTACCTACTACAAAGGCTGCGCAAGGGAAAAGTAGGAAGGATTACATTAGATCGCATATGACGATTGGAGAAATTAAAAAATTACTTGCTAAGGATGCAGTTAGTTCAGAAGATTTGAATATCTTAAAAAATGATACGCGTGTTGGTGTGCAGAAACTACTACTTAGTTACAATAATCGTCAGCAAAAATTAGCTAAGAAGAAAGCCGCTTTTTTAAAAAGATTTGCATATGAAAAAACTTTTTGGGCAAAAAGCCAAATAGTTGCAGGTGTAGATGAAGTAGGCAGAGGTCCATTAGCGGGTCCGGTCGTGACAGCGGCTGTAGTTATTGATAACAGTTTTGATTTAATTGATGTTAATGACTCTAAAAAAATCAGTGCCAGTAGACGTTTAGAATTATATCCATTAATTTTAGAAAAAGCAGTTGATGTGGCAATTGGAGTTAAAGGTCCTGAAATTATTGATAAAGTAAACATATACGAGGCAGACCGGTTAGCGATGGCCGCAGCCGTAAGGGATTTATATGTTAAACCTGATGCCTTGCTGGTTGATGCTATGCAAGTACCGGTGAATCTACCGCAAATTCGATTAATTAAGGGAGACTCTAAGTCAAACTCTATTGCCGCAGCTTCAATTGTAGCTAAAGTTTTTAGGGATAAATTGATGGCGGATTATGCGCGAATTTATCCTGAATACCATTTTGACGAAAATGCTGGTTATGGCACTCAGACTCATATTCAAGCACTTAAGAAATACGGACCATGCCCGATTCACCGCAAGACTTTTGCACCTGTAAATTCCTTTTATCATTAAAAAATATTCCTCCTTTTTACGTATTTGTATTTAGGAGGTTTTTTTATGAAAATTACCAGCTTTCTTTTGCGCTTGAAATTACAAAAAAACATCGGTTATGTTAAGATGTTACGGGTTGCAAGTCACTTAAATGTTGATGAGGTCACTATTCCAACTATCAAAAATTTGGACTTGACAAACAGCTTGATAAAAACCTGCATTAATGCCTATAATGACATGCGTGCAGACAAAATGATTAAAAGAGTAGAAAAGCAATGTCAAATTATCAGTTTTTTTGATTCTGAATATCCTGAGAACTTACGTCAAATATACCAGCCACCGTTAATTTTATTTTTACAGGGTAATGTGCAATTGCTGCAGAAAAACATTGTAACAATAGTCGGTTCGCGCCAGGCAACCAATTACAGCAGTATTGTTTTGAATAAGATTGTACCTAACTTAATAAAGAATGACTATGTTATTGCCAGTGGCTTGGCCAAAGGCGTAGACGTAATGGCACACAAAGCAGCATTAAAATATCATGGTCAAACAATAGCGGTGGTAGGTAATGGCTTAAATCATTTTTATCCCATGGTAAATTGTCACGTGCAGGAACAGATTGCACAAAAAGGATTAATTGTAAGTGAGTACCTGCCAGATACGCCGCCAAAGCCTTTCAGATTTCCTCAGCGAAACAGAATTTTGGCTGGCATAGCTGAAAGTGTAATTGTCACAGAAGCCAAGCAAAAATCTGGTTCTTTAATTACAGCTAATTTAGCTTTACAAGAAAATCGTAATATTTATGCTGTTCCAGGTCCAATTACCTGTGAGCTTTCTCAAGGTCCTAATAAGCTCATCCAGGCAGGAGCTTATCCCATTACTGATTTTGATTTCTAACTTGAAAGATTTGACAATTAGTAGTTAAATATTCTATTCTCAATTAAGTATTTAAAAAAGAATTTAATGAGGAGGCTGTTGATGCCTACTAAATCAAAGCCAAAGAAACGTAAAAAAACATTAGTCATAGTTGAGTCTCCGGCAAAGGCTAAAACTATTGAGAAATATTTGGGGCGTAATTACCGCGTTATTGCTTCTAAAGGACACATTCGTGACCTTCCTAAATCACAGATGGGTATTGACTTTGACCATAATTACAAGCCAAAGTATATTTCAATTAGAGGTAAGGGCGATACCATTAAGGAACTTAAGTCTGAAGCCAAAAAAGCTAAAGATGTCTATTTAGCATCCGACCCTGACCGTGAAGGTGAAGCTATTGCTTGGCACGTAGCCCATGTTCTTAATTTAGACCAAAATGACAAAAATCGAGTAACTTTTAACGAAGTCACTAAAGATGCAGTTAAAAACAGTTTTAAAAATCCTAGAACTATCGACATGGATACTGTTAATGCCCAACAGGCCCGGAGAATTCTGGACAGAATTGTGGGCTACTCTTTGTCTCCTATTTTATGGGAAAAAGTTAAAAAAGGCTTGAGTGCCGGACGTGTTCAGTCGGTTGCTTTAAAGCTGGTAATTGATCGGGAAAAAGAGATCAAGAATTTTAAGCCTCAGGAATACTGGACAATTGATGCCGAATTTAAAAAAGAGGCAAAGACTTTTAAGGGTCAATTTTGGGGTATAAACGGTAAGAAGACTGATTTACCCGATAATGATGCCGTACAAAAAGTTCTAACTCAAGTCGATAAAAAGAAAATTTTTCAGGTTGAGAATGTGGTTAAACGTGAGCGCCGGCGCCAACCAGCTGCTCCGTTTACTACTTCCACTTTGCAACAAGAAGCCAATAAGCGCTTGAATTATCGTACTAGAAGAACAATGAGTATTGCTCAACAATTGTATGAAGGAATTAGTCTGGGTAAGCAGGGTACTGTTGGTCTAATTACTTATATGAGAACGGATTCCAAGCGTACTTCTCCCATAGCGCAGGCTGAAGCTTCCAAATTTTTAAACGAGAAATACGGTAAAGAATACGCTGCCAAAGGGGCTCGCCATTTTAAAAATCAAGAAGATGCTCAAGATGCTCACGAAGCAATTCGTCCAACTAGCGTCTATCGAACACCAGAGTCGCTTAAATCCGTTTTAACAACTGAACAGTATCGTTTGTATAAATTAATTTGGTCCCGCTTTTTAGCCAGTGAAATGACCCCAGCTGTATATGATACGGTCAGAGCAGATATCACTCAAAATGGGATAATTTTCCGAACTACCGGTTCTAAAATGAAATTTGCCGGTTTTACCAAGGTTTATGACAACCAGCAGGAAACCAATATTGAACTGCCGGAATTAAATAATGGCGATGAAGTCAAACTGACTAAATCAGATAATAAGCAACATTTTACCATGCCACCTGCTAGATATACCGAAGCAAGTTTGGTTCATGCGCTAGAAGAAAATGGTGTCGGTCGGCCTTCAACTTATGCGCCTACTATTGATACAATTCAGCGGCGTTATTACGTTAAATTGGATGGTAAAGCGATTGTCCCAACCGAGTTGGGAGAGATCGTAGACAATTTAATTGAGCAGTTTTTCCCTGACATCGTCAATATCGATTTTACGGCTCAACTCGAAAATGACCTTGATGGAATCGAAGAGGGTAAGAAAAACTGGGTTAAAGTCATTGATGAGTACTACCATCCCTTTAAAAAAGAATTAGACAAGGCCGATGCCGGTATTAAAAAGGTGCAAATTAAAGATGAGCCTGCAGGATTTAATTGTGATATCTGTGGAGCACCAATGGTTATTAAAATGGGACGTTATGGTAAGTTTTATGCTTGTTCTCGTTTCCCTGATTGTCGTAACACTAAAGCAATAGTGAAAAAAGTAGGCGTTACCTGTCCTAAATGTGGTAAAGGTGACGTAATTGAGAAAAAGTCTAAGCGTAACCGTAAATTTTATGGTTGCTCGCGCTACCCGGATTGTGATTTTGTTTCCTGGGATAAACCGATTAACCGTAATTGTCCCAACTGTGGTCATTTTCTCATTGAAAAGAGAAATAAAAAGGGGCCTGTTGTCCTCTGCCCGAACGGTGATTATAAAGAAGAAGCTAATAATGAGAAAAACCCGATAGAAAGTTAAATTTATGTTAATATCATCAGATCATTTGTGGTTTGATGATATTCTTGTATATAAGAAAATAATTTTAGTAAAGGAATATGATGATATGCCTGAAAAAGTAACTGTAGTCGGTGGTGGCTTGGCTGGTAGTGAAGCAGCTTGGCAATTAGCCAAACGTGGAATCACGGTTGATTTTTATGAAATGCGTCCGCAAAAAATGACACCTGCTCATAAAACAGACCAGCTGGCCGAACTGGTATGTACCAACTCAATGCGTTCGAATCAATTATCTAATGCGGTTGGATTATTAAAAGAAGAAATGCGGCAACTTGATTCATTAATTATGGCGGCTGCTGATCAATCTCAAGTTCCTGCAGGAGGAGCACTTGCAGTTGATCGGACTGAATTTAGCGGCTATGTCACAAGCAAGTTGCACTCTTTACCTAACATTAATTTTCATACAAAAGAAATTACACAAATCCCGTCTGACACGATTGCCATTGTTGCAACGGGTCCTTTAACTAGTGACAAGCTTGCCGCAGAAATACAAAGGTTTTCTGGTGCAGAAAGTTTGCATTTCTTTGATGCCGCAGCTCCGATAATTGCTGCTGATTCGATCGATATGAATATCGTGTATAAGAAATCACGTTATGACAAGGGAGAGGCTGCATACTTAAACTGCCCCATGACAAAGCAAGAGTATGAGAATTTTGCGCGGGAATTAGTCAATGCCGAAACGGCTGAAGTTCATGATTTTGAAAATAGTGACGTTTTTGAAGGTTGCATGCCGATTGAGGTCATGGCAAAAAGAGGACCTAAGACAATGCTTTTTGGTCCCCTTAAGCCGGTAGGGTTAGAAGATCCGACTACTGGTAAAATTCCTTATGCTGTGGTTCAGCTCAGGCAGGATAATGCAATAGCATCAATGTATAATATAGTTGGTTTCCAAACGCATCTTAAATACGGTGAACAGAAACGGGTTTTTTCAATGATTCCCGGACTTGCTCATGCTCGTTTTATTAGGTACGGTAAAATGCATCGCAATACTTATATGGCTTCACCAGCAGTTTTAACTCCAGCGTATGAGGCAAAAAAGCAGCCTGGTTTATTTTTTGCTGGTCAAGTTACCGGGGTTGAAGGTTACGTTGAAAGTGCCGGCAGTGGTCTTGTTTGTGGAATTAATGCTGCCAGAAGAGCTAATGGGCAAGAACCGGTGACTTTTCCCAAATTAACTGCTTTAGGTTCGATGGCTAATTATGTCACTAGCGCCGATATTAAGCATTTTCAGCCAATGAATGCCAGCTTTGCACTAATTCCTAGACTAGAAGGGCGTAAGATCCGTAATAAGAAAGAACGTCATTTACAAATAAGCCAGAGAAGTTTAGAGAACTTAAAGGAATTTCAACAGAAAGTATTGAATTAAATGAATGAACAACAAGATGATTTACTAGTTCTTTTTACCGACTATTTACTCAATGAGCGTCAGTACAGCCCTAAAACAATTGTCTCCTATCAAACCGACTTAAAATCTGCAAAAAGGTTTTGGCAGGATTCAGGGGGATTTGATGGTTGGGAAAAAATAGGTAGAAGAGACATTGAAATATATCTGCAGCACTTAGCCGATCAAAATTTAGCGCGTTCGACACAGTCGCGCAAGATGTCTAGTCTTAGGTCGTTTTACCGCTTTTTAACTAGACGCAAAATTGTTAAAATAGATCCAACCCAGACTATAATTCTGCGTGCTAAGGAGCGCAAACTACCTCAGTTCTTTTATGCTCCTGAACTTAAGCAGGTTTTTGACTCATTATCTGGAACTGACCCGTTAACTTTGCGCAACTTGGCATTAATTGAATTGTTTTATACTACGGGGATGAGGGTCAGTGAAGCAAGCAATTTAAAAGGAAAACAAATAGATTTAGATTTAAAGATAATTTTAGTTCATGGTAAGGGCAATAAAGACCGTTATGTTGCTTTTGACGATCAGACTAAAGCTGCTTTAATCAAGTACCTAGAAGATGGACGCCAGCAGCTTTTAAATGATCAGGAAGATTCTGGCTATGTATTTCTAAATAACACGGGAAAGCGGCTAACAGAACGCGGTATCGAGTATATAATGCAAAAAGTTTTCAACAAAGCCGGCATTAATGGTAAAGTACATCCACACGAGTTGCGCCATTCATTTGCGACGGCAATGTTGAATAACGGCGCGGACTTGCGTAGTGTACAAGAACTCTTAGGCCATGATAATTTGTCAACTACTCAAATATACACGCATGTAACTATGAGTCATTTGCAGGCAAACTATGAAAAATACTTTGCTCGCAACGATAAGAAAGATGGGGCAAAATAATGACAACAATATGTTCAGTAAAATTTAATGGTAAAACCGCAATTGCTGGTGATGGACAGGTTACTTTAGGAGAAAAAGTAATAGCCAAAGCTACTGCCAAAAAAATAAGACGAATTTATCATGATCAAGTGGTAATTGGTTTTGCTGGTGGTGTAGCTGATGCTGTCAGTCTGCAGGATATGCTTGAAGGCAAACTGGAAGCTTTTGGTGGAGATTTACGCAGGGCAGCCGTTGAAATGGCCCAGGCTTGGCGTAAGGATGCCACTTTGCAAAAGCTGGAAGCAATGCTGATTGCGTTTAATGAAAAAGATCTTTTGCTAATCTCAGGTAACGGTGAAGTGCTTGAACCCGATGAAAATGTAGTGGCGATTGGCTCTGGTGGTAATTTTGCCCAAGCGGCTGCAATTGCAATGACCAGACATTCTTCTAATATGACTGCCAGTGAAATTGCTCATGAAGCCGTTGAAATAGCCTCTGGAATTGATATCTTCACTGATGATCAGATTATCACAGACGAATTGTAATAACGGAGCGTAAAAAATATGGAAACCAAAACACCTAAACAAATAGTTAACTTACTTAATGAATATATAATCGGACAGGATGAGGCCAAGAAGGCTGTTGCTGTTGCTTTGTATAATCGTTATCGCAGAATGCAACTGCCAAAGAAAATGCAGGAGGATATTACTCCTAAGAATTTGTTAATGGCTGGCCCTACTGGTGTTGGTAAAACAGAAATTGCTAGAAGGCTGGCCGCAATTGTCAATGCTCCGTTTGTTAAGGTAGAAGCGACTAAATTTACTGAAGTTGGCTATGTGGGTCGTGATGTGGAATCGATGGTCCGCGATTTGGTCAATGAAGCGGTTCGTATGGAAGAAAAGGATCAATTTGATCGTGTTCGCCCTCAGGCAGCTAAAGAAGCCAATAAAATTTTAGTGCGCTTGCTTGTACCCGGAATTAAGCGTGACAAACGCAAGAATCAAATGCAGGAATGGCAAGACATGATGTCGATGATTATGGCGGCTGGTCAAAACAATGATCAGAATTCACCAGCAGATCAAGAAGAAATAACAGATGATATTCGCAATGAGAGATTGACTGTTTCAGAACAGTTGAATAAAGGTCTACTTGAAAATCGTGAGGTTACAATCGAAGTTGAGCAGGCACCAAAGGTTAACCCGATGGGTGACATGATGGGGCAAATGGGAATTGATATGAGCTCAATGCTCAATGATTTAGTACCTAAGAAGAAAATCAAACGAACTCTCCTTGTCAAAGATGCCCGGGAAGTTTTAATTCAGCAAGAATCCCGTAAAATGGTTGATTATGATTCCTTATATCAAAAGGCAATTGAACGAACGGCAAATAATGGGATCATTTTTATTGATGAAATTGATAAGATTACAGCTGGCAACCAGAAAACTTCCGGTGAAGTATCGCGTGAAGGAGTACAAAGAGATATTTTGCCAATTGTTGAAGGTTCAACAGTTCAAACTAAATATGGCCCGGTAACTACAGACCATATTCTCTTCATTGCAGCTGGCGCTTTTTCAGAGTCCAAGCCGAGTGACCTTATCCCCGAATTACAAGGACGTTTCCCAATTAGAGTGGAACTTAATGCCTTGTCAAAGGATGACTTCGTTAAAATACTTAAGGACCCAGAGGACTCATTATTAGAGCAATATGTAGCATTGATGAAAGCCGATGGGATAAAGTTAGTCTTCACACAAGAAGCAGTTGAGCGGATTGCGCAAATTGCTTACGATGTTAACCAGGGAACAGATAATATTGGTGCCAGACGGTTGTCAACAATTCTTGAGAAGTTGCTGGAAGATGTCTTATACGAAGGCCCGGACATGACAATGGGAGAAATTACTGTAACTGAAGCATATGTTAATGAAAAACTTAGTGATATAATAAAAAATAAAGATCTAACTAAGTTCATTCTTTAACAAAGGTGATGATTAAACATGAATTACACTATCAAAAATAGCATTCTTAAAGTTGAAATCGCTAGTAAGGGTGCTGAAGTGCAAAGTGTAAAAAGTTTACATAGTGGATACGAGTATATTTGGCAGGCAGATCCTCAAGTCTGGAATCGGCATGCACCTGTTCTTTTTCCAATAGTCGGCAGACTAAAAAATGACGAATATACTTACCAAGGAAAAACCTATCATTTAACTCAACATGGTTTCGCCCGTGATTTAGAGTTTCAAGTGGTGCGTCATACAGATGAAAGCATTACATTTTTGCTGACCGACTCTGAAGAGACCAGGAAGGTTTATCCGTTCAAGTTTGAACTACGAGTGAATTACAATTTACTCAATAATCTCTTAGAAGAAAACTTCACTGTTGTTAACAAAACGGATGGCGAAATGATCTTTGGTATTGGTGGTCACCCTGGATTCAATATTCCTACAAGTAAAACCTTATCTAAGGAAGATTTTTACTTTAGTACCAAACCTTCTCGTGCGCGTGTTCATATTCCTTTGAAGGGCGCATTTCTGGATTGGCCTAATCGGTCGTTGGCTTCTACTAATAGCTTAATTACTCTTAGTGATCATCTATTTAAAAATGACGCGCTGATTTTTCAAATGCGCGGCCACGATAATAGGATATCTTTAAAAACTGATGCTAATAATTTTCATGTAAATGTTTGGTTGCGAGATGCACCTTTTGTGGGTGTGTGGTCACAATACCCGACAACTGCAGATTATGTCTGTATTGAACCGTGGTGGGGGATAGCAGACCGCTTTGATACCAACCAAAAGCTGGAAGAGAAGTATGGTATGAACCATCTGGAAGCGGGAGAAACTTTTACTGCTGGTTTTAGCATGGCTTTCCATGACCAAGACGAATAAATTTTGAGTTCAAGATAATAGACGCAAAAAAGGAAGTACCAGGCTTCCTTTTTTTATATCACCAAAATAAAAATTAAATATTGCGAACAAGTGTTCATACATCTATAATATAATAGCTAGCTGTTGAGGCTAGCCGTATTTATTTGCTATGCAATTATAGTTTGTGGTGCTTTTTCTTATACCAATACCACAAGCCAAAGGGAATAATATTTTCTTGGTGCTGCAATAAGCGTTTAATATTGCTTCTGTGACGAATAAACAAGATAATCATGATGCAGCCAACAATGATTTCCAAAAAAACATCATGAAAAAAGAAAGTTGCAATAAATATCAGAACCACAGCAATCAGGCTTGAAAGGCTGACATAAGACGTGATAAAAACTAATGGTAGAAAAATAAGAGCGCAAATGCCAAAGAACTTGAGATTATAACCTAAGAAGAGGCCGGCACTGGTTGCTACAGCTTTACCGCCCTTAAATTTGAGAAAAATAGAGAATGTATGTCCCAAGATCGCCAGACCACCCGAAATTAATAGGATATATTTGGGCACATTAAGATGGAATATCCTCGGCAAGTTGGTAGCGAGTGTTCCTTTTAAAACGTCAACGATGAGAACCACACTGCCGGCAAATGGTCCGAAGACGCGAAAAGAGTTGGTGGTACCGATATTGCCGGAGCCATAGTTTCTAATATCTTCAGCAAAAAAGATTTTACCGACGATCACGCCTGTAGGAAAAGACCCTATTAAATATGCTAGAATAAATATCAGAATTAAATTTAAATTTATCATTTTTATCCCACTCTCTTAAAGTCTAATGCTATTTTAGCAGAGATTATTGCGTTTGCGGGCTAAATAATAAATGATTTTTAACTGGAGGAGTCTATTTGGTTAAAACAAATAAAAAAATAAATTCTTATGATGACTCATCAATTCAGATTCTTCATGGTCTGGAGGCCGTGCGTAAACGGCCGGGAATGTACATTGGGTCGACTGATGTGCATGGCTTAAACCAGCTAGTCTACGAAATTGTAGATAACTCGGTTGATGAAGCAATGGCCGGATTCGGTAACGAAATTGACGTGACGATTCATAAAGATAACAGTGTGACGGTTCGTGACTTTGGCCGGGGTATGCCTACTGGAATGCATAAATCGGGTAAGCCCACTATCGAAGTCATCTTAACCGTTTTACATGCTGGGGGTAAGTTTACCGAGCAAAACTATAAAACTTCGGGTGGACTTCATGGGGTTGGATCCTCTGTGGTTAATGCTCTTTCCAGTTATATGGATGTGAAAGTTGTGCGAGAAGGCACTGCTTATGAAGAAGAGTTCAAAGATGGTGGTCATCCAGTTGGAACTTTAAAATGTTTGGGTAAAACTAAAGAGCCGACAGGCACTACCATTACTTTTAAACCTGATGAGAAAATTTTTTCAACAATCAGATATAAGTATGAAACTATTCAAGAGCGCATCAGAGAATCTGCTTTTCTGTTAAAGGGCGTACGCTTTGTTTTAACTGACGAACGTGAACCCGAACATCATGATGACTTTAAATATGATGATGGCATTAAAGCTTTTGTCTCATATCTCAATGAGGGTAAAGATTCTTTAAGCGATGTTTTTTATTTTTCCGGAAAACAAGATGAAATTGAAGTTGAGTTTAGCGGTCAATACAGTGACAGCTACTCAGAAAATCTGGTTTCTTTTGTTAATAATGTGCGCACATCAGACGGTGGTACTCATGAAGTAGGAGCTCGTAGTGGCTTTACGCGTGCTTTTAACGATTATGCCAAGAAACAAGGCTTGTTAGGGAAAAAAGATAAAAATATTGACGGGTCGGATTATCGTGAGGGCTTAAGCGCGGTTTTATCAGTTAAGATTCCAGAAGAGCTATTGGAGTTTGAAGGGCAGACTAAAGGTAAATTAGGCACTCCGCAAGCAAGATCTGTAGTTGATGCGATTGTCTATGAAAAAATGTCTTACTACCTAATGGAAAAAGGTGAGCTGGCTCAAGAGCTGGTAAAAAAGGCGCAAAGAGCAAGGGATGCTCGTGAAGCTGCCAAAAAAGCGCGCAATGAAAGTCGAAATGGTAAAAAACGGCGCAAAAAAGAAGTGCTTTCAGGTAAGTTAACTCCAGCACAATCACGCAACCCCAAAAAGAACGAATTATTTTTGGTTGAGGGTGACTCAGCTGGTGGTTCCGCAAAACAAGGTAGAGACCGTAAGTTCCAGGCTATCTTGCCTTTACGTGGTAAAGTTTTGAATACCCAAAAGGCCAAGCTCCAAGATATCTTTAAGAATGAAGAGATTAACACCATGATCTACACTATCGGTGCCGGAGTCGGAACCGAATTTAACGTGGAAGATTCCAATTACGATAAGGTAATTATCATGACGGACGCCGATGATGATGGTGCCCATATTCAGATTTTGTTGTTAACCTTTTTCTACCGTTATATGAGGCCAATGATTGAACACGGTAAAGTTTATATTGCTCTGCCGCCTCTTTATCGTCTGCAAAAAGGTCGTGGTAAAAAGGCTCAAGTGCAATATTCCTGGACCGATGAAGAGCTTGCTGCCGCTGAAAAGAAAATGGGTCGCGGTTATACTTTACAGCGATTTAAGGGACTGGGAGAAATGAATGCCGAGCAATTATGGCAAACAACTATGGATCCGGAAACCAGACTGCTTATTCGTGTCAAAATCGATGATGCTGCTTTGGCAGAACGGCGCGTTACCACATTAATGGGAGATAAGGCTGGAGCCAGACGAAAATGGATTGAAGAAAATGTTAAGTTTAGATTAGGCGATAACACTTCAATTTTAGAAGAAGAAAATGAATAAAAGAGGTTTTTAATTAATGGCTACAAAAGAACGAATTCGTGAAATGCCGCTTGAGCAGGTCATGGGTGAACGTTTTGGAAGATATTCCAAATACATTATTCAGGAACGGGCCTTACCGGATATTCGTGACGGGTTAAAACCCGTGCAAAGAAGAATCCTTTATGCCATGTTCCAGGATAACAATACTTACGACAAACCATTTAAAAAAGCAGCTAAAGCTGTGGGTAATATTATGGGTAATTTTCACCCTCATGGTGACAGTTCAATTTATGGAGCTTTAGTCCACCTCTCACAAGATTGGAAAATGCGTGAGCCATTAATTGAAATGCATGGTAATAACGGCTCAATGGACGGGGATGGCCCCGCAGCTATGCGTTATACTGAATCTCGTTTGAGTAAAATATCTAACATGTTACTGCAGGATATTGATAAAAATACAGTCAATATGGTCCTGAATTTTGACGATACCGAGTATGAGCCCACCGTTTTACCGGTACGTTTTCCCAATTTACTAGTTAATGGTTCTACCGGTATTTCAGCAGGTTACGCCACGGAAATACCACCACATAATTTAACCGAAGTAATTGATGCCACTATCTATTTGTTAAAAAATCCTAATGCTACTCTTGCCGATCTGATGCAATTTGTCAAAGGTCCTGATTTTCCAACTGGTGCCATCGTTCTGGGTGAAAAGGGCTTGCATGAAGCTTATGAAACAGGACGTGGCCGTATTCAGGTAAGAGCTAAATCTTCTATTCAAGAAATAAGAGGGCACCGTGAGGAAATTGTAATTACGGAAATTCCTTTTGCTGTTAATAAAGCCCTGTTAGTTAAAAAAATGGATGAGATTCGGCTTAACAGAGAAATTGATGGTATAGCTGAGGTTCGGGATGAAACTGACCGTCATGGTTTGTCAATTGTAGTCGAATTGAAAAAGGGCGCCGATGCACAAAATATTTTAAATTATCTCTTTAAAAATACTGAACTGCAGGTTTCCTATAATTTCAATATGGTTGCGATTGATCACATGACGCCAATGCAGGTTGGTTTAAAGCATATCTTGTCTTCATACTTAGAACATGAAAAAGAAGTAGTTACCAAAAGAACTAAGTATGATTTAAATAAAGCTGAAGAACGTCTGGAAATTATCCAGGGCTTGATTCATGCCATGGACATTTTAGATCAAGTTATCAAAGTCATTCGGGCATCAAAGAATAAGACCGAAGCTAAGAAAAATTTGTCTAATGAATTTGAATTTTCAGCTCGACAAGCAGAAGCAATTGTTTCTTTGCAATTATATAGACTTACTAATACCGATGTAGATGCTTTAGTTAAAGAGCAAACGGAATTAAGCGAAAAGATAGCCCGTTTTAAGGAGCTTTTATCTAATAACAAAACTTTGGAAAAGGAAATAGTTAAAGAACTATCACTTGTTAAAAAAGAATTTGGTAATCCAAGAAGGACCGAAATTTCTTCTGCAAATGCTAAGATCCAAATTGATGAAAAAGCTCTAGTAGCCGATGAACAGGTACGTGTGTTGATAAGTCGCGATGGCTACTTGAAAAGATCTTCTATTCGTTCCTGGCAGTCAAGTGATGATGAGGATAACGGCTTGCCAAGCGGGGATGATGTAGTATTTGAAAAAACAGTATCTACTTTAACCAATTTATATCTTTTTACCAGTCGGGGAAATGTCATTTACCGCCCGGTAAATGAACTAGTTGAGGCAAAGTGGAAGGAAACTGGCCAACATTTGTCTCAAGAAATTGGTTTAAATGAGGATGAAAACATTATTCGTGTATTTGACTTTGACAATTTAAAGCAAAATGTCAACTTTTTACTTGCTACCAACGATGGCTATATCAAACAATTACAATTAAGTAATTTGCAACCTACAAGAACTTATCGTTCACGAGCAATCACAGCGCTGAAAATGAAAAAACCAGACAGTAGGGTCGTCCGCGTTGATTTAGTTAAGAGTAACAGTAATGACGAAATAATTTTATTTACTCATAACGCATATGCTATTCGCTATAATTTGGCAGAAATTCCAGAATCTGGCGCCAAATCGTTTGGAGTAAAGTCTGTCAATCTGAAGCCTGCGGACTATGTCATTTCATATATCTTAATAAATCCTGACTATCTTGACCTGGTTCATGTTGGAATAATTACACAAAGGGGGGCATTTAAACAATTTAAAGCTGATTTAGTAAATAAAGTATCACGGGCTAAACGAGGAGTACTTGTATTAAGAGAACTTAAAACTAAACCTCACCGCATTGTTGCGGTTACGTCTTATGGGCAAGACCATACTCTGATTGTAACTACTAAGAGTAAGAGGCACATAAAGATCTTAACTAGTGCTTATCCGTTAGGTGATAGATATTCAAATGGTTCATTTGTGATTGATACTACTAGTGACGGGGAGCCAGTTAATATAAAACTAAGTAGGCCATTAAGCAATAATTAATTTTAGTTTATTTAATGATATCAATAAATTGTGAAAGTGCTTTATTGAATTACAATAATACTTTGACACAAAGGGGTTTTTGATTGATAATAGCATATATATAGAGCCATATTCTTGTTAAGATAGAAGGAATAATTTTATGCCTAAAACAGATACAATACTCTCAACCAAGTCCTTACATTATTTTTTGCAATTAATTGATACTATGAATTATACCCAGGCAGCCCAGATCCTGGGCATTACTCAACCGGCTTTAACTCAACAAATTAAGAAAATCGAGCATGCAATTGGAACACCGTTATTTGGGCAGATGGGCAAAAAGCTTTACCTAACGGAAGCGGGTAAGCAATTGCAAACTGGAGCGATTCAATTGCTTGGAACCATTAATTCTGTGGTTAGTGATATTCAAGAATTTACTCAGGCTGATAAGGGTAATATTGCAATCGGTGTTTTAGAAAGTGTTGATTCTGATCTTCTCAGACGGTTTTTGATTGAGTTTAACCAAAAGTTTCCGAATATAACTATTAGTGTCTCTTATTTTAACCGGAAAGATCTTTGGTATAATCTTGATAATAATTTAATTGATTTAGGGTTGCTTTATGTTCCTGAAACTGCTAAGAAAAGTCAATCCAATATTCAGAATCAGTATGAACAAATGAAAGTCACACAAGAGAGATTGACAATTTTGACACACAATTCTAAATTTAAGGCAAAAAAGGCATACCCAGTTTCCAAATTCTTAGGAAAAAATTGGGTACTTTATCCGGATAGTTTTTACTTAACTCAATTGTTAAAAGATAAATTAGGCTCTAAATTAAATGCTAAAAACGGGTTAAATGTTCCTTTAACCTTTACTTCAACCAAGCAAATGGTTGATACAGCGCAGGAAACTGATTATGAGACAGTTGTAGGTGAATCATATTATCAGCTCCACCAAGACGAAATTGATTTAACACCAGTATTTTTAAAAGGTGTTCCCAAATTTACAACCTCAATTATTTATCGCAAGGGCAAGAAAGAAGTTCCTCGGATTGAAAACTTTTTAGCCGAATTTAAAAAGTTTTTGCAAGCATAATTCTTCATACATGTGCTAAGACATAATAAATTATTTAAACTAAAATTTACATTTTACTGGGAAGAAAAGGTTTTATTAGGTAAACTAGAAGATAAGTAAAAAATTTAAAAGAAACAGGGGAAAGTTAAATGGAAAAAGAATTAGTTTTTGGCCATCAAAATCCAGATACAGATGCCATAGGAACTGCAATTGCTTATTCATATTTGCAAAATAAATTAGGCTATAATACAGAAGCGGTTGCTTTAGGTGAGCCTAACGATGAGACAGCCTTTGCGTTAAAGAAATTTGGTTTTGAAGCACCAAGGGTTATTAAAACAGCTGCTAATGAAGTGCAGAAGGTAATGCTAGTCGATCATAATGAACCGCAGCAAAGCGTTTCCGATATTGATAAAGTAACTGTAACTCATGTGGTTGACCATCATAGAATTATGAATTTTAATACAAGTATGCCTCTGTTTTATCTTGCAGAACCTGTAGGTTGCACCAGTACGATTATGTTTGGACTGTACAAGCATTTTAAGGTGGAAATTCCCCAAAATATTGCTGGAATTATGCTCTCTGCAATAATATCAGACACATTATTGCTAAAATCACCCACTACTACTGAGAGAGATAAAAAGGCCGTTCAAGAACTTGCAGAAATTGCTAATGTGGATTACCAAAAATATGGTTTGGAAGAATTGAAGGCTGGTACTAATATAGCAAGTAAATCGGAAGAAGAATTAATTGATTTAGATGCTAAATCATTTGATTTGAACGGTAAGAACGTTCGGGTTGCTCAAATCAATGTAGTTGACTTACCAGAAGCTTTGGAACGTAAAGAGGCTTTCTTAAAGACAATGAGCGATTCAGCCAAGTCTGAAGGCTACGATTTATTCATGCTGCTTATAACTAATGTACTTGACTCAGATTCAACTGCATTAGTTATAGGTTCAGATGAGGCTTTGGCTTCATTTGAAAAGGCATTTGGTGAGGTTAAGGATTCTGAAATTAGCTTGCCAGGTGTTGTTTCAAGAAAGAAACAGGTTGTGCCACCGTTAACTGAAGCTTTTAAGTAATTTAAAAAACACGAAATAGATTTTCTCTATTTCGTGTTTTTTTAATCTTTGTTAATTTCCTTAGCCAAAATGATGAATGATTTGCATACTCTTTCAGCTTTGTCAGGTGACATTTTTCTAAGTTCATTAAGAACCTTCTTAATAAATACTGGAGTATTATCTTGATGATTTTCAACTTTAACTTCTTTAAAGCGATAGGCATTCATAATAATATCTGGTGTAGTTGTATTTAAGGCTCTGGCAATGGAGTCAAGCTTTTGAATACTAATATTCTGATTTTTGGTACGCTCAAGACGGGAAATAAAATTGACCGATAAATCGCTTAATTCAGCGAGATCCTCCTGGGTTAATTTCTGTTCACGTCGCCTGCGACATATTTCTTTTCCTAAATTTATACTCATGGAATAAATTCAACCCTTTCAAAAAAATAAATCCATATTCTATAATAACAGATTAATTATAGAATTAAACATTAAAATAAAAAAATAATGAATAAAACACTTGCTTTTAGCAAAATTAAACTCAAACTAAATGTTTTAAACTATACCCCACATAGTATTGTAAGCTATTTTTTGAGAAAATAAAATAAAAAAGCACCAATTAATAACCTTAAAGTGAAAAAGGAAAGAGTGGCAAATATTATATCAAAGACTGCTTTCGCTTGCCAGGTCTGCGAGTAGAAAGGCGCTTGTTTAAAAAAGAGAACAACTAATTGGGTTTATATATTTATAAAACCTAGAAAGCGATTTTATTTATATTTTTCCATATTTATGCTAGTTATTTTGAATATAGAAATTAATGACGTATAGTTTAACTATATTTTAGGGTAGTATTTTATATCTGTTCGCATAATTCTTATATTGTAAATTAAAATTAAAACTGAAATTTTTATCTAAATCATAAAAATACACTGTTAGTCTTTATCAGAAAACTTTTAGCAACTTTTGAATATCAAGTAATTTTTGCTTGAGTTCAAGCGGGTGATTTAGGTTTAATATATTTCAGCATATTGCAGTAGTAAAATACAGCTTCGTATAATATATATTATGTAAAGTTATATTAAAAATTCAGGATAGAGGGTTAATCAACAAAATACATTGGTTAAAATATTTATGTTGACACAAGTATTTAGAGTCTTTTAAAATTCAAAAACCGCTTAACTGATCATTTAATAGCAATTAATTATCTCAGTAGTAATTTAAATTTTTCTTACATAGACAGATTTCCATCTTTGAATTCACAAAATTTAATATAGAAACAACTAGTTCTAAATCGTAAAAGTTTATGTATTAAGTGGCAAATCATCATAAGTGTGAATCGTTAATGTAAGTGGTAAGTTTAGTATCTTTTTAATTGGTATAAAGAAAGTGTGCGATTTACTGGAAATAGTAATTTGGTGTTACATTTATTTTATTGCTTTCATTAAAATTATAGTTTTAATGAAAGCAAATAAAGGAAGTATTGCAGTCAAAATTTTCTTTATATCAGACTCTATGGCTCACACAAAGTTAGCAATTAGCGCGTAAGTTTTTAAACGAGATATTTTAAATTGTTGCTTTAAATATGTTAATGTATAGCTTAAAAATAAAGCTGTTTCCCCTCTTTTAAGGTACGCTGCAGCTAGCTCCAACTACATGGTTTTCTCTCTCCTAATGCTCTATAATTTTGATCTGAACACTCTATTTTATTTTTAGCAATTAATTATCAGGCTTAAACTACTAAATAATATTTATCAAATCACCCTCTTAATTTCTAGCAAATTAAATCGCAGTTCAATAATCTGTGCGATAAATGTACTTGAGCGACTATCTGTTTGATTTTTCCCCTTTCTTTAAGGTAACCAAGAATAAAAAAGACAAACATACATTCTGATTTTGCTTTATAATAGAATACATAATTATTTCAGTCAGGAGAATTTTGCTACGTGGAAACAAAAAGATACTTAGATCTAATCGATGATGAATTGAAAAAAATGCCGGATTTTGTCAAAGATTATAACTTTGGTACCAGTCATTCTTTAGCTACATCCTATCAATATTTAACAGAAATCAGACGTTTCTTTGACTGGCTGCGCCAAGAAGGCATTTCACAGGCTAAAAATAATCAAAAAATTGAAACCGAAACTTTGGCCAAACTGCAGCGCAATGACATTATGCTTTATATTAACTATTTGGGTCACGTCAAAAATAAGCAGGGTAATCTTAACTCCCCCACTACTATCAATCGTTCCATAAATGCGTTAAGGTCGTTGTTTAAGTTTTTAACCATAACCGCTGATAATATTAATGGTCAGCCATATTTTGAACGAAATGTAATGCTTAAAATTGATTCCCTCAATAATACAGAAACGCTGAACTACCGTGCACATGTCCTAGAATCACACATGTATACCGGCAAATTAAAATATCAGTTTCTAGACTTTATTGCTACTAAATACGAACTTCAATGCAATAAACATGCTCTACCGGGTTTTAAAGTTAATAAAGAACGTGATATGGCAATTATTGCATTAATTTTGGGAACAGGGATAAGGGTCTCAGAATGTGCAGGAATTGATGTTTCTGACATTAATTTTAGAAAGGCTACGTTGGACGTAACACGTAAAGGTGGTCAAAGAGACAGCGTTCCAATTGCCGAATGGACAATAATTTATATCAAAGAATATAAAAAGATTCGCCAGGAACGCTATTCAGCCTCAAAAAAAGATGCAGCATTTTTTCTTACACGGTGGCACAATAAAACAAGAAGAATTACTGCCAGTGCAATTGAAAAGATGGTTAATAAATATTCAGCTGCCTTTGGACATCCACTAACCCCTCATAAACTGCGCCATACTGTGGCTTCTGAATTATATGATGTGACTAAAGACCAGGTTTTGGTTGCCCAGCAGCTGGGACAAAAAGGAACTTCAGCAACTGATTTATATACTCACGTCGATCAAAAAAAGCAAAGAGCTGCCTTGAATGAGATTACTGAAGCTGATAAAAACAATAGTAAAAAGCAAGCATAATAGTGCTTGCTTTTTTGGTTATTCGAATCTTGTCTGCCAATTTGAACTTTGATTAGCCTCAAAGCACATTTTTATTTCTGCTAAAGAGTTTCGTGGTACTGACAAAGCTGGCAGATTATCAAAGTCAAAGAACGAGCATTTTTCAGTTTCAGTATTATTGACAAACTTTCCTCCTAAATCTCTGCAGAGAAAAATAACATTGCATACATTAATAGCGCGTTCAACTCGTTTATTATCATAAATGTTAGTTGAATGGTTATTTACGGCAATAATTTGCTCAACCGCGATCTTATGACCAGACTCCTCTTCTGCCTCCTTTATACAATTTGCTTTAACCGTCATATTTGGTTCACACCACCCGCCTGGCATTGACCATAAATTGTCGGTAGACTCTTTCACCAGCAAAATTTTTTGGTTATTAAAAATTGCTGCTCTGGTAGATACTTTAGGTGTCTGATAACCGTCATCACTACTAAATAACCCCTTAATCACATCAATCGGCTCACCAGTTTTAGCAGCCATCATCTTTGTGGCAATTTCTCTTATCTGCTGGTATCTTTCTCTATCAAAACGATCGTGGCCGTATTCAATGCCATCTTGAGCAATACTTTGTAGTTCTATTGCCCACCTTGAAAGTTGGTCTAATTTTTTCATAAAAAGCCCCAATTTCTTAGCAAAAGAGCAACCTTTCAAAGGTTGCCCTTACTTTGTTAAATCAATTTTATCAATATCTATCATCCAGCCAATAGCAAAAGATTTTTCTCCCAAATGTGTCGCAATAACGGGACTAAACTTCGTTACAGAAATATTTTGTTTAGGAAACTTTTCCTTTAAAAAGTCCTCTGCTTCTTCAACTTGACTTTTATCATTAGAATCAATGATAAAAAGTTTAATTTTGTCTTTATAAGGCAACTTATCAATCTTTTCCACTGTTAAACTTTTAATTTTGATAAAAGCCCGTTTCATTGATCGAATCTTATCAAATGCCACAATATCGCCATCTTTAAAAGTAAGCAGTGGCTTGATGTTCAGCATGGATCCAATAAAAGCAGTGGCATTGCTCAAACGACCACCACGACTCAGATTTTTTAAATCGTTGACGACAAAAATCTCATCTATGGTTGATTTGATTTTATCTAATTTTGCCAGAATGGTATCAAGGTCAAGACCATTCTTTATCATTCTGGCTGCAGCTAAAACCAAATTTCCCTGCAGACGAACTGTCATCCTTGAATCTATAGCATGTAGATTATATTTGGGATTGTTTTCCGATATATTACAAAGTGTCTGATAAAAACCTGAAATTCCGCTTGAAAGTGTAATTGCGATAATAGCTTCATACCCTTCGTCATGTAAGCGATCAAAAAGACGAATTAAATCACCACTACTTGGTTGAGAAGTCTTAGGAAAATCAGCTCCCTCTCTTTGCATTTTAAAAAGCTGATCAGAAGTAATATCAACATTTTCTAAGTACTCTTTTTGACCTATGATTATGGGAATAGATATAACAATAATATTGTTTTTTTCCGCCTCTTGTTTTGTTATGGCGCTAGTACTATCAGTAACTAAAGCAATCTTCATCTAACTTACCTTTCGCTTTTGTCTGTACAACATACGAGAATTATAGCATAAAAAAATAAGTGTTTCGACCATCAACTAGTAGAACAAATTATTTTTCGCTTCTTTGTAATAACTCACTGAAGATGTGGTTAAAAGTTGCTACTTCTTGCTTGCTAAGACCTTGCAACAAGGATTCTTCTATCTCATTTAATACTTGTTTTAATTGGATAATTTTTTGAAGTCCTGTTTCATTTAACAAAACAATTTTGCTTGAATCTTTCTCAGATCTTTTAACTGTAATAAAACTAACTGTTTTCTTCTGCTGTAATTGTCTACTCAATGTAGATAACGAAATTTTTAAATTGTCAGCTAAATCTCCCATTTTTAAAGCTGTATTGTTATTTTGATCGAAATATAGCAAAATTCTAGTTTGTGATAAATTTAAGCCACATTTTCTATTTATTTCGTTTTTTATATTTCCCGCAATTGTGCTAAAAGATAAAACATCCATTTAACTACCTTTTCTGATAAAAACCAAAATAACTTATAAGCATGTTTTTAAAAAGTCCATATGTTTTCACAAAGAAAATTACTTTGTGAAACAATTGGGTTACCTGTATAGTAATATTATTTACTATTATTTTTTGCTTATAAATATTTATATTGATAACTTTAAATCTATATTACCAGTATATCAGTTTTTTGCAATAGCTTCTTTAATAAGTAAATTTATAATTAATATATGATTAGTAGTACTCTTTTTTAAGATTTAATCATAAAATCTGCCTAAAGCGAATACAAATTGTTTAATAATTGATATAATAGTAAGCGTGTTTTGAGGTGATAATTATGGCTTTTGACGGCTTATTCATACATAGTCTTTTAAATAGTGTTAAGCCAAAAATAATCAATGGTCGGCTTTCAAAAATATACCAACCATTTGAACAAGATTTAGTATTAACTTTTAGAAAAGAGCGCAAAAATATTCAGTTGTTACTATCGGCAAATGCGCAATACCCTCGGTTTTACATAACTAGCCAGACTATTGCCAATCCTGATAAGGCTCCTACTTTTGTCATGGTACTGCGCAAATATTTGGAAGGCTCAGTATTGCAATCAATTGAACAGCTGGGTGTGGACCGTATAGTAAATTTTAATTTTAGTAATCGTAATGAGCTGGGAGATCAAGTTCAGTTAGTTTTATCTTTAGAATTAATGGGACGACATAGTAATGTCATACTTTATGATCAAAAAAGTGGACATATAATCGATTTGCTTAAACGGATTAATCCAGATGAAAACAGAGTGCGGCTGCTTTTACCTAAAGCAAAATATGAATTACCGCCCTTAATATCTGGAATAAACGGCTTTGAAGTAACAGAAAAAGATTTTAGAGAAAAAACTATGCATTCTGATCCAGTAGATTTTGCCAGTCAAATTGGTGGCCTGGATCGTGACGATCGTCAGGAGCTCACTGGTTATTTGGAAGATGATTTTTCTTATTCGTCCTTTAAAACTTTTATGGATCAGTTTAATAAAAAAGGCGCTTTTATATTAAAAACGCCAAAAAATAAACGTAAGATTTTTCCCTATCTACCCTACCATCTTAACCTGACAAAAGAAAGTGCTGATCCGGATATTAATCATGCTTTAGATGAGTTTTACGAGTATCAGTCAAATCAAGATTGGGTGCGGCAAAAGTCAGCTCAAATTGAGCGACTAATCAAAAATGAGTACAAAAAATTAACCAAAAAAATTGTTAAGCTCAAAAAGCAGCTTGAACAGGCAGAAAATTCTGAAGGATACAGGATACAAGGAGAAATACTTAACGCAAATTTATCGCAAGTTAAGCCAGGGATGGCAGAGGTTTCTTTGCCAAATTATTATGATAATAATCGCCCACTAAAAATTAAACTTGATGTTGCCCTTTCTCCGGCCCGTAATGCGCAGAAATATTTCACTAAATATAAAAAATTACGTGATTCTATTAAACACGTTAAAGAGCAAATATCTATTGCTCAGGATAACTTAGATTATTTTGATTCTGTTCAAACCGCAATTGATAATGCTGAGCCGCAAGATATCGATCAAATTACTGAAGAGTTAATGAACCAGGGATATTTGAAGAAGCCCCAAAAACCAAAACGGAAAAAGAAAATTACCGAAAAAAATCTGAATAAATTTCGTATATCTTCGGGTAAAACTGTTTTAGTTGGCAAGAATAATTTGCAAAATGACTGGCTAACTTTAAAAAAGGCCAATAAAACTGATATTTGGTTTCATGTTAAAAATATTCCGGGCTCACACGTGATTTTGCAATCAGCTGAGGCGACAGATGAGGACATTCGAGAAACAGCTGAAATTGCCGCATATTTCTCTAAAGCTAAAAATTCTGCGCACGTACAAGTCGATTATGTTCAAGATAAACGTGTCAAAAAACCAAATGGAGCAAAACCAGGCTTTGTAATTTATACTGGTCAAAATTCAATTGAAGTAACCCCTGAAAAAACCAGGGTATTATCGAAGAGAATAAATTAGAAAACGAGGATGAAGAAATCATCCTCGCTTTTTAAATCGGCTGAGTGGTTAATGATAAAGACTCTAAAACACTTAAAATAAGTTCAGTAGTTTCGATACTTGAAAACACTGGTATGTTCTGATTCAAAGCCTCATCGCGTATTCTAGTTGCATCATCACTAGCGGAATCAGATAAATTTGTAATATTTATTACCATATCAATCTTATGCTGGCGAATCTTGTCTAATAAGCTGCGAGAGCCATAACTAATTTTTGACACTATTCCAGTTGTAATACCGGCTTCTGCCAGTTCATTAGCCGTGCCCTCGGTTGCAATTATTTTAAAGCCTAACCGATAAAATCTTTGAGCCAATTCTGTAACTTTTTTCTTATCTTCGTCGCGCACAGATATAAAAATTATTCCATAATTTGGTATTTTTAAACCACTAGCTTCATACCCTTTGTATAAGGCCTTTGCGAGTTCCGTATCCCTGCCCATAACAGAACCAGAAGACTTCATTTTAGAAACGAACGTATTTTCGCTTTGATAATTAATATAAGAAAAGACTGGCATTTTAACAAATATAAAGCTATTTGAACGCCATAATCCACTTTTGTATCCTAATTCAGGTAAAGACTTTCCGATTAAAACTTCTGTCGCACATTTGGTAATATCCTTACCAAGAGCCTTGGAAAGAAAAGCAATATTATGGCCGGCATAAGGCTTAATTTGTAATAAATATACTTTCTTATCAACAATTAAGAAATGTAAAGTAAAAATACCACGCATATTGATACGCTTAACTAGTGCAGTAGTAAATTCAGTTAATAATTTCTTGGCCGTTTTGGATAAGTTTTGTGGTTTAAAAACAGCTATTGAATCTGACGCATGTGAACCTGTTTGTTCCAAGTGCTCAATGATACCTGGAAGGGTTACATTTTTTCCATCTGAAATGGCAGTTATCTCATATTTATTTCCCTCAATAAAATGAGATAAGCTTACCTTAGAAAGCTGATTTTCTTTTAAATATTTTTTTAAGGCTGGTAAATCATAAACGACAGCCGATTTTTGCTTTACTCCCAAATTATTAAAACCACCAATTAAAATTGGAAATCCGTGTTCTTTAATGAACTTCTGAGCAGCACTTTTATTAACAGTCGTTAAGAGTTTGTTTTGACTTAAATTTTTTACTGGTTTATTTAACGCCTGTTTTATGCGATCTTTAGGATTAACATCCTTGTTACCTAAAATATTCAGACCGTTTTCGATAAGTTTCTTACGCAGAGCATTCATTTCTTTACCAGAAAACTGTATTAAAACATCTTTGATTTTTTCTTTCTTGGCAATTTGAAGAATACTTTCAACTGTAATTGGCTCAAAATAAACTTTAGCTACTCTCTTGTAGCTAATAGCAACTGATTCATCGTTATTTGAAAGTAAAATAATGTCATAATTATTATTATGTAAAGTATCAATTGCATGACTTATCATGTAGTCGAATTCACTCGTAACTGACACTTGTGATGGCAGCATTCCAATTATTAAAACCTTTTTAGAGGCAGGCAAAACTCGGCTTTCGTCTTGAACTCCAAATGAACCATAATATGCTTTAACTAATGGCTTAATGGTTCCCGCAGTGCCATCAATTTGCTGGAAGGCGGGTTTTAAATGTATTTTTACAAGTCTTTTTTCAATTGCATCCACACTGATCATAGATAAGTTAGCAATTAAAAGATTACGAAACCCCCTCTTTTTGGCTTCAATTAATAATTCATCGGTTAAGTGCTCATTTACTAATTTATGACCAATTTCAACTATATGAAACAGCTTTTGGAAATATACTGGATGAATATGAACAATTTCATGTAATTCTTGATAACTAAAACCTTTTGCAATTGCAGCGAGTAGCTTAAGTAAATGTAACTCATCAGGTTGTTTTAGATCAGAAATAATTTCTGATTTATCCTTAGCTTTTTCAGTCTGCAAAACGCTTAGTGACATTTTTATATTTACTGTTGAAGCCAGACCTTTTAAAAAAGCAGATTCAAAATTTGTACCTAAACCAATAGCTTCTCCACTCGCCTGCATTCTGCTGCCTAATTTGTAATGATTGCTACCAGATTGCGTTAATGACCAAAATGGCATCCTAATGGCTACTTTGTCTAAGGTTGGTTCGATTGCAGCATTAAGTCCTGATAACGGATCTTTAATTTCATCTAAACGATAACCGAGTGCAATTTTACAAACAATATAACCCAAACTATACAGTCCTATCCTCTTAGACCAAATAGCACTACGCGTTAGTCTGGACTTTATCGATAAAACTTTGACAGCAAATTTAGTACCTTCGTGTTTAACGGCGAAATGTATATTAAGAATTCCTACTATTTGCAGACTATCTGCTATTTTTTTGGCAATTGTCCGAATCCTTTGTACTTGGTCATTGTTAAGGGTCAAGGCTGGCATTACAGCCGCCGAATCACCGGCATTAATAGCTACAGACTCAATAGTATCTGCTAGATTAGTAAAAAGTGTATTCCCTGAGCCATCACGAATAATATTGGCAATTATTTCGTCCCAAGAAGATAAGTCTTCTGCTAAGTGATAATCGCCAAACGAAAAATTTTCCAGTCGTTTTTCTTTTTGTAAATATTCGTTTAGATCAGTAATATTATTAAAAATAATTTTTTGGTTAAGCGCTGAATCATTTTGTTTGATAAGCATCACAGGAAAGTGAACGGACTCTTCCAATTGTTTTTGCAAATTAATTGCATCGAAATCAGTTAGATTCCAATATTTGCTGGTCTCAATCTGATTTTCTGTCAGAAAAGCGTTCATTTTTTGATGATTGTCAATTGCCAAAGTGCGTTTGTTTAAAGTTAACAAGCGCACTCCCATTTGACTCAGAATACCATCTTGAACAAGTTCCCGGGTAACTTTTAAACCAGTTGTAGAGCCGTAAGCAGAGATAATGGCATTTGGTTCTTCCATGCGAATTATTCTTTTGAGAAATTCCAAGGTCATTGGCTCAAGATATACGGTTAAGCCGGGCTTTTTATCAGTAGAAATAGTTGCAGGGTTAGGATTGACTAAAACAACTTGAATATCTTCTTCAAAAAGTGCATTAATAGCGTCTTCAACTAATAAATCAGTTTCGGATACTTTACCGACTAAAGTTGGACCTGATCCGATGATTAATACTTTATCTAAATCATTATCTAAAGGCATGTTTACACCATCATCTTTACAAAGTTATCAAAAATGGGAAGAGCATCTAGACTTCCTGGTGCTCCTTCGGCATTGAAAGCTGTACCAATTACCTTATTGGTTTTATTGCTGTAACCGGCAAGTAATTCACTGTGAAGATCGTAAAATTCTCTTTCCATTTTGAATTGAACGCTGTTTGGCAGAACCAGTTGATCAATATTCATAGCTACTTGCCAAATCTTGTTTGTATTTTGATCAATTACAGGGTAATTAATACCATTATATGGTTGTGGTAAGTCGACAAGTTCAAAATTCAAAAAATCGCTTAATGTTAAAAACCCTAAGCCAATTCCCCAAATGGGAATTTGACCATAAAATGCTGAGAGAATTGGTTCTAGGTCTGGCATCAATTCATTTGGCCTGCCAGGCCCTCCCGAGATGATAATTCCTTGCGGTCGCAAATTTTCAATATCGGGCACAGCAACATTATATGGTAAAACTGTAGCATTAACCTTTCTTAAAGATAATTCTCTAAGCATGGAATGCTTTAAACCAAGATCAATTATAGCTACAGTTTTCCCTACATTAGGTACTGCATAGGCATTCTTAGTAGAAACAGCTGCAGATTTGTTTTTGGGCAATACCAAGGCTTTAATTTGGTCAAAAGCGTGTTCATCATTTGTGTCCATAATCGACGCTTTGATTGTTTTCTCCTTATTCAAAAGATGAACTAAGGCTCTGGTATCGACATTAAAAATTGCTGGTATATTTTTTTCTTTTAAAAAAGAAGCTAAATCCTGAAAGTTGCCACTTTCGGAAATATTTTGTGCAACATCATTGGCGATTATTCCTTTTACTGTCGGATTAATGCTTTCATAGTCAATAGCATTAATACCGTTGCCACCAATCATTGGGGCAGTAAATACGAGAATTTTACCTGTATTGGTTGGGTCAGTCAGTGCTTCTTGATAACCAAAATTACCCGTTTGAATTGCTAACTCACCGGTAGAAATTATTGAAGCTCCTAATCCTTCTCCTGGAAAAGATTGACCATTTTCCAGAATCAAATATCGTTTCATTTAATCACTTTTTTCTCTCAATTCAGTCAGTCTTTGCAAAAAAATTCGTGGAGGTTTTACTGCAAATTCGAGCCATTTACCAGTTGTTGGCTGTCTGAACCCTAATACTTGAGCATGCAAAAATTGACCATTTCCCTTTAAGGTATGATGCGGTCCGTATAATGGGTCCCCTGCAACAGGATGTCCAATATAAGCAAGGTGTACCCTGATTTGATGAGTTCGACCTGTTTCAAGTTGACATCTGAGTAAACTGTAATTTTGAAATTGTTCAAGAACAGTAAAATGTGTAATGGCTTCTTTGCCGTTTGCTACTACAGCCATTTTTTTACGATTATAATGATCGCGTCCAATTGGAGCTTCTATTGTTCCTTGTTTTTCAGAAAAATTGCCGTGTACTATTGCTAAATACAGTCTTTTATTAGTTTTTGTGGCCAATTGTTCTTCTAAACTTTCACGCGCCAAAGTATTTTTGGCCACCATTAATAAACCAGATGTATCCTTGTCAATGCGATGGACAATGCCCGGACGAAATCCTTCAGGACTTTTAGCCAGATTTTTCGTATGAAATAATAATGCATTAACGAGTGTGTGATCTGGGTGTCCAGCAGCTGGATGGACTACCATACCCTGTGGCTTGTTAACTACTATAACGTCTTGATCTTCATAAACTATGTCTAATGGAATATCTTCTGGGACTAAAGCCAGTGGCTTTAATTTTGGAACAATAACTGTAATTAAGTCATTTTTTTGAACCTTATAGGCCGACTTAACTATTTTTTGGTTAACCAGGATATTTTGATCATGGAGCAATTCCTGAATTCGCGAACGTGATAAAGAGGGAATTGCGTTTGCCAGAACTTTGTCTATTCTGCCCTTTTCATCATGGATAACAAGCTGGTATTTATTTAACATCGTTTTTTTCGCTTTCGTCAAAAAAGAGTAGATAAATAAATACCAATATTATGCCAATTGTAATGGCAGAGTCAGCAATATTAAAAATATTGAAGTGAATAAAGTCAACTTGAATCATATCAATAACATACTTTAAATGAATACGGTCAATTAAATTGCCAATAATTCCGCCTAAAACCAGTGCTACACCAGAATCAAAAAGCTTACTATGAAAATTGTTTCGTAACAGGTAATATAAACAAATTACGATAGCGATAATACTAATCAGGTAAAAAAGTCCCATTTGACCGGGCAAAATATTCCAAGCAGCTCCATCATTTTGTACATAAGTAAATGAAAAAACGTGGGGAATAATCTGCTGCGTTTCTCCCAGCTGGTAATTACCGGCAATAAAAAACTTTAGTCCTTGATCAAGAAGTACAATAAATAATGAAATAATTAAATATAAGAATTGCATCGATATTTTTTAAAATAAGCCACTAATTTTACCATTATTGTCAACGTCAATATCTAATGCTGCTGGGTGTTTAGGTAATCCTGGCATATCTAAAACATGTCCAGTGGTGATAACAATAAATCCAGCTCCATTTTTCAGACTGGCGCCCTTCACATGCAAAGTAAAATCTGTTGGTGCTCCTAATAGTTTTTGATTATCAGTAAATGAGTACTGTGTCTTGGCAATAATGACTGGCAGCCTATCCTTCCCCATTTTCTCAAGTTCATGAATATCATTTTCGGCTTTTTCAGTATATTCTACTTTAGCTGCATGATAAATTTTTTGTGCTATTTTAGCAATTTTAGTTTTTACCTTATCATCTTTTTGATAAGTGGGTACTAGCTTGCCTGCTGCTGAATTTGCTAAATCAAGGACAGCTTTCGCAGCTTCTATTCCGCCCTTTGAGCCCTGTTCATGATAATCAACGACAACAGAATCAATTCCTTCTTCTTTAATCAATTGCTGTAAAAGCGAAAGTTCATTTTCGCTGTCAGTTGCAAAATGATTAATTAAAACAATCACAGGAATACCATAATTACGCATATTGTTCATATGTCTCTTAAGATTTGCAAAACCGCTACGTAAAGCAGACAGATTTTCTTTACTTAAGTTTTCAGTAGTACCTTCTGCTTGATATTTTAAGGCACGTACGGTCGCCACGACCACGCTGGCATCAGGCTTTTTATCCAAATGCTCAGATACAAAGTCCATGAATTTTTGACCACCTAAGTCGCTGCCGAATCCTGCTTCAGTTAAAACATAATCACTTAAATGCAATGCTAAATTAGTTGCCATAACGGTATTGGCACCATGGGCAATATTGGCAAAAGGTCCACCGTGTACAAGAGCGGGTGTATGTTCAATTGTTTGCACTAGATTTGGCTTTAAGGCGTTAGAAAGCAAGGCTGCAATTGCACCCTCAAATCCCAAATCCTTGACATACACAGGCTTATCATTTTTAGTGTAGCCTACGAGCATTAGACCAATTCTCTTTTTTAAATCATTAATGTCGGTAGCCAAACACAAAATGGCCATTAGTTCATTGGCAACTGTGATTGCAAAACTGGATTTGTGCTCAATTCCGTTGAACTTTGAACCTTGTCCTACAGTGATATTTCTTAAACTGCGATCATTTACGTCAATTCCTCGTTTCAAGAGAATCCGGTCAGGATCTAGTCCAAGTTCATTTCCCTGATAAATGTAGTTGTCTACTAAGGCTGCCAAAGTGTCAATAGCAGCTGTCAAGGCATGCATATCTCCCGTAAAATGGAGGTTAATGTCTTCCATTGGAATTACCTGGGCTTGTCCACCACCAGTTGCTCCGCCTTTTAAGCCAAAAACTGGGCCCATTGAAGGTTCGCGCAAGGCAATCATCGTTTTCTGGTGTAATTGATTGTTAATAGCATCTCCCAGACCAATAGTCATTGTTGATTTACCTTCTCCAGCTGGAGTTGGAGAAATTGAAGTAACCAGAATCAGTTTACCAAGGTGCTTGTTCGCCAGTGTCTTTTTAATTGCCTGCCAATTGATCTTGGCCTTATCATTGCCATATGGCTCAATATCTGTACTGCTTAAGCCAACCTTAGCAGCAATTTCGTTAATGGGTAATGCGTGTGCTTCTTGTGCAATTTGAATATCTGATTTCATTGCGCATGCCTCTTTCTGTATATAAATTTAATAACTAAACATCCATCTTATGTAATATCCTTTTCATATTAGAATTTAGGTCCCACCTTTTCTTTAATCAATTGTCATTATATCAAACATTAAGCATTTTTTATGCATAACCTGCTATAAATTACGAATAAAGCTAAATTTTCTTCTATAAATAAAATAGCTACTTTTGCCAAAATTATTCTAGTTTAACTATTTTATTTTTCAAATCTTAACAAATAATAGTGGCCAAATTCGTTCAATTTAATTTCATAAATTTTAAAAAAATGCCATTGCAGTAAAATAGTTGGCTTTGATGACATTTTGGTCTTAGAACGAAATGGGAGTTTGAATATGCTCGTATCCCAATAAGAATTAAAATAAGTATAGAGCAATAAAATAAGGAAAATTAAAGCACAAATAAGTGCTGGCCAATTAAAAACTTTAGTGCTTTCATATAAAAATATCAGACTCAAGAAAAATACAATTAAGATCCAGCAAAAATATATTAATCCACTACGACCTAAAATAATAAAATGCTTTTTTTTCATAAAAATCCCTGTTAATACCAAACTTCTGCATTGAGGTTACTGTGATTAGTAGTATCGAATAAAGTTTTCATATAGTCGCTAAATCGCGGCCTTTGACTAACTAAGATGTTAAATTCTTTAGACGAGTATAAATTTTTTAGTTGCTTTTTTGCGATATGATTATGACCCGTAAAATATTGATAATTCATTTCAATAAAAAGACGGTTTACCCTTTGTAGCAATCTAGATTGATCATCGTTTAAGTGATCTTTTTTATTTGAATTACCAGTTAAATTTCTTATTTGAATGTTCTTTAAGTAGCTGTGAAAGTGAACCAGATTCGGATCTAGCCGTTCTTCTTTAGTTAAAAAAGGTTTCATATCAAATGTATGTCGCTGATATTCAATGTGATCCGGTTTTACTTTGACTATGCCATATCCTTGATCGTATGAACAAAAACTTGAAGTAACAATTTCTGTAGTGGGTGTTTTTGCCTGTGGCTCGACGATATTTTGAGCATGAATGTGGCCGGAAAAAGCTATTTTAACCTTATAATCCTGGCATAAACGGCATAATGTTTGTGCATTGTTTAAAACAAAGCCGCGATTAACCGCTGGATTATGAACATAAAGATTATGGTGCATGAATAAAAGTGGTTTAAGGTGCCTCATCTTGGCACTTTCTAACTGCTTTTCTAACCAGACAATTTGCTCTTCGCTTATTTGCCCTTCAGTAGAGGGAGCCCCACTAGCTTCATGTTCACCATAAATGTTGGAATCAAGTAATAGTAAGAGGTATTCTTTATTTAATTGTACGCTGTATGCCAATGAATTGGGATCAATACTTTGAGCACAATCATATGAGCTTTTAAAAATTCCTTGCCAATCAGTGGGACTTATTTGATGGGCATAAAGCTGATTAGGACCTTGAAAAGCTCTGGCCCACCCATCATATATGTCGTGGTTTCCTGGCAAAACCAGTAATTTAGTTTCACTTAAATTACGAAATATTTCTGCAAATTTTTGTGCCGAAATAAGCTCACCGTTAAAAGTAACGTCACCAGTAACAATAATAGCTGCCGGCTTTTTTTCATTAGCAAAAGCAGCAAAAGCCCTCAAAGCTGTTTCTTGATATACCAGGTCTTTACCCTGACTGGTATCTTGAATACGTTGAAACGCTTGACCATCATCATGCAAGCTATCTGCAATTAAATGCGTATCTGTAATCACCCAAAATTTGGTATTCGCTTTATTTGTAATCATTTTTTCTTGCCCAATATTGGTAGAAATCAACTCTTAAGTTGCCATTAAATAGTTTGCGCTTTTTGGTCGCTTTTTTACCGAAAAAATTTTCAAATGCTGGATCGCCAACCAAATAATACTGGCTGAATGTGTCATATTTTAAAAGTGACTCACCCATTTGTTTATAAATTACCTCAGCTGATTCCCGATCTTTCAGCCTTTTACCATAAGGCGGATTAGCGATTATTACCCCATTTTCTAAGTCTGTGGCAAAATCCTTTACTGCAACCTGCTTAAAGTAAATATCCTGTAAAACACCAGCATTGTTGGCGTTTAATTTGGCAATTTCTAAAATGGATTGGTCGATATCACAGGCCCATATTGGCTGGTCAAGAGGCTTAATTTCACTTTTAGCTTGCGCCACCAATTCATCATGAATAGAGCTGTCAAACCAATCAAAACCATCAAAAGCAAATTGCCGCCAAATCCCAGGGGCAACATTTTTCCCTATTAGAGCTGCTTCAATAGCTAAAGTACCTGAACCTGTCATGGGGTCAATCAAAGGATGGCTGCCATCATATGGAGTTAGTTTTAATAATCCTGCCGCAAAATTTTCTTTCAGCGGTGCTCCACCATGTTCAATCCGATAGCCTCTCTTAAATAAACTGGCACCAGTAGTGTCTAGCGATATGCGGGCAATGTCTTTATTAATATGAATATCAAGAGGATATTCATTACCATTTTCTGGTAAAAAGCCACGACGATGATACTGATCGGACATTTTATTTACAATCGCCTTTTTTACAATTGATTGAATACCAGGTTCAGAGTGCAACTTTGATCTGACTGACCGGCCTTTAACAGGAAACTTAGCGTCAACTGGTAATAGCTCAGCCCAATCAATATCATAAACCTGATTAAAAAGGGTATCAAAATCGGTCGCCTTGAACTCCTTAAGTAAAATTTTAACGCGGTCTGCTGTTCTCAACCATAGATTGGTTTTGACAATATCTTTTTGATCGCCCTCAAAAAATACTCTACCATTCTCCGTATGGGTTTGATATCCCAGCGTTTGTAGTTCTCTTGCAACAACGCTTTCAAAGCCGACACCCATAGTTGTATATAACTGATATTTTCTCATCTTTTATTCTTTCCTTTAAAAAAAAGCGTTGAGCCCTTTGAAAAGCTCAACGCTGCCAATGCAAATTTCTGTAAGCCACGTTCTGTTCAAGTATTTGTGGCATAAATACCTGTAGCAGCCATCTATCTTTGCTAAACTAGTAGCAATCCAATCTTTAGTTCATTTTCTTAGATTGAACGCCCCCACCAAGTTTGGGTTGCACGCTCGCAGGGTTTACCTCGTTCCACCAAAAGTGTTTCCACTTCTGCTTCGTCACTGTGGCACTTTTCAGAATATTTATGCATATCATTAGAATGACTTAGCACTTTCTTCGCCGTAACTTAAAATTCTTTAGCTTATTGGGCTAAATACGAACACTACAAGCATCTCAGCTCGTGCGTGCGTGGACTTTCCTCAGCCTGACCTCTTTCAGATCAAACCGCGACTGCTCAAAAATTGCACCATTAAGAATTATATCAAAGCTTACTCTTTTTGTAACCCATAAACTCGTTGTTCAAGATTATAAACTTTGCGTTCAAGAGTAGAAATTCGTTGAATAATGGCCATATTAGTGGAATTTTCAGTTTGTGTATCTGATTTATTAATTGGATTGAAGCTCTGCGTTGAACGTTCATGATTAGGGGTATATGTCTTGATACTTTCCGCAGATGTTACTGGAGTTATTCTCCTTGTTTTTTGTGAATCAAGAGCTTGCTCTTTATGATGGTCATCCATTAATTCACCTTGCAGCTTGCCAATTTGGCCGTAAAGGTCTTCAATTATTTGCTCAAAGGTGTCATAATCTGCAATTACTTTATCTAAAAAAGCGTCAACTTCATCAGGGTCTAAGCCTTTAACTTTTGTCCTAAATTGTTTTTTTAAAATATCCTGTGTGGATAGTTGAATATCATTTAAATCTGCCATGATAATATACAACTCCTTTTTTTATCACTTTTATTCTAGCAAAAACTAGCCATGCTTAAAACAAAAATGTTAATTTTAAAATAAAGTTATCCTTATTCTTTATAATTATCTTCTTGATTTTCTTGATACTCCTCAGCTTCATCTTGTAGATCATAAAAATCAATTAATTCAAGCGGATATTCTTTTGTTTCTTGATATTTCTTGATTAAATTATAATCAAACTTGGGTTTACCTGGATTTTCAGGGTCATAAAGCATTAAGGCTCTATCTGTATGTAGTAGCATAAAATTCTGGTAATTGCGCAGTTGAACTGGGTTTTGATACGGTTCTTTAGATGTAGAAGCAAAAAAGTCAACTTGACTTTTTAAATTAAGATACTTTTCTTGATTGCTTTCATTCCATCTGCCGGCAAAGTCTTCATAGGGCACAATAATAGATGTTCTTAAAGGATATTTTTCCCGCAAGGAAACGGCCACTTCACTTGCCCATTGCTCTACTCCCAGATTTGCTCCAGTTATTACCCAATCTAGCTGGTTATTCTCCAATAAATTTAACATATGTTTTTTTAAAACTAATTTTATGATTTTGATTTTGGGATCCTTATCTCCGAAGGTATTTAATTCGTAGTTACGGTACCCAGTTACCCATAGTCTTTGCATAATGAAACAAATGGCTCCTTGTTCAAAAACTTTTTCTTTATTGCTATAATGCTAGCAGGAGTGATATTTATGGTCAAATATCCAACCGGCAGTTCTGCCGCTTTTCGCAACTTAAATGATAAGCCCCAAGCTTCACATAAAAGAAGAAAACATAAAAATATTAATTTTTCCGATCGAGGGATGAACCTTGAACAGATGATTAATGAATCTAATAAATATTATCGTACTAAAGAAATAGCCGTGGTACATAAAAAACCTACGCCTGTTCAAATTGTTAAGGTAGACTACCCTAAAAGATCACGTGCAGTAATAAAAGAAGCATACTTTCGCCAGGAATCGACCACAGATTATAATGGTGTATATAAAGGTTACTATTTGGATTTCGAAGCTAAAGAAACCAAAAACAAAACTAATTTTCCCTTAAAAAATTTCCACGAACATCAAATAGTTCATTTAGCAGAATGCTTGAAGCAAAAAGGAATATGCTTTACAATAATAGGATTTACAAGCTTAAACCGCTATTTTGTTACTCCCGCAAGCGCAATTATCAAAGCTTGGTGGACAAAAAACAAAAGTTCATTAACATTAAAAGAAGTCGAGGATTGGTCAATAGAGATTAAGAACGGTTTTCAACCAACACTTCCGTATTTGAAAGCTGTAGATTCTTTTATCTCGGATAGGAAAATACACGATGACAAATAAAAATTTCAACTCAAATAATGGACGTGAATCACGTAAAAACTACCGCCAAAGTTTACCTAAACCATTGTGGCGCCGCATACTTAAGTGGACGTTTTTGGTTATTTTTCTATTTCTGGTAGCCGGCGTTGGTCTATTTGCATTTTACGCTAAGGATGCTCCCAATATTAGTCGCGCTGACCTTGAAAGTGGCGGCTCTTCAGGATTATATAATACAAATGGTAAATTTGTAATGTCTTTAGGTACCGAAAAGCGACAATACGTCAAGGACAGCAAAGATTTGCAACTGTTAAAAGATGCTATCGTGTCGGTTGAAGATAAACGCTTTTATAAGGATAAGTTAGGAATTGATCCGATTCGAATTGTAGGATCAATGTTAACTAATGCCAAGAGTAAAAGTATCTCTGCCGGCGGTTCTACCATCACCCAGCAATTAGTTAAGCTGACAAAATTTTCAACAGCTGCTTCTCAACGGACTTTACGCAGAAAGGCTCAAGAAGCCTGGCTGGCCATGAGGGTGCAGCGAGAATACAGTCATGATGAAATCTTAGAATTCTACATTAATAAAGTTTACATGAATTATGGCAATACTGGAATTGGCACCGCGGCTAATTTTTATTATGGTAAAAAAATTGGAGACTTAGACTTAGCTCAAACAGCGATGCTGGCAGGGATGCCTAACAGGCCGACTGTTTATAATCCTTATACCTACCCGCAATATGCCAAATACCGCCGTGATATCGTTTTAAAGGCGATGTTGAAGAATAAGAAAATCTCGCAAGAACAATATGATGAGGCCAGCAAGGAAAGCATTAAAAAGGGTTTAAAACCACATAATCAGCGCAAACAGTCAAACTTACGTAAAATTAATGATCCATATGTTAAAGAAGCAATTGCCGAAGTTCGGGCAAAGGGTTTTGATCCTTTCCGTGATAATTTAAAAATTACGATTAATATGGATCAGAAAGCTCAAAAGAAACTATATCAATTGGCTAATAATGGGCAGGTTCCCTTTACTAACGATAAAATGCAGATTGGTGCTTCCGTAGTTGATCCTAGCAATGGTCATGTGGTAGCTATATTGGGCGGCAGGCATCTGCCTTCTTCAGTCCAGCTAGGCTTAGATCGGGCTGTGCAAACTACTCGTTCAACTGGATCTTCAATTAAGCCTGTTCTAGATTATGGCCCTGCCATTGAATACCTTAATTGGTCCACTGCTAAAATGTTAGATGACAGCAAATACGTCTATCCGGGAACAAACGTCCAATTATACGACTGGGACAATAAATATGACGGCATGATGACTATGCGGCATGCCTTAGAACAATCACGTAACGTTCCTGCAGTAAAAACATTAAGAGAAGTCGGCATACCTCGTGCGAGAAAGTTTGCTGGCAAAATGGACATTGATATTCCGAAGGATTCCGGCCTGTCTGTAGCTATCGGCGCGAATGCTTCCAGTTTACAAATGGCAGGAGCTTTTAGTGCTTTTGCAACGATGGGTATTTACCATAAACCGCAATTTGTTTCAAAAATTGAAACTCCTGATGGATTAACCAGAAATTATGATTCTGAGGGTATTCGTGTTATGAGTAAAGCCACCGCTTACATAATTACGGATATGTTAAAAGGTGTTATAAAAAATGGCTCTGGCAGAAATGCCCAGATTAATGGTTTGTATCATGCCGGTAAAACCGGATCCGTTAAATATTCTGAACAAGATTTAGCACGTTATCCGGGGTACGCAGCTACGCCAAAGGATTCCTGGTTTGTTGGCTACACACCTCGTTATGCAATTGGTGTTTGGACCGGTTACGATAATCTAAAAGATGGTACTATTTCCGGCATCGGACAGCAGTCAGCGCAGCTTTTTTATAAAAACATGATGACCTATTTAATGAGAAATAAAGAAAATGTTGACTGGCAAAAGCCCGATTCGGTGATTAGGGCTAGAATTGCTAAAAATTCGAATCCTCCAGAGGTTTCTTCTACTGGGGAATGGCAACTGTTTGTTCGTGGACATTCTCCTGTTGGTATAGTTGATGATAGCAGCGACTATGATGAAGACGATGAAAAAACTAATACAAATAATTCATCTTCTACCAGCAATACTCAAGAAAGAAATTCAGTTCATCACGAAAATGGTTCAACGACCCAAAATAATAAAAATGAAAAGAAAGATAAGGATTTAAAAGATAAGCCGCAAACAGGTAATACTGGTAAAGACAATTCATCTGATTCTAGTCAAAATAATGATGCAAATAATTCCAATTCTGAAAATAACCCGCACCATGAACAAAAGCCGAACAAGCCTGGGGGCGAAAGTAATAACTCGGCCAATGACGAGAATCATCATTAATTAAAAGAACCGCTGAAAAAATTTCAGCGGTTTTTTTATTATTTTTTCACAAATAGATAAACTATTAGTTCTATTAGGCCAATAAAAGCAAAAAACACTATTAAAACAGCTAAGGAAATGAGTTTGACATTCATTGTATTAGCTGTACCCGTGCCATCATAGGGACGCAGCCAGAGAAATAATGCCAAACTTGCAAATAAAACCACTAAAATAATGTTGGTTATGCGCCATCTACTCATATTTTTAAACTCCTTTTAAATTAATTTGTTAAAGGAATTATACTAAAATTTTTATTTTTTAAATACTATTTTTCTTTTAAATAAGTATAGGGGTCATTTTTGTCCCGTGCTGTCATTGAGTAGCGACCAAATAAAATCATAGCGTGATGTGTATGAATCCATTCACTTTTAGGTAAAATTTCCTCTAATCTCTTTTCTACTTCCAGTGGCTTAGCATTTTGCGGTACTATATGAAAGCGCTTGGAAATTCGTGACACATGAGTATCGACTGCTATCGCAGGTATGCCAAACCCTTCAGCTAAAACAACGTTAGCCGTTTTCTCTCCGACTCCGGGTAAAGAAAGCAAGCTCTTTTTGTCATGAGGAATTTTACCATCATATTTTGATACTAGAATTTCAGCTGTTGCTTTTAAGTGCTTAGCTTTAGAATGATAAAGACCAATTTGGGAAATATGCTTTTCTATTTCCGGAATCGTTGCTGTTGCCAAATTTTTTGGTTCAGGATAGTCCTCCATAAATTTAGGCATTACTCGATTTACCATTTTATCAGTGGTTTGAGCGCTCATTAAAACCGCGCATAATAAATGAAATTTATTATCCCACACCAATTCACTTTTTGCGTCAGGGTACATTTTGTTGATACATTCTAAAACTTTTCTGGCTTCTTTAGCACTAAGAATTTTTTCCGTTTCCATTTAGCGATTCCTCCTCAAAAACTTTTGGACCTCACTCACTGTTTTTAAATTATGCCTTTGCCAATTTAACAAAATGCGATCGATGTACTTTAAACTATATGCCTGAGATAAAACAGCTTCCCGCAAAGCCAGCCTGATAATAGCAGGATCATAATGGTCAACGTTTAGCCAAGCAGCAATTTCTTCGCGTTCGATTGGGCTTAAGTAGCGGCCAAATTCAATTTCAAATTGGCGAACTAATTGATTTAGAGGACTGTTGTCAATTACAGAGGTTGAATTATCTTTGCCATTTTTATTGAGGGTACTATCAGTTTTTCCTGCCAACAATTTATCCAGTTTGTCGTACAGCTGGTTAAGGTTATATTTATTTCCAATCATGCCCTTTTGATCAGTTACCTGATCAATTACCAAAAAATTTTGTTCAATTAATTTTTGCAATAAGGATCCAATTTCTGCAACGGAAAAATTAGTGTTGGCCGCAATTTCTTCATTAGTTGGAAAAAAGTCTCCTTTTTGAGCAAACATTTCCAGTTGCAAAATGACCATCATTTCAGCGTCATCGATTTTTAGCTGGGGATAATAAGCTAGCAAACCGTTTGATAACAGAGTTACACCTAAAGCACGGTAATCATTATATTGCATGATTTTTCTCCTTTAAAAAAGTTGAACTAAAGTAATTTTAGTTCAACTTTTAATTATCTTATTGATTTTATTATTAAGGCTCAAGTCTATTAATCATTCTTGGGAATGGGATAGCTTCACGAACATGGTCTAAATTACAAATCCAAGCAATTACCCGTTCAAATCCCATGCCAAAGCCAGAATGAGGTACGCTACCATATTTACGCAAATCCAGGTACCAGCTATAATCATTTTCATTTAAGCCAGCTTCATGAATTTGTTTAAGTAAAGTATCGTAATCACTTTCACGTTCAGAACCACCCATAATCTCGCCATAACCTTCAGGTGCTAGAACGTCTGCACATAGATATTCTTTAGGGTTCTCAGGATTCTTCTTCATATAAAAAGGTTTAATAGCGGTTGGATAATTTACAATGAAGAACGGACGATCAAATTGTTCAGAAATAAAAGCTTCATCAGGTGCGCCAAAATCATCCCCCCATTTAAAGTCTCGTCCATCATCCTGCAACATTTTTACTGCATCATCATAAGACAAGCGGGTATAATTGCCCTGAGAAGCTGGCTCAAGCTTCTTAGGATCTCTTCCCAAAATTTCCAGTTCATATTGGCAATTTTGTAAAACTTGTCCAGTAACATATGACAAGAACCGTTCCTGCAAAGCAAGAGATTCAGCTTGATGCATCCAGGCCATTTCCGGCTCCATCATCCAGAACTCGGTTAAATGACGACGAGTTTTTGACTCCTCTGCTCTAAAAGTTGGGCCAAACGTAAAAATTTTTCCGAATGCTTCAGCCCCTACTTCACCATAAAGTTGACCAGATTGTGAAAGGTATGCATCCCCACCGAAATATTCAGTATGGAATAATTCCGTAGTTCCTTCGGGAGCAGAATGCATAAAGATCGGAGCATCAAATTTTATAAAACCTTCATTTTCAAAGAAGTCAACAGTTGCTTTGAAAATGACGTTTCTGATTCGCATGATCGCAAATGGGCGCTTGCTTCTTAACCACAAATGCCTGTGATCAAGAAGAAATTCAATACCGTGTTCTTTATTACCGATAGGATAGCCTTCATTATTAGTAATAAGCTTCAAATCCGAAATCTGAATTTCATAACCAAAGTGAGAACGTTCGTCTTGATGAACAGTCCCCTTGATGTAGAAACTTGCTTCTTGATGCAGTGATTTTGCTGTCTCAAAAACTTCATCTGAAACAGCATTTTTACGAACAACGCCTTGGAAAAATGCTGTACCATCACGTAATTGTAAGAAAACTATCTTGCCACTTGAACGTTTATCCGTCAGCCAAACGTGCATTTGCACTTCCTGGTCGACATGATTGCGACAATCTGCTATAGAAATTAATTCTGTCATAAACTTTTATTCCACTTTCCTTATCATAATCAAATTAATAATACCAAAGTTTGAGCAATTTAGCGACTTAACCTATTAATTTTCCATTTTTAAAATTAAAAAGTTGATAATGATATTCCCCCGCATCATTTTTAGCACTTATTTCCCAAACCGGCTTATTCTGATACCAGCCTAGATTTACCTCAGTAATTTTTGCAGTTGGCCTTTTAGCACTGTATTTGTTGCGGATAACTGCTTCATTAACACCCTTACTTGCTGGATATAGATATGCTTTTTTAGACCCTGGCAAATAAATAAAATAATAGGTCTTATGATTCTTAGTCAGACCTTTTAAAGAATAGCTGTTAATGCCACGATTCAAATGATAGGTCTTTTCGGTGTACTTGATCGGAGTCTTTTGTAGGGCAATTTTGTTAAGCTCGCGGGTTTCTGCTCTTTCAGGATTACCAGCCTTATAAAAAATTATTATAAAAGCAAAGTATAACAATACCAGTATTAAGAATACCCATGCTAAAAATTTAAATGTTTGTTTAGTATCATCTTGTATCATAGTTTTCTAGCTTTTCTTGTAAATCATTCAAAGATATTTTTTTGACTTTAACGGGAACCGCAGCCAGAAAGATAGGACCATAATCCTGAGACCAAATTCTCGAATCTAATATTAAAAATTGCCCTCTATCCTGCTCTCCACGTATTAGCCTGCCCATTCCTTGCTTAAACCGAATAACCGCCCGAGGCATCGTGTCAGAATGAAAAACGTCAATTCCTCTGTCAACGAGCTGTCTTTGGCGCAGCTTAACTTCAGGTAAATCGGGAGCTTCAAATGGCAATTTTGTTGCTATTACCAAATCTACACCACATTCGTGAAAATCAATTCCTTCCCAAAAACTATCTGCACCAAGTATCAGAGCTTTTTTAGCAATGGCGAATCTTTTAATAATACGATTATTTGACCCAGAAACACCCTGAGCCAAAATTTCAAAATCACGTAAGTTGGGCGAATTGATAATAGCACTAAATGTTTTTTTAATTTGTTCTAAATTTGTCATTAGTATTAAAACGTGATTTTTATTTGCCAAGTCATTTTCAATAATTTGTGTTAGCTTTTTTTCGTAGGTAGGATCATTGATATCTGGAAAATCAGTTACAGATAAAACCTCAAGATGTTTTGCTAATTTAAATGTGCTTGTTCCGATGTATTTTTGTGGTGCTAAGTCGGTTAAACCCAAAAGTTTAATTATAAAATCAAAACCATTTTCACTTGTCAAAGTTGCACTTACAAATGAAATGTGATCGAAGCGAGCGTATATTTTCTGCAACTCTGGCGTTGCGTCAAGCATCAGCCAGCTTAAATTGGCACTCAAAGGATCTTGAGGATTAGTTAAAGTCACAATGAAGCCTTCTGATTCAACATAAGCCTTTTTACGAAGCAAATCAGATAACTGATAGCTTTTTGTAATAAAATCATCCAGTTGATCTATTTGGCCTGAAGTTTCGCTTAAAATTGCATCCCGGTCAATATTTGAATTGTCAGTTTCATTGTACATCTTAAATAAAATTTGATTGGTATTTTGCCTGATGTCTTCCAGCTTCCGCTGCAGCTCCTTCAGTTTGACTAAAAACTGACTATTTTTGGGAAATAAATCCCTTCCTCTAAAGCTAAGTAGCAAATTACCATTAGCCAAAGTATTTTGGCTGACAGCCTTTTTCTTTTTAGAACAGAGTAAACGCTGCAAATGATTTATTACCTTAATTAATTCAAGGATTGCCGGATCCAGCTTTTCCAATAAAAAATTAAACTGAACGTCATTACCGTATTGATTAAACACACTGTCATCGGCATAATAAAGCAAATTACGCAGATGGTTGAGAGCTCCCCATAATGATTCGAACTGAAACGAATCGTTTCTAGAACTGATAACATTGTCTACAAAGCGGTGAGCCTCATCAATAACAAGATACGGATTTTGTCCCCAAATAGTATCGTTATAATGATTGGCTAAATAGGCGTGATTGGTCACTAAAATGTCAGCCTGCTCTTGCCTTTGTCTAGCCAAGTTCCAAAAATCAACGCCCGCAAAAATGCTACCAACGCGAGCATCTCCAGGATGGGCAATTTGAGTAAATAAAGGTGCACGATAGTTAGTAAGCTGCAGTTCGTCTAAATCGCCGGTCTTAGTTTCGGTTAACCATACTAAAATACGCATTTGCAAAACTAAAGTCAACTTATTAGGAGTACCTTGATATAAACTCTGATAAAAGCCATCTAGATCAAGGTAATGACTGCTGGCTTTGACTTCTTCGGCTTTTAAGTCCAACTTGGTAACGTTCAATAATTGGGGTATTTCATGATTAATAATCTGTCTTTGCAAAACTTTTGTAGGCGTAGCAATTACTAATTTTCTATTGGTATATAAATGATAGGAATAAGCAAATAAATAAGAAAAAGTCTTACCGGTGCCATTAGGAGCTTCAACTAATAGTGTCCTTTGCTTTGAGGCGCTTAAAAACTGTTCAATACGATTAATTAGGTCTACCTGTGGTTGCCGGTAATTAATTTTATTTTGAAACAGCTTCTTTTTTGCGCTATCACTTTTCGGAAAAGTAGTTGACGACTGACCTGCGGTGATTGCTACTTTTTCCTGCTTACGCAAGATTATTTGTCGTACTTGTTGGTATGCAGAAGATAAAGGACGTTTCTCTTTACGTGCATCATCAGCAATAGTCGTAAAGATCCAAGAGGTGTCACGGATTAAACCGTGCGCCAAAGAGCTTAACGTGTTAAGAGTAGCTTGGGGTAAACTTTCGAGCCGCTCAATAATTTTTATTAGTAAAACTGCAGTGCCATAGGCATCAGAGTCAGCTTTATGGGGGTTTAAATGTTTAATGTGCAATAATGCCGTTAAATCGCTCAATTTATATGATGGTTCCGTAGGAAAAGCAATTTTGGCCAGTTCCACGGTGTCAATTGCACGATTGGTTAAGGGCTCATAACCATGTTGTACTAATTCATAATTTAAAAACGGCAAATCAAAATTGACGTTATGAGCAACGAAAACAGTATCCTTTAAAATTTTTACAATCTTTGGTGCATAAAAAGAAAAATCTTTTGCATGAGCCACATCCTTATTGTGTATATGAGTCAGATTTTGAACCGCTATTGGAATTTCACGGTGGGGGTTAATCATAAACGAATATGTTTTGACAACTTTCATATTTTTAATAATAGCGCAGCCAAACTGGATAATATGATTGTTATCTTCTCGCTGTGTTCCGGTAGTTTCCAGATCAACAACTGCAAATACGGTCTGCTCAAATGATTTCATTCTGCATTAGCCCTCCTTTCTTTACTTAACTTCAACAATTTGGCATGCATCTAATAAGATTAAATATTTAGCTTTAACTTTTTGGTCGGAAAAAGAATTTAAAGCTCTTTCATATAAACGCAATTGCCCCGCATACTTTTGCTTAATTTTGGCGATAGCTAATTCTAAGTGGCTGTGATCGATATGATCAGTTTTATAATCAAACAATATTATGCCATCTTTTTCACTAAAATAACCGTCTATTGTACCATGAATTAAAATTTTTGCATCCGGGTCACTGAAATTAGCAAATAGAACGTCAGCTGGCAACAGACTTGAAAATTCAATTTCGCGCTGCAGATTTGCAGGATTTTCCCAAAATTTTTGGGCAAAATCACTATGAACAAACCAATTTATTTGTTGCAAATTTAAACTGGCAACAATTTTGCTGTTGAGCTTATTTTGTTTTACTAACTGCCGCACTTCTTCTTCAACCTGCTCTGCTTTGCCGGAGCCATGATAATCATAGTATTGCAGAAGAAGGTGCATTGCAGTCCCAATTTCCGCCCCGGTAAATTTTGTCTGATACAAAAAGTCAGGTTTAGTATCAATCGGTTGCAAATAACGGTTGGTAGAAGAAATCAGGTGTGCGTTTTCAAGTTCAGCATCAAGAGGGTCATTAAAAGCTTTTTTAATTTCAGATACAGACTGATAAGCAGTTGTGTGACTGGCGTCTTGAAAAGGATAACTGAAGTTGTATAATTTTTTGGCATATTCTGTTAACGCTGACACATTATCTTTTTCAACTTTTTCTGGAACTGCTTGCTCTTTTAAATTGATATTTTCACCTTGATATTGCAGATAAAGCAGTTTTTGACTTGTTTCTGCAGCTAAGTTTATATCTGTGATTTTTTGACTTAGAAGTTTCTGCCAGTCAATTGCAGGACCAATGAAACTCATTGGATTAGTAGCATTAAGTTTACTGCTAAGAGTTATCTGACCATGTTGATTAACTTGATCTTGCCATTTTTTAATCGTTTTGGGTAAATTCTTTAAATCCGCCACTAAAATTAGCTTTTGCTTTGCACGTGTCATTCCGACATATAGAATACGCGCTTCTTCTTCTAAAAGTTGTCTTTTTTTATTCACATTGTCAATTGCTTTGATTAGTGTATCAGCACGATACTGAGTTTCTTTGATTGTCAGACCTACTGAATTTGAATTGATAATGTAATTATTACTTAAATCCCGCATTTGAAAGCGGTGCTGCAAACCTAAATAGAACACAATGGGAAATTCTAGCCCTTTGGAACCGTGAACTGTCATTAAGCGCACTGAATTTCCTGCTTCTTTAGTTAAAAGTGGTTGAGCCAGGTCTTTCTGGCTACGCCGCATTCTTTCGATGAAATTAATGAATTGGTATAATCCCTTAAAGCCCGCACTTTCATAGGATGCAGCTCTTTCATACAAAGCTTCCAAGTTAACTCTGCGCTGCTTGCCGTTAGGTAGCGACGTCATAATTTCCAGTAAGCTGGTTCTTTCATAAATACTCCAAATCAATTCTGAAATTCTGTGCGTTGCCGCAAATTTGCGCAAATCTTCAAGCTGGTTCAAAAAATCTTTTACTCTCTGACTGAGCTCATCGCCAACAGCCACATAAGAAGTTAAAGCATTGTAAAAACTAGCTTTGGGGGTATGAATTCTAATAAGACTTAAATCAGGCTCTTTAAAATTAAATAAGGGTGATCTTAAGACGGCTACCAGTGGAATATCTTGGTCCGGATTATCAATTATGCGCAGGTAATTCATAATGATAGTTAATTCCAGAGTTTGAAAGTAATTTTTAGCATCCGTAACCATGATTGGGATATTATTCTTTGCGAATTCCTGCATGATCTCAAGGTTGTTGCTACGGCTTCTGGTTAAAATCACAATATCGCTGTATTTGAAAGGTCTTAAATGATTATCATTAGTTGAAGACTTGTCATAAACTAAGAAGTTTTCCTCTGTGAATTTTTTAATGCGGTTAATAACCATGGCGATTTCAGCTGAATCGATATCATCAGCAGTATCATCCTGAGCAGTATTTTCATCATTATCTTTTTCGTGAAAAAGTATTTCTGTTGCAGCTGGTAAGTTTTCAGGATAATAGCTCGCTCCATAGACCAGCTGACTTTCAGTTTGATAGTCAATCCCACCAAAATCTGCGGTAAGAACATTTTTAAAAACTTGATTAACAATAGCAATTACTGGCTTAGTTGAGCGGAAATTATCAGATAATAAAATTCGCTCTTCTTTTTGTTCATTTTCTTTAAGAGCTGCTTCTTGATATTTATGCAAGAACAAACTCGGTTCCGCTTGCCTAAAACCATAAATTGACTGTTTGATGTCACCCACCAAAAAAATATTATTTTGGCCGTCTTTTTTAACCAGCTGCAATATTTTTTCTTGCAGGGGATTGATATCCTGATACTCGTCAACCAATATCTCACTGTATTTATTTTGATAAAAAGACCGCGCCATTTGGGATGCAGAAGTATCCTGACTGAGGATTTGATAAGCTAATTGTTCCATGTCGCTGAAATCAAGAAGATTCTCTGCTCTTTTTAACTGAGTAAAATGATCAATCAATGCCAACTCAGCTTTTACAATTGCTGACATGATCTGCTTACCCTTTTGCATTAAAGCCAATTGTTCTTGCTCGTCCGTGGCATAAAAAGAAGTAAAAGAGGTAAAAATCTGTTCCGCTGCTGCTTCTTTTACGCTATGACATTCATCATAAAAGGCAATGACATCTTCATCCCACTTCGCAGATTTATGCATACTTCCACGAAAAATACAGTCACGTAGTTTTTCTCTTTGGTCATCATAGTCGGCATCATTTTTGAGAGCAGCCAAATAATTGGCAAGACATTTTGCAAATAAGTCAAAATTTTCTTTGACTTTATTTAACTGCTTGGTAGCCATGGTAGTACTTTGACAAAGTTGCGCAATATTGTCAGCTAAACTCTGAAAAAGATCTAATAAATACGGTTTGATTGCCTTTTGCCATAATGAAGATTTAACCACTTCAGGTCCGCATTGATATTTTTGCGGTAATTCTTTAAGCCAGTCACGATAATCAGGCTTAGTCATGGCATAATTATACAAATCTAGTAATAAATTCTGTGGCGTCTGTGCATCCCTGTCACCAGCAAAATTATCATAGAAAGCAACAAAATCAGCGTCTTTATTTTCTAAAAATTCTCCTTCTATATCTTTTAATGCTCGCTCGCGCATTAGCTCAGCTTGAGAATCATCAGTCAAAATACTGAAACTGGGATCAACGTCAATCACGTAATAAAAATGATGTATTACATCCAGGCAAAAAGCATCAACTGTCGAAATATTAGCAGAGTCGACCAAGTTAAGCTGTTGACGCAGGTATGATTTGGAGGAAGCTTTTTGTAGCTCCGATAATAATGCTGTTTTAATTCTTTTCTTCATTTCGGAAGCAGCAGCTTTAGTAAAAGTCACTACCAGTAGCTTGTCAACACTGGTTCCGGCAAGTATTTCGTTTATTAAACGCTGCACTAATACCGTTGTTTTCCCACTTCCAGCGGAAGCTGATACCAAAATATCACGGCCATGATCATTAATTGCTTTTTGCTGAACTGGTGTAAACCGTTTTTCTCCTAGGGACATTCTTATTTGTTCTCCTTTAGCCGTTTTTTGATTTTTTCAAGTAATTCTTCCTTTTTAATATTACCAATTTTATGATATTTATTTTCTTTCAGCATGGCATCAAAAAAGAAAATGTCACGGTAATCTGAATATGTTAAGGCATTGATACCATTGCCGTATTTATAAGGGTTTAATTTTATTTGCCCTGATAAAATTTGACTGGAGGCTTCTTTAATCAGTTCTTCGTCATATTTGAGCAGCAAGTCAAGTTCATCATCTTTAAAAGAACTGCCACTAAATTTTAAAGTGCCATCTTTTTTGGATCTGACCCCGGTATAAAGAGAAGATGAATAGCTTGGCTGTTTTAAATCAGGCTCAGCTTCCAGCATTAATAATTGGTCGTTATTGATCAAACCGGTATATTTAAGCTTAACTTGACCATCTAAATTGGCTTTTTTGACCTGCAAATTATTACTATATAAATCTTTACCATTTAGTCTATCCGTTTGCCTTGTGACAGTTTGGTAAAAAGCACCTAAAAGTGAAAAAGGCGTAGACCCTGCAAAAAACTTTTTATTTTGCAGCAAGACATCCAAATAGGAAACCATTTGTAAAGAGATACCATGATAAAATAATCCTAAATTAAATTTCTTAGCGGAAGACTTATAGTCAATTACTTGAGCTAGTAATTCATTCTGATCAGCAACCCGAGCTAAATCTACTCGATCCATTTTGCCCCTTAAATTGACGTAATGTCTGCCAGAGAGATTAGGAATTTTCAAGTTAAGTCCCTTGACCAGTTCACCATTACCAAAACTAAGTTCTGAATATTTAGCACGTAACGGCGTTTTGGTGACTGCCTTGTGCCAGTTAGTAGCAACTTTAGTAGTGGTTTGGTCAAGACATTTAAATAAAAATTCGTTAAAGGGATCGTTCAAAAGCTGCTTATACCGGGCTTCACTCTGCATTTTAGTGCGCGCCACTTTGAGGAGCTCATTAAGTGTTTGATCATCAATTTCTTCTAAATCGAGTGAGCGTTCATTTAATTCCTTAACTAACCTGTCAAAAGTTTCATGAAAGTAGTTTCCGGCCTGGATGGTATCAAGTTCATTTTCAAATCTTTTATGCAAATGCAAGCCATAAGTTAGAAAATATTCATATGAATTTTCATAGAATGTTTCTAGCTGAGAAACCGAAGAATTAAGGTTATTGCCGTATAATTTTTGCGCCAAGTCAGGCCCAATGTTTTGGGGTTCATTAATAAATTGGCTTGCGGCGATAACTTTAGTCGTCTTTTGTGGTAACAGATCACGAGTTAGCTTTAATAATTCTTTTACGCCAATATTTTTTTCAGCCTTATTAAGGTAACCTAAGTAGCCTAAACTTGCTTGGGCATTAGTAATAAAAGACAGTAGCTGACTCGTTTCTTCTGGCAGATTATGCTGCGAAAATTCTGCTGCACCAGCGTTCTTAAACCTTTCATAATAGATTGAAGGTTGAACTGTGTCTCCTTCATCAGAGGCTAAAGAATAAGTTAAGTAAACTTTATCCTGTGCTAAAGCCAGACAAATACCAAACTGGTAATTTTGATCCCAGTTGCTTAATTCTTGTTTGTCTTCAATATATGAGTCTTCACCAAAATCCTTTTTCAGTTCTGCTAGGTTTTCTGGACTTAAAAACCCGGGAGTGTTTTGTATCTGCGGCAGCCCATTAACCGTTGCGCCCATAATAAAAACTTGTTTATAGCCACTAACTTGAACAATCCCCATTTCAGATAAATTGACTGCATCAAGTGTGGCCGGAATTTGCGAAAAGGTAGCTTCCTTAAAACCATTGATCAGTACATCAAAAAAGCTCTTAAGGTCAAAACTGTCCGGATTAATCAGTAAATAATCATGTAAGAGGTTGATCAATAAGTCCCACACCTGCTCAGACTGACGCGCTTCTTGCAAGGCTCCACTCTCTTGAGCATCAGCACGCCACTTTTCTAAAATATTATTCACACCGTTTCGAGTTAAAAAGTCGAAAAAGGTCGTAATTGCTTTTTGGGTATTTGTCTCATCTTTTAAGCTTTGGAACAACTTGGTAATTTGTTTAACAAAAAAATCCTTTAGTTTATCTATTTTGTTAACTTCTTCTGGTACCTTGTCTAAATCAATTACCTCTGCAGCCATATATTCAGTGAAACTTCTGCGCCAAAGATTATGGTTAATGCCGTGTGCCAGAACAAAATTTTCCAGCTGATCAACATCGTATATATAAGCAGATTCATCTTGATACCACTTCGGGATAATAAGCCTAGTTTTCATGATTGCCAGCATATTTTGCGTTTGAAATGGTCTATTCAGCAACTGCGCAATATTTTCAATCAAAACAACCAGAGGGTGATATTTCATTTCCTGCTGCAAGTCATTAAAAAACGGAATTTGATTCTGCCTTAAAATTGGGGTTAAATAGGTTTCGTATTCATGTAAATTAGGTGCCAAAACCAAAAAGTCCTGGTAACGATAATGCCTTAAAGCAACCTGCTGATAAATGGTATGAGCAACGTAATAAGCTTCAGCGTATCTATTGTCAGCACGCACAAGCTGCACCTGATCTAGTTCACCAATATCACTAACCGACCCGGTCCAAAATTCATTGAGTAACTCTCTTTTGGTAGGTTTGGGATTAATAATTGTCGTTGATATTTGATGAGGCAAATTACGGGTTTGAATATACTGCAGTAGTTTATTGATGGTAGTTTGAATAACGTAATCATAATCACCCGGTTCAGGTTTAGGGTTAATTTCACCCTCTTTGGTTTTGAAGGCCAAGGTGACGCTATGAGCTTTGGCCATCAATAATTTAACGGTTAAGCATTCTTGCAGTGAAAAATGGGAAAAATCACTGAAGTAAAAGTCGGTTGTGCTTAGTCCCTTGCAGGCAGCCAGATATTCATTTAATTGCAATTGAATTTCATTTGAAGTAGAAAATTTACCTTTAATAGCCTCAATGAAAGCAGAATATAAAATATTCAAATCTGCAACTTTGTTTTTGGTTTCAAGATCAAGAGTATCCAGATCAATCTCGTTAAGGTCCAAGTTACCTTCGCGTATTTGCAAAATTGTGTCATACAGTTGTTTGAGCAAGCCGGGATTTAAATTGGTAGTTTGAAAGAGATGCAGCTGCTCTTTTTTTTGTTCAATGATTTTTGCTAAAAGCATAGCCGCTGCAGCATCATCCAGCTCTGTTGGTAAGCCCTGTTCGGCATCTTTTAAGAAGAACCAGGCCAACCTGGAAAAAGATAAAACTTGTAAATTTTTCACTGATTGCTCTGTCTGGTTTTTACTAACAGCTAGCCTGTTAATTGCCCTGACTTCTGTGGTAAACTTAATGTGATTAGGAACGATGACAAAAGTTTTATGATTAGGAAAACGCTGATAATTTTCTATTGCTTCCTGTAAAACTTTTTCCTGCATGGGATCGGTTTGCCGACCTAGTAAAATTTTAATCATCTGTTCTGCGCTCCTTTGCCATTATTTTAGCATAGGAACTAAAAATTTTTAAAAACAATAAGGATCTTAAATAAAATGAAATCAAGTTTTTTAGGACACGGAAAAGTTATTTTAATTGGTGAACATTCAGTAGTTTATGGCTATGATGCTTTGGCATTGCCAATCACTTCTTTGCATATTAAAACAACTGTAGAACCATCTGAAAAAATGTGGATGGATACGGCTCATTATCAGGGGCCTTTTTTTATGGCTCCGGATGAATATGATGGCTTAAAATATGTAGTTAAAACAATGTTGAAAAAAGCCGCAAGTCAAGCAGCTCTTAAAATAACCTATACGGGAGAGATTCCAATTGAACGCGGTTTAGGTTCTAGTGCAACCGTGGCACTGGCGACTACGCGCGCAATGAATGATTATTTCCACTTAAATTTAACTGAAACTGAAATTATTAATATAACTAACCACGCAGAAATGATCAACCATGGTAAAGCATCGGGTCTTGATGCTGCCACTGTTAATTCTGATTGCCTCATCTTTTTTAATCAAAAAGATGGTCCCAAGCCGCTAAGGTCGAAATTACAAGCTACCTTACTTATCATGGATACAGGTGATTTGGGTAGTACGAAAAAAGCTGTCACTCAAGTTCATAAGCTTCTAAATGAATCCCCGACAGCGCAAAACAACCTTGAGCAATTAGGTAGATTAGCTGATGAAACTAAAACTGCCTGGTTAAATAAAGATGCAGCGACAGTAGGCTCATATTTTAATCGGGCTCAAGAAATATTGCATTCATTTAACCTTTCAACTGGTAAGATTGATCAATTACAAAAAATAGCTCTCGCAAATGAGGCCTTGGGTTTTAAATTGTCTGGTAGTGGACTGGGCGGCATCGTGATTGCTTTGTGTCGCAATGAGGATGATGCTCTGAAAATAGCCCATAAATGTCAAAATATTGTGGCACATAGTTGGATTGAGGAAATTTAATTTATGGAAAAAACAGTTCGTGCTCATACCAATATTGCCCTAATCAAATATTGGGGAAAAGCAAACCAAAGTCTGCGTTTACCACTAATGTCCAGTTTGTCTATGACACTTGATCAATTTTATACTGATACTAAAGTTTCTGCAGGTCCTAAAAACCAGTTTTGGTTAAATGGCGTTGAACAAAGCGGACACAGTTATCAAAGGGTTTTTTCTTTTTTAAAACTGTTACAAGAAAAATTTGACGTTAAGGGTAATTTAAAGGTTGAGTCAGTTAATCACGTTCCTACAGCTGCAGGCCTGGCCTCTTCCAGTTCTGCTTTTGCGGCCTTAGCCGGAGCCTTTTGCGTGCACTATGGTATTAATCTGTCAGCAGTTGAACTTTCCCGTCTGGCTCGTTGGGGTTCAGGTTCAGCCAGCAGGTCAATATATGGCGGCTTTGCGATTTGGCAAAAAGGTACTGATAATGAATCATCCTATGCATATGCTTTAGATGAAAAACCCCAAATGGATCTACAACTATTAGTGGTTGAACTGGATAAAAACCCTAAAGAATTATCCTCTACTCAGGGCATGAAACAAGCACAAACCTCTCCTTTTTTCAGGCCGTGGCTTGAGCGTAATCAAGCTGAGTTGGCCCAGATGGTTGCTGCTATCAAAGCAAATGATTTTTCAAAACTGGGTAGTTTAGCAGAATTAAATGCGTGTGAAATGCATGCTGTTAATTTAACTGCCCAACCGGGTTTTACATATTTTGAGCCTGCAACTATTAAAGCAATCAAATTAGTAGCTGATTTGCGCAGGCTTGGTATAGAATGTTACTTCACAATAGATGCCGGACCTAATATAAAAATCTTAAGTCAATTAAAAAATGTAAAAGATATTACTAAGAGGTTTGTATCCGAATTCCATAATGTTAACATAATAAATGCAAGTTTTGGTCCAGGTATTTCATGTCTGAACTAGTTAATGTAAATTAATTGATTAGGAGATTTAATTCTTTTGATAACAGAACAAGCACCCGGAAAATTATACATAGCTGGCGAGTACGCAGTATTAGAACAAGATTGTCCTGCAATTTTAGTCGCAGTCAATCAATTTATTCGTGTTTCAATCATTAAGTCGAAATCAAAAACTGGTTTAATCCACTCTAAACAATATTCTCAAAGCTCCATTCATTGGGTTAGAAATGGCGCAAAAATGGTTATTGACAATCGTGATAATCCATTCGAATATATTTTGGCTGCAATTTCATACACGGAACGTTTCTGCTTGGAACAAAAAGTCAAGATGAAAGTCTATGACTTATATGTCAATTCAGATCTTGATTCTTCGGATGGGAAAAAATATGGTTTGGGCTCCAGTGCTGCAGTTACAGTAGCCACAGTCAAAGCAATCTTGCGTTTTTATAATGTTGCTTTTAGTAATGAATTAGTTTATAAATTATCAGCCATTTCTCATTACTCAGTTCAAGGAAACGGTTCGGCTGGTGACATTGCAGCCAGTGTTTATGGTGGCTGGATTGCCTATCAGACTTTTGATAAACAATGGCTTGCTAATGAACTGGCTCATAAAACATTATCGGAAGTGGTCAATGAAGCTTGGCCTGGTTTGAAGATACAACTTTTAACCCCTCCCGCCGGCTTAAAACTAATGATTGGCTGGAGTCAAAAGCCTGCCTCCACCTCGCGGCTTGTTGATGAAACTAATGCCAATAAGGCCGCCTTAAACGGACAATATCAAGAATTTCTCAGGCTTTCGCGTAAATGCGTACTAAAGATGATTGCCGGATTTGAACAACAAGATATTCAGTTAATAAAAAAGCAAATTCGAGTAAACCGTAAATTGTTGCAGCATTTTGCACAAATAAATCAAATTGCAATTGAAATTCCGCGACTTTCCCAACTGATCAATATCGCCGAATCATTTGGAGGAGCTGCTAAAACTTCCGGTGCCGGTAATGGCGACTGCGGTATTGTAATCGCTGATGCAAATACAGATACTGCCTATCTTGAAGATAAATGGCGCCAAAACGGTATAATGCCGCTAGACTTTCGCGTTCACCAAATTCGGATTGCAGACTAGAGGAAGAACATGTCACTTAGATCTAATCGTAAAGAAGAACATTTGGTTTTAGCAGAAAGATTTTATCAAGATAATAAACAAAATAGTTTTGATCAGATGCATTTGGTGCGGCCGGCTTTACCAGAAACTGAAGTAAGTGTCAAAGCCATACAAACGACAATGTTTGGCAAAAAAGTGGCAGCCCCCTTTTTTATTAATGCAATGACCGGTGGTTCACATAAATCCTATTTGATTAATAAGAAATTAGGACAAGTTGCCGTTAAAACCAATATTGCTCTGGCACTTGGCTCAGCCAGCATTTTGACGAAAGAGCCTTCTCTTAGTGACAGCTTTTTGATTGCACGCCAGCAAGACCCCACTGGCGTTTTAATTGCAAATGTAAATGCTAAAACTGCGGCCGAACAAGCACAAAAAATAGTCACAGAATTAAAGGCTGACGCTTTACAAGTTCACTTGAACGCAGTGCAAGAAATAGCCATGCCTGAAGGAGACCGTGATTTCTATTGGCTAAATAATTTAAAAGAATTACGTCAAAAAGTAACAGTACCAATTATTATTAAAGAAGTCGGCTTTGGTTTAGATGAAAGAACAATTCATTTGTTGAAAAATGAAGGCTTCCAATTTTTTGATGTTGCTGGCAGTGGGGGCACAAATTTTGCCCAGATAGAAAATGCTCGTAATACCAATGATGTTTCTTATCTGAAAGATATCGGCTTACCCACTGTCATTTCAAGCTTAATGGCTGCTAAACAGCAGGTTGATTTTATTGTTTCAGGTGGCGTGCGTAATCCTTTGGACGTTTTTAAGGGATTATGTTTAGGTGGAAAAGCTGTTGGTATATCAAATGTTTTTCTACAGGCTTTAATCAAACACGATGTTAATTATTTGCAAAATCTTATTTTAGAATGGCAAGAAGAACTTGCTAATCTGCTAGCTATTTATGGTCAAAAAGATTTAACAAAGTTAACTGAGATTAAAAAATATTATGATTTGCCGTTAAAAATAGCCATTGATCAGCTATTATAGGTACTTATAAAAAACCACAAATAACTATAGCCTTACACAAGTCAGTTATTTGTGGTTTTAGTTTTCAAAAATCATTTAATAAAGTTACAAATTTAAATGTTGAACATCTTTTTGAATAAGACTTGCTTCTTTTCTTAATGTAGCAATTATTAGATCCGTTCCTTTGTGATTTAGTCTACTAGTTGGTCCAGTAACACTTATACAACATAAAACCTTTTTGTTTTCTTTAAAAATTGGGATTGCATAACAAGACATTCCATATTCATACTCTTCGTTGTCGATTGATATCCCACTTTTTGAAAAATCATTTTTATATTTAATAAAGTCTTTATAGTTTGTAATTGTATTAACTGTTCTTTGTTCAACGCTTTTAAAATAATTAAGTAATTCTACTTTACTGAATTCTGTCATAAATATTTTTCCCATTGCTGAACAGTATAATTCACCTATTGGAGGAAGCATTACTTGTAATTGGTATGGTTCACCATGTATTCTTAGAGGTATATATAGTTTACCATCATATTTCATTCCCAAATTCGTGCATTCGCCTGTAATATTACGAATGTTCGTAAGATGAGGTTTAACTACATCCACTAGTTCGTCATCCAAAAATTCAACCTGATTATATTTTATTAAATGGTATCCTAAAACATAATCACTAGTTTCAGTTCTTCTGACAATGTCAATTTTTTCAAGAGTTTTTAGTATTCTAAAAGCTGTTGTCTTTGGTAATTCCAACTTAGCAACTATATTGTTAAGACCAATTTTTTTATCTTGATTTATTAAATCTAAAATTCTAAAAGCATCAAATATATTTTTTATTGTTGGATCTTTTTTAGTCAAAATTGTCATATTCCTCAACTCATTGTTTATATAAATTTTACCACACTAGTTGCTTTTTTATTTAAGATGAGTTATATTTCAATTGTGGAACGCGTTCCATTATTTTTTGGAATTATTTGTGAAAAATGTAACAAATTTTGTAATAAAAGTGTGGTTAAATGGATAAAAATAATAAAACAGATCACTCGCTTATGAACTTTATCATTAATGTCGTTAATGGAGCAACAGTCGGAATACTGGTTGCTGTTATTCCTAACGCCATTTTTAGTCAAATATTTTTAAGTTTAAGCGGATTTTGGAGTGGTTTTAAGCAACTATATCTTATCGTCCAAATTATTCAGTTCTTAATGCCAGTTCTGGTCGGGATCGGCGTAGGATTTAAATTTAAGTTAACTGCTATTCAGTTATTATCAGTTGGTGTTGCCTCATATGTTGGTAGTGGTGCATTAGTTCAAACTAGCGATATTTGGAAAGTTACTGGTATTGGTGATACAATCAATGCAATGCTGACTGCAGGAATAGCAGTATTTTTAGTATTCTTAATCCAAAATAAAGTTCAAGCACTCGCCACAATTGCATACCCAGTTATTGTTGGAATGGGCGCAGGAGCAGTTGGATTAGTGACACTTCCGTTAATTTCAAAAATTACCAGTTTTGTCGGTAAGATCGTTTATGATGCAACTAAATTAAATCCTCTTCTAATGAGTATATTAATTGCAATTTTATTTGCACTAATGATCTTAACTCCTATTTCAGTTGTGGCCGTTGCATTTGCAATTAATTTAACTGGCCTTGGTTCAGGTGCAGCTAATCTAGGATTGGTTGGTGTAGTAGTTTTCGCAACTATTGGGTCTTACAGGGCTAAAAATGATACTGGTACTACCTTAGCGCTCATGTTAGGTGGAATTAAAACTTTGATGCCAGCTTTTTTCAGAAAATTGCAGATGGCGCTTCCTATAATTTTTGTGAGTGGAATAATGGGTGCAATGGCCCAATTATTTAATATCCAAGGTACCCCTGGATCAGCTGGTCTTGGCTTTGCAGGATTAGTAGGGCCAATAGTTGCTTTTGGTTATTTAAAAAACAGTTTTATTGTAAACTTAATTATCCTTATATTAGTTTACGCGATAATACCGATTATTCTTTCATTGTTAGCACATTGGTTGAGTGTATCAGTATTTAAAATTTTAAAATATTCCGATTATAAAATAAATTTAAATTAAGGAGATTTTTATGACTCGTATTTATTGTTTTGGCGTTACTCAGGAACGTGCACCATTTGTACAAAAATGGTCAAAAAAAAATAATGTTGAAGTTACTATGACAAGTGAAAGCCTAACTATTAATAACGTTAAAAAGGTTAAGGGATATGATGGCGTATCAATAGCAGAAATTGCAAAGTTTAATTCTGATATTTATCCTAAACTAAAAGAATATGGCATTAAACAATTATCCCAAAGAACAGCTGGCTTTGATTACTTTGACTTAGAAAAAGCTAAAGAAAATGGAATAATAATTACTAATGTTCCAAGTTATTCACCAGAATCGATTGCCGAATTTACAATAATGTCTGCTTTACAACTAGTTCGTAAGCAAAAGTTATTAGCAGATCACGTCGCAAAACATGATTTTCGCTGGGTTCCAGAAGTTCGTGGGCGTGTTTTAGGTAATATGACTGTGGCAGTAATTGGAGTTGGAAGAATTGGATTACAAGCTGCCAAACTTTTTAAAAATTTTGGTTGTACTGTTGTAGGCTATGATCCCTATCCAAAAGATAATGTTTCTGATGTCATTAACTATAAAGAAAACGTTCAATCAGCAATTAAAGACGCTGATATAGTTACTCTACATATGCCAGCGACTGATGAGAACTATCATTTGTTTAATAAAGATATGTTTAATAAAATGAAAAAAGACTCGTATTTAATCAATGCAGGTCGAGGAAGTTTAATTAATATCGAAGATCTGATTAATGCGCTGGATGAAAATAAATTGGCAGCTGCAGCACTAGATGTTTATGAAAAAGAAGCAACTTATGTACCTGGCACTTATCCTAATAAAGAAATTAAAGATAATGATTTTAACAAATTATTACATCACTCAAAAATAACATATACACCTCATTGCGCATACTACACAGATGAATCTGTCAAAAATATGATTTACAGTGGACTAGATTCGACTTTAGAAGTAATTAAAACAGGTAGCTCTAAAAACCGAGTTAATTAATAATCAAATATTTGAATATTAAAAACAATATTCTTTAGCACTGCAAATATTGTTTTAAGTTGAAGTTTTACTAAAGTATAAAAATAAGCATAATTGTGAATTAATGCTTATTTTTTTGTTTTTTTAATTTAATAGACGCCATATCTCTTTCTGAACGGCGCTGTCATTGCTTGAGCCGATAATGTGAGTAGCAGCCTTCTTAGCCACGGGAAGTGCTGTTCCTGTGGCATAACTGGTACCAGCATATTTTAGCATCCCCACGTCATTGCCGCTATCACCAAAAGTTACCATTTCTTTAGGATTAATTTTGAATTTACTACTTAAAAACTGTAAGCCCTTTGCCTTATTCATACCTTTTGTTGACATATCTATCGATGAAGAAGAGCCAGAAACAAAGTCAATTTCAGGATAATTACGTCTTAATTTTTCTAAAAGATGCGGCATTTTATTTTCAGGAACATCAAACGTAACCTTGAAGATTTGATCATCAAGGTGATTAAAACTCTCAACAACTGTCAGTTTTTCATAGTACTTTTTTAGTTCTTTAGCGTACTCAGGTCCATCTTTTTTTAAAATATAAGCGCTGGCAAGTCCCGAAACCGTGACTTTTTCATTACTTTCCTGAATTATCTTCATGATTGTCCGCCAGTCCTTTTCAGAAAGACAATCAACGTGAATTACCTGCTTGCCTTGTGCTACTAGTGCCCCATTCTCCGCTATGTAGAATAGTTGATTGGCCACTTGCGGAAATCGCGAATATAAATTTTCAAACTGATTTCCGCTGGCAACAACAAACTTAATTCCTTTTTTTTGCATAATTTGAAATTCTTGCAAAAACAATTCCTGATCATATGTTTTCTGATCTGTTAACCAAGTTCCGTCCATATCTGTAGCGATTAGTTTAATCATTCTTTTTTCTTTCTATTAAACTCGTAGTCCCTTAGGATAATAATTCTTAATAATATGATTACTGATTTTACCAAAACCTAAAATAAAATTTTGGCAACTGACTAAAACAAAGCCTGTTTCGTTAGCTTGCGTTCTTAATGTTTCTCCGTGTAAATACTTTAAATAGCTTTCCCTGCTTAGTTCAACTACTCTGTTTTGTTTCTGTTCTGCTAACACCATGGCCAATTGATGTCCGGGTTCAAAACGGTTTTTCTTTAACACACCCAGTTCAACGCCATTTGCTAGTATCTGCAAATGAAGATTCGCACTATCTGATAATGCCGGTATAAAAACGTGATTATTACGTACTCGACTATTTAACCGCCAATTTTTTATTGCTGCTGGTAAATTAAATTTATCTAGTACTTCCGCTATTAATTGAATTTCAGATTTAGTTAGAGCTTCTTTTTGAGGCCTTCTTTTTTTCTTCTTTTTTTGATTTGGCGAGAATTTGGCTTGAACCACCACGTTTGGTGATAATTTTAATTTTGCAGCAAATTGCCCTTCACCTAAGTCAGCTGTAGGCCAAAATCGTACTGTCTTAATGAGATCAGGGTTATTGTCAGCCCATTCAGGGTGTCCATGAGCGATAGCGTGCGTTTTCACGGCTAGTGACATAATAGTCAAATTAAATTTTTGACTTAGCCACGAAACTATTTGTTCATTTTCCTCTGGAGAATATGTACAGGTAGAATAGACTATTTCTCCTTCTGGCTTTAACATTTGGACAGCGGCATTCAAAATTTCCTTTTGCCGTTTTTGGCAAAGCAGTACATAATTTTGTGACCAATACTTAATAGCCTGAGGGTTCTTACGAAACATACCTTCGCCACTACAAGGCGCATCAACTAAAATTTTATCAAAATAATGAGGAAAACACTGTGCTAATTTTTCTGGCTTTTCGCTGACAATTAAAGAATTTGTTGTGCCCCAACGTTCAAGATTTTCGCGCAATACTTTTGCTCTGGTGTGTGAAATTTCATTTGCAACCAAAAGTCCTTCACCCTTTAGCTGTTCGCTGATTGCAGTACTCTTGCCACCTGGTGCGGCACATAAATCAAGCACTTTTTGTCCCGGACGCGCTTCAACAAATAATGCTGGAAACATTGCCGTGGGTTCCTGTGAATAAACAGCTCCACTTACCCAGGCTGGATCTTGACCACTGATTTTACCATAATAGGCTTGGGGTATACCTGAAACTTCTTTTTTTGGATCACAAGAAAGACAGTGGTTTTCTTTTAATGAATTAACGCGAAATGCACTTTTAGGACTATCATTAATTGAATTGAAAAACTGCTGTGCTCTACTTTTTCCTAATAACCTAGTATATTTTTCCTTAAAATCCTCAGGCAGTTTAGGCATTATTTTGATCCTTTCGTGATAAATGCAAGATGCATATGCTGTATATAATAGAAATGATGATCCAGCAGCCTGTAAGGAGCCAGATTAAGTGCTGCGGCTTTGATAAAAATGTTCGCCATATCAAGAAGAAATATGCACTTATAGTTAACAATACTTCAATCAATAAAATTCTGATACCGTGATTTATTAACCAATTACGCAATAAATTGCCCTTTAAGTGAGTTGACTTAACCGTTTTCCAATCTATAAAAGCTAAAACTAAATTGCTAAATGAAGCAATTAACAAGAAGATTATGATAAATGTAATTTCCCTAATGATTGAAAACTGATGTATTTGGTGGTTTTTCACAAAAAGCGGTATTTTAGCCTTAACCCCATAATGTTTGGCAATTTGGCGAATTACTTTATTTGAACTATCTATTATAATTTGATAATCACGTAATTTGAATTTTCCAGTTGGCTGTTTGGGACTAGTACTAAGATAGTAACTATCCTGCTTCATTTGGCGATAATGTTTTAAAGTACCAACAACCGTGTAATATTTCTTATTCAAATAAACATATTCGTTTCCTTGCACCTTATATGTAGGGACTTTAGCATTTAATCCCAGTACAGCAAAAGAAACCCGGCCTTTAAAGTCATCTTTGGTAAAATATCTGCCAGATTCAGTCGGTAGGTTTAATACATCATGATTTGACCACACCAGAGTTTGATTTTTCTTAGATTTGCAAGTCATATGAACTTGAATTTTGTTACGGGGATATTTTTTTTGCAAATAAAGCAAAAAAGATCTAACATTTTGCTTATTTTTTATTTCAATGTAGCGGGTATTATTACTTAGACCATATGCCTCAAGTAGTTGATCCGCTTCTCGTGACTGAACGTTTGACAGCATACTGCCAATTCCTAGAAACGATAAAAATATAATAATAACTAAAATTATTTTTTTAAATTTCATGTGCTATCTCAAAAATTTGTTCATCAATAAAATCAAAACTTGTAAATGTCTGGTTGATTAGCCTTAGTTCCTTTGAATGAAGAAATGGCTCCTTTTGCCAAAAACTTGCAGAGTTGGTCACACCATTTCTTTCACCTACAAACAATAAATGTGTGGCAGAATTTAATTTTTGCCAAGCTTTAACGACTTTTTCATCACTGTTGCCAAAATTAGGTGCCCAGGAGCAAATTATTAAATCGACATCATTAAATTGATTGACAGCTGTTACAGCATCATAATTACTAACAGGCACAAATGCTTTAACGCCAGTGTTTGAAGTCTTTGACCAATTAAAATTATCCGTGACCGTCATTTTAACGCCTACTTGTGACAAAGCTTTACTCCAATAGCCGTTACCTGCCATTATTTCTAAACCAGTGTTAACTTTTAGCTGATCTTTAATTACTCGGGCTGTTTCTAGATTTGGAATTGACCATAGGCCAAACTTAATTGCTAAAAATTGCCGGGTATTATTTAGCAGCTGATTAATCGTTTTAAAATCTTCTATTTGATCCCTAGAATTAAATTTGTGGCAAATTTCCTCAGCAATATCGGGTAAAAACCCCAGCTTTTCTGGTGCTCTTTTTAAAACCTGCTTTTGCCTTATGGTAGCAACAATATTATTAATTTCCTCTACTTGTTGATGCACAGACTCAATAATAAGTCTGGCATCCAATTGGTTAATTTTACTTAAAAAATCTGTCATTATCAAATACCTATAATGATTTTAACATTCAAACGACCAGATTTCAGTTATAATAAAGAGTAACATGAAAAAGGAGAATATTTTATGGCAAAAAAAGTTACAAAAAACCATGACGAAGAGGAAGAAAGCTTAGGCAAATTTATTCTTGATGTTGTCATAATGATGGCAGTAATTTTGGGAGTTTTCTTTGTTTTATTCCATTTCGTACTTTCTAATGATAGAGTTTCAGGGCCATCGATGCAACCGACGTTTGAAGATAATGATCGTTTAATCGCTGTCCGCCATTTCACTCCCAAGCGCAATGACGTGGTAGTGCTGCTTGCTCCAAAAGCTGCAAATGATACCCCTGGTGCTTATTACATCAAACGCATCATTGGTTTACCAGGTGATAAGCTGGTTTCTAAGAATGATAAGATGTATGTCAATGGTAAGCTCCTACCTGAGCCATATCTAGAAAATCACTTTAAAAAAGCTAATAATGCTCAAGGACAGACGTATACTACCAATTTTACTTATAAAGTCCCTAAGGGTTATTATTGGGTAATGGGTGATCACCGCGATATATCTAAGGATTCGCATATATTCGGGCCTGTTAAAAGACAGAATCTGATTGGTAAAGTCAAATTCAGGTATTGGCCATTTAATAAAATTCAAGGTTTTTAACTTTAATTTTCTTTGAATTTTAGTATTTTTCCGTTAAAATAAATTGTAAAGGAGAATTTAATATGAATCAGCAGTTAGAGGAATTATCCGATGCAATTATTGACTTTCAAGTCAAACATCATGTTACTGATACGGATTTAGCTTTTGCTAGTCATTTGTCAGTTGAAAAGATTCATGCGATGAAAACTGGTGAAGGTGAATTTACTCCTGAAGAAATCAATCAGCTGTATGATTACCTTGCTGCGAATCATTAAAAAGTTTGTTATAAATATAGCCTGCAATTCGTTTTAGTTAACTGCAGGCTTTTATTTTTAGTAAATTTAGAAGAATGCTCATTATAGGACTAGTTGTAGTAATTATTCTACTTTTGACAACTTTAATAACTAAAAGCATTGCTGCTTTGACTTTCATCGCCTTTTGTCTTTTATCTGGTTTAACATTTTTATTATTTGTCTCATGGCTCTTTTTTGGCTGTTAAAAAGACGCTAAAAAATTTTTTAGCGTCTTTTAGTATGCCTATTTTTATTTACCTTCCCTTGCCTCAAAAAACTTACTGAAAAGAATGGTGTCAAAAAACCAAAACAATATGTTAATTATAAGCATTAATAATAATGCTATAGCTAAATCATCATTTGTACCTGTGGTTTCTCCTATCATAAACCTAAACGGAAACGAAATTATTTGTAGGCCAATACTGGCTTTGATTGCAAGCCAGGCAACTAAAATAATGACTAAAACGGCAATTATTCGAAAATAAGCTTTGCTGAGCGCTTGCGGTAGATAGTCTAAAAGTGCACGACTGGAGTAATTTAAAAAGCTGATTATGAAGTAACCAAAAAATGCGCAAAGAATAACCATCATAAGTGCACCAAAGAAATTAAACATAATCTCTAAGTCAACTTGTTGCAAATGTCTTCCAATATCAGCAAACATTTCGATTAGGGAGTTATGAAACTGACTATCAAAAGTAAAAGTAACAACACTTAAAATTAGCGTACAGATAATTTCCAATATTACAAAGAAAAGTAAGGCAGCAAATGAACTTAAAATGTTATCAAAGTAGAACTTTTTATCATCAATTGGTATTAAGCGCCAAGTCTGGTTACCACTCACCCTTTCATTTTGAAAACAGGTAGTTAAATAAAAGATTGCGGTGAACAGCCATGCTTGTACAATAAAAATAGCTAGCCATAATGTAAAAAAGTTAGAAAAAATGTGTCTGTTGATATAAACGTGGCCGTTATTAAAATTGAAAAAAGTCATCGCAAATGAGGCAACAGTCTGGATAACTAACAGAAGAGAGATCCATTTAGTTTTCAACCTAAAGAGTACGGTAAAATAACGATTAAAAATTGCCATTATTCCTCCTCCTCTCTTTGGTAAAAGCTTTCATAAAAATCTTCTACTGTTTGGTTATCCGCTCTAATTTCTTCAGTTGATTTTTGCATGCAAATTGTCTTATTTTTGATAATGACAACTTCATCGAGAACCGCCGCAATTTCATTGACAAAATGGTCAGAAATTAAAATAGTAGACTTTTCCTGCTTCCATAAGATGATCGATTTGATAATTTTTTTACGAGCCATAGCATCAATTCCGGAAAAGGGCTCATCCAGAAGATACAAGTCCGTTTTCCTGGAAAAAGTTAGAGCAATTATCAGCTTTTCTTTCATTCCTTTAGACATTTCAGATAAACGCAGGTCAGAAGCTAAATTCATGAATGTTTTTAACTGCTTAAATTGTTTTAGACTAAAATCATGGTATAAAATTTGGTAAAACTTGACGATTTCATTAATTTTAACGGAGTTAGAAAATCCAGTTAAACCGTCAGTAAAAGAAAGATGTTCCTTTCTTTCAGCCTCCTTAGCAAAGCCTGCAACTTTTACCGTGCCATGGTAATTTTTGGCAACTCCGCTGATAATTCTCATTAAAGTGGTTTTACCCGCACCGTTTTCGCCCAAAAGAGCGACAATCTTTCCCGGTTTGAGTGTTAAATTTAAATCAGTAATAATTTTTTTCTGGTTCTTTTTGTAAACCAAATCGGTTATTTCTAAAGGGTTTGCCATTATTCACGCTCCTCTTTAAGATATTCAGATAAAGATATGAGAATTTGTTCGTCAGATACTCCTAAAGAATTCATACTATGTACAAACTTATCTAGTTCCGCATTAATTAGTTCCCTTTTTGTTTTATCAAGTAAAGTAGTATCTTCAGTGACAAAATTACCTTCTCCCCTCTTGGTGTACAAAATACCTTCAAAATTCATCTGTTGCAAGGCACGTTGCACCGTGTTGACATTAACAGTGAGTTGCACTGCCAGTTCACGTACAGAAGGGATTTTTTTACCTGGCTTTAATTTACCGGTAATTATTTGTCGATATAGGTATTGCTTAATTTGTAAGTAAATGGGAATGTTATCTTTAAATTCCACAAGTCCACCATCCTTTGGCCGTAATACACCTATAATACACTATCATAAACTAGATTGATTTTTTCCGCAAACCTTTTAACATTTGTAGTTAAACTACTTTTTGTAAATAGTTGGTAAGTTTCTACTTTTAATTAGTAACCCTACTTATGTTCAGTTGCTTCATAAAAATGATTAATTAGGAAAATATTGCTGCCTAATAAAATAAGATCGCTAATTGCGTTTGCCAAAATTGCAAAAGGTAAACTACTAGAAAGATTAAGTCCATAATTAGTCGGATGAATCACTGATAAAAGAACTTGGTAAACAAAGATATTTTGGATTTTAAAGAAGAACCAGATTAAGCCGAAGATTATGACTATGTGTAATACTTTCACAACTGCGCCATTAATGTTTGCAGGGACAAAATCTAGTATTGCTCGGCTGGCAAAATTAAAGAAACTGATAACAAAATATAAAAAGAAACAACTTAAAATAGCTAAAAAGATCGTACCAAGTATTATCCAGAATACATTAATGTCAAGATTGCGTTGAATGCTTTTTAATAAATCGCGGAAAAAGTATACAACAGGTTTGTCGGTCAGATACGATGAAAACAGTAATATCATTACTGTGACGAATTCAAGTACAATAAAGTAAATAAAAGATACGAACGTGCTTAATACATTAACAAGATAAAATTGACCATCGCTTATTGCAGCTAAGCGCCAAGTTTGACTGCGATTAAATTTCTCGCTTTGTAACGGCGTAATAAAATAAACAAAAAAGATAACAAAAAAGGCCAAGAAGACAAAATATAATGCCCATTCAGGTAAAATTCCGACATTGTTTTGGGGATTTTTTCGGATATGCCAATTGATTACTTCATAATATGTAAAAAAGGCACATGCCAGAGCTGCAATTATCTGGAAAAAAAGTAATATGTGTAATTTTTTGATTTTAATTTTAAATAGTCTATTAAATAATCTGCTAAATTCTGCCATTTGGAACTCCTTATTTTTTATTTTTGCTCGATGACAAATTGTCACTCAAATAAAATTGTTATTATGCCACTACTTTATTTACTCTGCTTCAAAGAAATACTTAAATAAACAGATATTAATAACGTACATTATTAAATTAACAACTACAACAATTAAATTAAGATAGGGTAAAGTGTTGTTGTAAGCCGGATTTAAGTTTAAAAAATGCAAAAGGCTGCCTAAAAATTGGTCGACAAAAATTATTTCTACTTTGGTAAAAAGCCAGGCTATTACGATAACAATAAAAATATGTAATAGTTTGACAATTAATCCGTTTGAAGCTACAGGAAGATAATCCATGATCGCTTTACTGGAAAAATTTAAAAAGCTGATCAATAACGAAATGAAAAGGCAACATAAAAGTAAGAGTAACATGATATCAAAAATTAAACGAATTGTAATCAGATCAAAATTTGGTCTAAATTGCTTAAACATTCTTTCGCATGATTTACGAAAAGCCTTGTCCATAAAAAATGAAACAATTAGTAAGATCCCTGCAACAATAATGTCAAGAAAAATGAAATAGAAAAAAGTAATAAACGAGCTTAAACTATTAGCAATATAAAATTTTTCATCAGTGATTGCAGTTAAACGCCAAGTTTGACTCCGATTAATTCGCTCATTTTTGACAGCCATATAAATAAAAAAGAAAATGATAAAAAAGACATTCAATAGACAAAAACCCATTAGCCAATCAGGTAAAAGTTCAGTGTAAAGATTTAAAAATTCACCAAACTCACCTGTACCAATCAGCAGCCCAAAAACAGAAAATGCTAAGGCACCAACTAATTGTATAATTAAAAATGAATAAACTTTCTTGGCTTTTTCTACAAAGAATCTGCCAAATAAATTTTTAAAAGAGGTCATGCTTTTCCTTTCTGCTATGAAAATATTGAAACGAAAATATTGAAACAGTATTAGGTTTTACTTCTCTCCTGCTTCAAAAAAGTGATTGATTAAGAAAACGTTAATGCCAAGTATTATTAAATCAATGATAAACATCATTAATACCACGGATTCCAATCCCGCAAGACCTGTAGATCTTAGTAAAAGTATATTGATAATATAGTTTGCAAAGACACTATAGAGCCTAACTAGTAATCCTACCAAGACGATAATTATAAATATGCGCACAAAAGAAATTAGAATATGACTTGATGCATGTGGTAAAAAGTCTAAAATTGCTTGACTGGAAAAGTTAAGAAAACTAACCAAAAAGTAAAGAAAAAGACAAGTAAGAATTAGCAGTAACATAATGCCAATAAAATCAAAAATTGCAGTACTGTTTAAATCAACGTCAATCTGTAAATTTTTGCCAAATTTAGAATTAGTAAATATTGATAAAAATAAAAAACAAATTGCAATTAACACATCTAAGAGCACAAAATAAACCAATGAAACAAATGAACTTAAGATATTGGCAACATAAAACTTGCCATCACTGATTGGTGCTAAACGCCAGGTTTGATTTCTATTTAACCGTTCATTTTCAACTACAGTTAAAATGAACAAAATCGGTCCGAACAAGAAAGTTAATGATGCAAACAGTGCCATCCATCCTGGTAAAAACTCGAGATTATTGTTCGAATTAAAGTGAAATCTGCCAGAATAAAAACTAAAATAAGTAAAGAATGCTGAAGCTAGAGAACTAATGAATTGCAGAATAACTAAAAGATAAACATTTTTGGCTTTTTTCTGCAGTAACTTTTCAAACAAATGATTGAAAACGTTCATTATTCCTCCTCCGCATCGTATAAACCTTCATAATAATCTTCAACACTTTTATGATGCTCGCGGATCTCCTCAGTAGATTTGTGCGTGTAAATGGTTTTGTCTTTAATAATGACGATTTCATCAAGCATACTGGCTATTTCGTTGACAAAATGATCTGAAACAAGAATCGTTGAATTTTCCGGTTTCCATAAAATGATCGAATTAATTATTTTTTGCGCGCCATGGCATCTATCCCCGAAAAGGGCTCATCTAATAAATAAAGGTCAACTTTGCGCGAAAATGCCAGGGCAATGATTAACTTTTCTTTCATTCCTTTGGACATTTCAGATAAGCGCATCTCTGAATCTAATTTCATAAACTGACGTAACTGTTCAAATTGATTTTGATCAAAATCTTGATAGATGACCTCATAAATTTTAACAATTTCTTTGATTTTCGTTGAATTAGCAAAACCTGTTAATCCATCAGTAAATGACAGATGTGCTTTTCTTTCTGCAACATTATTCTCGCCTGAAATATTAACTGTCCCGTGATAGTTTTTGGCCATGCCACTGATGATGCGCATTAAAGTTGTCTTCCCAGCACCATTCTCACCTAGAAGGGCTACAATTTTTCCCGGTTGTAAATTTAAATTGATGTTATCCAAAATTGTTTTTAAATTTTTCTTGTAAGTTAAATCTCTTATTTCCAATAGATTTTCCATTTTTTACTCCCTACTTTAAGTTTTCAGTTAAAATTAAATTAAGCTGTCGCGCTGAAACTCCTAAGGCCTTCATATTATGCACAAATTTGCTTTGTTCAGATCTGATAATGTCTCTTTTGATTTTTTTCAGTAATTTTTTATCATTAGTCACAAAATTACCCTCTCCTCTTTTAGTAATTAAAAGCCCTGATGTAGTCATTTGTTTGAGCGCTTTTTGAATAGTGTTCACGTTGACCATTAGATGGGTTGCCAAATTACGGACAGAGGGAATTTTCTGACTGGGTTTAAGTTTTCCGGTAATTATTTGGCGACATAAATCTTCTTGGATTTGAACATATATCGGCCTATCATCTTTAAACTTCATATTTCCCCTCTAACTGTATTACATTTATAATACACTATAATATTACAATAAACTTAAAAGTTATGCAATTAATTACTTAAAATCTTTTTCTCCGAAAGATTAAATAGCCAGCAATTATAAAAATAAAGATATAGATTAGACTACCCATTAAAAGCTCTTGGTTATTCAGGTGGGTAGTTAAAACATACATGCCATAATTACCATATTGCCGGGTTAAGTCCACCATATTAAAGGGGTTCCATTTCATAATGCTTATAAGCTTGCCCCCGTTCATTAAGTCGGAAGAAATGTTTTGACCTATGAATGTCACTAACAGGCTTGCTGTAATTACAATTGCACTACTATTAATTAGACACGAGAGTAAAAAAACAATAGCAATAATTAACATTGTAGTTACTAAATCTATTAGAGAAGCAGTTACCATGTTTAGCCATACCGGCTGATGGTATAGATATAGCGCTAACCAATTAACTTGGTAATTAAATATGGTATAACGCAAACATATGGTATAAAAAAGAGCTAGCAAATGCAGAAAAACATCGTATAAGAACAAAACAATATACTTCGATAAGTAGACATATATTTTATTCGAAGACTTATATAAAAGTGTTAAAATCGTATTGTTTTGAAACTCCATCGAAAAACACGTGGCACCTACGATCACTAGGATAAACATGATAAAATCAGAAGAATCAAAAGTTAATGTTAAAATCAGCTTTTTACTTTCATCTGCTAAAGCGAAACCGGTAACAAGCATTAGAAAAAATAATATGATAGCTGCAATCCAGCTAATTTTGCGGTGTACTAATTTATATAATTCTTGTTTAATACTATAAATCATTTTAGTTATCTCCTCTCTTTATACTCGTCGATGTTTGAATAGATAATATCCTAGAACCATAAAAAGTATGCCGTAAATGATATTGGCTATAATTAGTTCAAGACTTGATAAGTGCGATTTTAAGCTAAGACTTGGATTTGATAATTGCTGAGAAATAAAAGTCATATTTAAAAAGTTCCATTTAATAGTACTTATAAAATGGGGAAAGGTTTGCATTAATCCTTTGGAAAAGCTGGCACCAAAAAATGCTAGTACAATTCCAAAACAAACTACTACGGCATTATTTTTAACCAGCATAATGAGCATAAAGGATAAGCCAATGCTAAAAAAGGAATAAATCAATGCTCCTGCCAGGTTAGCTAATAGACCATTTAAAAGATTATTACCATTTTTGGTAACTAACCAATCATATCTGACATTATTAAAGAACATGCTTAAAATCAATGTAAATAGAAATGCGATCACTGTTAAGAAAAAACTATAGATTAAGACAACCAAAAACTTGGAAAAATAAATTTGAAACTTACTTGAAGTCTTATACTCCAACATGATAATCGTGTTATTCTTGTATTCCATTGAAAAAATTGCAGATGCTACGGTAATAACTATTAAAGGAATCCACTCAATTGCACCAAATCCGTAGCTAAGGGATTGGCTTGTAATAGGATTAGTAAAAAAGTTGTAAATCATTGTTACAATGAGAATAATCAGACCATACAGAGCAATGTTTTCATGCCTTAATTTATAGATTTCCTGTTTAAAGCTTATAAGCATTCTGTCTATCCCCTTTTCTTTTCCAAGACATCAACTACAATTCGTTCAAGGTTGGCTTCAAGCGGCAAAATTTCTTTTAAATGAACACCTTCGTTAAAAAGCAGATCTTCTATTTTGTATATATCCTTTTGGCTTACTATCAAATAGTTTTCTTTTGCTGTAAACGTGATCTGGTAAGCAGCAAAAATCTTTTTTGCAAGTTTATTATTTTCAGTAGTCAAATGGTATTTTTGGTGACTAATTTTTTCAAATTCTGCAATTTCTTTATTCAATATGATTTGTCCCCCGGAGATTAAGACAACTCTCGTCATTACTTTTTGTAATTCACTTAAAATGTGACTTGAAATTAAAAAAGCAGTTCCTTGGTCAGAATACCTTTTGATTAGTTTTCTTACTCTAATAGTTGATTCAATATCCAGTCCGTTCATTGGTTCATCAAGAATTACAATTTGAGGTTGATTTAGTAAGGCGATTGCTATGCCTAATTTTTGCTTCATACCAAGAGAATACCCTTTAGCCTTATTATTAATATAGGAACCCATTTGTAAGTCAGAAATCAAGTTTGCCATATCTTTTTGATCATGAGCATAAAGGGTCAAATTCTGCATTCCAGTAAGAAATGGGTAAATAGCAGGGTGTTCAATTAACGCACCTGCCTTATCTAAAGCCTGATGATCATTTTCAGAAACTTCTCGCCCATTAACTACAACTTTTCCTTTGAATTTCATTAAACCCAGGATAGTTTTCATAATGGTGGTTTTCCCAGCCCCATTAGGACCTATCAAACCGATTATTTCACCTGGTTTAACTTCAAAAGTAGCATTTTTGACTAGCACAGTTTTGCCAACAAATGTACTAACATTATCCAGTTGTAGTGCATTAATATTTTTCACTCTTAATCATCCTTACTAAAAATTATTATACTAGTGAACTACATATGTAATACACTAGTATAATAAAACAAATTTTATTTTTTTGCAAATTTATTTTTAATCAAAAGTCTTAGAATAATTTAAATGTTCCACATCTTAGCTGTTAGTATTACAAAAAATAAAAAAAGCACCTAAAACCATTTTTGATAATGATTTTAGGTGCTCTTTAGCATAGCTTTAATAACTGTGCATAATTTTGCTAACCTTTTACAAGTTTAAATTCCTTTATCAGAACAAGCTTTTAATTTTTAATCTTTTTATAAACAGCCTTAAAAAGAGCCGTTTTTGTTTCACTACTTATTAGCGGCAGCATTCATTTGTGCCATTTTTATCATGACGTCTACTGCTTTTGCCATGGACTCCAGAACGGTATATTCAAACCTGCCATGCATGTTTTCTTGACCAGAGAATAGATCCGGACAAGGTAAACCTCTATAAGTCAGAAGTGAACCATCTGTCCCTCCCCTTACAGGGTCTTCATTAATTGTTAAGCCTTCAGCTTTATATGCTTTTCTAGCTAAATTAACAATTTCCATGTGATCTTTAAGAATATCAGCCATATTGTAATATTGATCTCTCATGTTCAGCTTAATTCTCTCAGTCCCGAAATCCTCATTCATTTGATTGACAATAGCTCTAACTTTATTTTTACGATCTTCCAGACCATCTCTTTCAAAGTCGCGCACGATGTATTCCATTTGTGCGTTATCAACTGTACCAGTAAAATTGGTAAGATGATAAAAGCCTTCTCTGCCCGCCGTTTTTTCAGGCACTTCGTTTTGTGGAAGCTGATTTTGGAAGTTAATGCCAACTTGGATAGCATTAATCATCTGATCTTTTGCCACAGAAGGATGCACATTTACTCCTTGAATATCAAGCGTGAAAGTAGCTGCAGAAAAAGTACCCCAATCTAACTTACCAGGAGCTCCGCCATCAACCGTGAAAGCAAAATCTGCCCCAAATTCATCAATATCGAAATGCTGGGCCCCCATGCCAATTTCTTCGTCAGGAGTAAAACCAAGGCGAATCTTACCATGTTTAATTTCAGGGTGATTTAACAGATATTCTGCTACAGTAACTAATTCTGCTACTCCACATTTATCATCCCCGCCAAGCAGTGTGTCACCAGATGCAGTAATAATAGTCTGTCCCGCATATTTCTTTAAGTTCGAAAATTCGGCAGGATCTAAATAGAATTCAGAATCTCCAAGGCGAATTTTTGATTTGCCGTCATAATTTTCATGAACTTGCGGCTTGACATTTTCCGCATTGAAGTCTGCGGTATCACAATGCGCTAGAAGTCCCATTACAGGTACATCATAATCTACATTAGCTGGAATTTCGGCAATAACACACCCTGATTTTTGATTATAATGCACATCTTTGAGGCCAATCTCTTCGAGATCAGGTAAAATAACCTGTTTTTGAAAATCTTCTTGACGCTTAGTTGAAGGAAACCTGTCTGAATGTTCATCAGAGCGTGAATTAACTTTTACATATTTTAAAAATCTTGGTAATAAATTTGGATACTCCATCTTATCTCCTTAATTAAAATAAATCTTGAAATGGGTTAGTTGATACTTCAGATTGGGTAATTTCGACATTCCAAGAATGTTCTTTATTCCATTCAAGCAATTTTTGATAAATTTTTTCTTTAAAAATCTTTTCAGTGTAGTGACCCGGATCAACTACTGTTAGACCAGCAGAAATCATATCATGGCCTGTATGGTAATAAACATCTCCTGTAATAAAAGCATCAATATTCTCTTCTACTGCTTGATGCCAATATTTGCCGCCATCACCGCAGATAAAACAAACTGAAGAAATAGTCTGCTGATTATCAGCAGTAATTAATCTTACCATTTTTACCTGCATCTTGTCTTTGACGTAATAAGCAAAATCAAGTGCCGATAGTGGTTGAAGCAATCTCCCCTTGCGTCCTATGGCAATTCCATCATCGTCTGGACAAAACGGTTCAACGTCTTTCAAACCCAACTCTTCAGCTTGCCAGTCGCTTGAACCATCTTCAGCCTTGTCTGAATTGGTATGAATAGAATAGACCGTAATGCCATGAGCAATTATTTTACCGTACATAGCATATTGGGGATTGGCAAAATCCAAGTTTGGAGCGGGGCGAAACATCAAGGGATGATGACTAATAATCAAGTCAACACCATTTTGCACTGCCTCGTCCACCACTTGTGGTCTGACATCTAAGGTGGTCATTATTTTAGTGACATTTTGCTCAAGTGAGCCTATTTGGATGCCAATTGGATCACCTTGGCTAGCTATTTCTTCTGGAAAGTGTTGCCTTAAAACGGCAACTATATCCTCTACTTTAGTCATTTATTTCTTCCTCAATCATTTTTATTTCATACTCAATTTGCTTAATATGTGCCCCATCTTTTTCCTGGGCCTTATTTAAATTAGTTAGCAGCCTTTGATGGTAAGCTAATTGATCACGCCATTTTTGATAAAAAACTTGATTTTTTTCTTTTAGAATTTCAGGTCCAAAAAATATTTGCCGGTCAGTTAAACTGATAGTATTTTCCAGCTCTTGTGCCTTAATCAGTTCATATATATGCCCAGCTTCAGCGATAATTTTTTCGTTAATAATTTGATACTTATGTGCTGAAAGCCATTCACGCACACCCGGCTCCCCCACATTAGGCTCCAAAATTAATGTAGCAAAATGAAAATTTCTTGACCAAGCTTCGTTTAAAATATTGGTCATTAACTTGCCACCCATACCGGCAATTACCACTGTATCAATTCTGTCTTTGGCGCTAATTGTTTCAAGTCCAGATCCTAAACGAGTTTCAATTTTGTTTTTTAAGCCAGCAGCAATGATATCTTTTTCAGCATTTTCTAAAGGCCCAGCTGCTACATCACTGGCAATAGCATAATCCACTTTACCCTCTTTTACTAATTGGATCGGTAAATAAGCGTGATCTGTTCCAATGTCTGCTACACGGGCTCCTTGATCAACCATTTGTGCTAAAGTACGTAATCGTAAATTCATCCTCATCCTACTTTCTTTATAATAGAATTTTAGCATAATGCTTTTTATAAGATAAAAATAAAATAATAAATTTAGCTACTCTTATTATTAGTTTCTAAAGCAATCTGGCGGTCTGACAGCTCTGATACATCTGTTAGCATCATTTAGAACTAAAGCAAAAATCATTGCTTGCTATATTAAAACAAAGTGTAAAAATTTTCTTTTTCTTTCTAAATTGCTATTTTATAATTGATAATAAGATTTAAAAGAAAGAGATCTTTTACTTAATGGATAGAACTGAACCAGTTACTTTAACGAATATGTGTATGATTAAAAAAAACAATAATATCTTAGTTTTGGATCGCAATGACCCCTATTGGCCAGGACTTACTTTTCCAGGAGGCCATGTTGAAGATCATGAATCTTTTCATGACTCAGTGGTGCGAGAAGTTAAGGAAGAAACAAATTTAGATATCAAAAACCCGCGCCTATGTGGCATTAAGCAATTTTATGATGAAAATGATCACCGCTATCTTGTTCTTTTTTATATAGCGACTGAATTCACTGGCACAGTCAAAGCCTCAAGAGAAGGCAAATTGACGTGGATGACTAAAGAAAAACTTTTCCAACATAAATTAGCATATAATTTTGACCGCGACTTGCTGGTATACTTTAACGAAGATATTGATGAGCATATCTTGGACGGTAAACGGGATGAATTATTTTAAGGAGTATCGAAATGCTTTCTGAACCAGGAATTAAGCGTTAGCATTTAGGACAAATAGTAATCCAAGAAATTCTGATTATTATGGTACCTGGATTATTTTTATCTATTAAGCCCTGACTAAAAGCAGAATTATGGCCCTAATAATTTTGCTAACTTTGTTTATCATGGTTCTTCTGCAACTAACCCTTCTACGCGAAAACATCTTTAAGCAAATAGTCCAATTTAATCATTATTTTCAAGCCGTTAAAGTCCAAATATATTTTTTGGTACTCCACAAAATCGGAGCAGGTTTTAACAAAGTTTTTAATACTAAGAACTTTATCTGTTTGTTAACTCCTCTTACTTTGTATGAACTGGTTATGCTAGTTCCTAAGGCAGAACTACCATGGTGGAAAATAAATAATAATTTGAGCAAATTATAAATGCGTTTGCCGCAGGTATTGTTTTTGCTGCAGTTTATTTATATACAGGTTCTTTTTTGGTTAATTTGGGCTATCATGCAGTTTATGATATACTAGCCTTCCTAGTTACTGGCTCAACAGTTATGACAGTACCCCATATCTTTGACTGGGAATATCTCTTTATTACCACTTTGATCTATTTGGCTTTTGCCTTTTTCTTATTATCAAGTAAGCGAAAAAGTGTTATCCCATATAATTTGCAGCAACGGGGACTAGAAAATAAGCACGGTGCCAGCGATTTAACTTTTAGCTAATAAAAAAGACAAGATTTGAAAAAATCTTGTCTTTTGTTTGGCTAATTAATCTAGGAAATCACGTAATTGATTTGACCTACTTGGATGTCTTAGTTTACGTAAAGCTTTAGCTTCAATTTGACGAATACGCTCTCTCGTAACTCCAAACACTTTACCAACTTCCTCAAGTGTTCTAGTTCGACCATCATCTAAGCCGAAGCGTAGCCTTAAAACATTCTCCTCGCGATCAGTTAAAGTGTCAAGCACTTCTTCTAATTGTTCTTTGAGCATTTCGTATGAAGCATGTTGTTCAGGACTAGTTGCATCCTTATCCTTAATAAAGTCACCTAAATGTGAATCATCCTCTTCACCAATAGGAGTTTCCAAAGATACTGGTTCTTGTGCAATTTTTAAAATGTCCCTAACTTTAGAAGTAGGCATATCCATTTCTGCACCTATTTCTTCAGGAGTTGGTTCACGTCCTAAGTCCTGCAACAGTTGTCTCTGAATTCTAATCAACTTGTTAATTGTTTCAACCATGTGGACCGGAATTCTGATAGTTCTAGCTTGGTCGGCGATCGCACGGGTGATAGCTTGTCTAATCCACCAAGTTGCGTAAGTTGAGAACTTGAAACCTAGGCTGTAATCGAATTTGTCCACGGCCTTCATCAGACCCATGTTACCTTCCTGGATAAGGTCCAAAAATGACATGCCACGACCTACATAACGCTTAGCAATAGAAACCACTAAACGTAAGTTGGCCTCAGCCAATTCTTGTTTAGCTTCTTCATCACCTTTTTCAATCCTTTTTGCCAAAGAAATTTCTTGATCAGCATTTAGTAAGGGTACGCGGCCGATTTCTTTCAGATACATTCTGACTGGATCATTCATTCTGACACTTGAAGGTGCCGACATATCTTTTAATTCAGCCTTTTCAACATCTTTTTGCTTTTTTAAAGCTAATCTCGAAGGATTACCCTTCTCGTCAACAATGCTAATGCCATTATCTTCAAATTCCTGAACTAATTGGTCAACTGCTTTTCCCTGTAGTTTATAGGGCTTAATCAATTGAGCAACGAATTCTTTTTCAGTAATAGATTTATCTTTTTTAACATCTTTAACTACCTTTTTGACCATTTTGTCTAAAGATAATTTTTCGGTGTTAGCGGTTTTTCCATTTTCTACCACAATAAGCCCCCCTTTAACCCTGGATTCTTTTTAACTGCAAAATTTTACGAGTAATACTTAATATTTCATCCGTATCAGTTTTACGTTTAGCATCTTGTAAATCATTCATTAGTTGTTGCAATTTAAAATCAATTTTTCGCCTGTTTAAAGCATTAATTTGCTCATCGATTTCGCGGTCTGAAAAATCCTGGGGCATGTCTGTCATTTCAGCATTAACTATTATACCTTGAAGTTCACTAGGAATAAAATCTAAAAAACTATTAACTCCCGGATTTTCTTGATTTTCACTAAAATTTAACCATAATTCCGCTAATTTTTGATATTTAGGGTCTGGAAATAAAAATTGATGTGATAATAAATATTCCCGAGCATGTCTTGAATGAATAAATAAATATAATAACCGAGTTTGAACAGGATCGTTTTTACTATAATTCTGTTCAGGTTCAACAAAAGAACCGGAATAGTTGCTATTTGATTCTTCAGGTTGCGCACTATAATTGGCTTGGTGCCTTCTAGCCGCATTTTGCTGTCTGCGATATTTGGTAAAATTAACTTTGAGTGAATCCTTCGAAACACCTTGTTGTTGCGAAATCTTATCCAAATATAGATCTTGCTCTACTGGATTAGACAATTGAGCAATCTCTTTCACTGCTTCGTCGAGATAAGCTAATTTTTCCCGGTCATTTGCTAAATTATATTTTTGAGCCAACCTTTTAAGAAAAAAGTCTGTAGGAGTTAAAGCACCTTTAACTTCTTCCTGATATTTTTCCCAACCATATTTCTTTACATATTCATCAGGATCCAGCTTTTCCGGCAGAACTACTATCCCTAAATTAAAGCCCCCAATATTATTAAACATTCTGGCTGCACGTTCTTCAGCGTGAATTCCTGGGTCGTCTCCGTCATAATTAATGATGATGTTTTTAGTGATCCTGCGTAACATATATATTTGTTGATCAGTCAAGCTGGTTCCCATAGAAGCTATACCAGATTTAATTCCTGCTTTATAGGCCGCAATTACATCCATGTATCCTTCATACAAAATTAAATGCTTTTCACTGCGGACTGCTTTTTTTGCTTCCGCAAAATGAAAAAGAGTTTTAGATTTAGTAAAAATTTTGGTTTCAGGACTATTAATGTATTTAGCTTCTGTTTTATCTGGCGAAAGCCTTCTACCAGAAAATCCAACCACATAGTCGCCTTCATCAGTGAGAGGAAACATCAGCCGATCTCTAAAGCGATCAAATAATTCACCAGTCTGAGATTGCACAAATAAGCCACTCTCAGCCAAATCTTCATCTTTAAATTTCTGGTCTCTTAAATAAGTCAAAAGCAAATTGTTTTGTTTAGGAGCATAACCAATACGAAAATGAGCAATTATTTCATCGTTAAGACCACGTTGTTTAGCATAATTATATCCTGGTCTACCAGCATTTGTTGAAACTAATACTTTATGATAAAAATCGGCAGCCTCCTCATTAATTTTTATTAAAATATTGGAAAACTTTGGTTTTTGGTTATTATATTGCCCGATATCAATATGACCAAAATCAGCAACTTTTTGAACACTTTCAGGAAATGTAAGATTTTCTTTATACATTAGAAAAGAAAAGACATTACCACCTTTGCCACAGCCAAAGCATTTAAAAAATTGTTTCCCTTCATTAACAGTAAAAGAAGGAGTTTTTTCTTCATGGAATGGACAAAGACCAACATAATCTTTGCCTTTCTTTTCTAGAGAAACATACTGGCTTATGACATTTACAATATTGACATTATTACGAACTTTAGCAATAGTTTCTTCAGGTATAAGACCAGCCATCTTTGCACCTACTTTTTATTTAATGACTAATTTGCTTAAATCACCCAATCGCTTTGAAAGTTGTGCCACATCACTTAGCTGTGCCAAACGATTATTTTTAACAGCTTCATCTTTAGCCATAATCATATTAGTTTCGAAGTAAAGATCAATTACTGGCTGTAATTTCACAAATCCGTCATAAAGATCTGCTAATTTATCAATTTTACTTAAATCGTTAACGCCCTCGGCAAGTTGGATTTCGGTATCGTTATCAAATAAGTCCTTGTTAACAATATTCTTACCTTTATATTTTGCCTTTTTCAAAATATTATTAATTCTAATTAAACTTTCTACTACTGGTTTGAATTTATCATCATCATGATGTAATTGCAAAACTTTTGCTGCAGCTAAAATTTGTATTGGATCCTGCTGACTTGAAGCTAAAACTGCATCAATTATGTCATATTTATAATTATTTTTCTGTAAGTACTGTTTAATACGATCACGAATAAATAAAGAAATCTCTTCTTCCTGCTCAGCTTTTTTAGGCAGCTTAGCCGGAGTTTGATTTTCAAGAGCCGACACAATCTCTGGTAAGACATCATTAAAAGGTAATGACCAACTCTGGTTTATTAAAATGCGAACAATACCATAAGCATAGCGGCGAAGAGCGTAGGGATCATTGGATGAACTAGGGATCATACCCACAGCAAAGAAAGTAATTATAGTATCTAATTTATCTGCTATAGATAACAAGGAGCCAACAGTTGTTTTGGGCAAATTTCCTTCAGAAGTGGTTGGCATATAATGCTCTGCAATTGCTGCTGCAACATCATCCTTTTCACCAGCCAATTTGGCATAATGCTTGCCCATGACACCTTGCAATTCAGCAAATTCTCCTACCATTTGAGTTACCAAATCAAACTTATATATTTGGCTAGCACGATCGAAATCACTGACAACTTGCTTATCTAGGTGCCATCTTTTTGCTAAGAAATCACCAATGATATTGACACGCTTCATCTTCTCAGACATTGAGCCAATTTTGTCATGAAACGAAACATTGTCCAATTTTTGTACAAAGTGACTTAAAGGATATTTTCTGTCTTCATCATAGAAGAATTGTGCATCATCAAGTCGTGCTACCAAGACCTTTTCATTTCCTAAAACCACATTTTCTAAGTAATCTTTATTACCATTGCGCACAGCAATAAAATGATTAATTAATTCTCCATTTTGATCATAGACTTCAAAGTAACGCTGATTATCCTTCATCGAAGTGATAAGAACTTCTTTGGGCATCTGCAAATACTTTTTAGCAAAAGAACCTGCAAAAACAGTAGGATATTCAACTAAATTTGTTACCTCTTCAAGTAAACTTTCATCAGATTTAATTTGCCAATTATTTTTCTTAACTAATTTATTCATTTGGTCAATGATCATTTTCCGACGTTTATTTGCGTCAACAATCACAAACTGATCTTTTAACGCATCTTCATAATCGGAACTATTGGCTAAAACTACGCTATCTCCCAGAAAACGATGCCCTGCCGTCTTTCTACCAGCTGTAATGTCAAGAATTTTTACGGGTATTACATCACTGCCATATAGTGAAACAAGCCAGTGAATAGGACGGACAAATTCGAAATCGTGAGAATCCCACCGCATTTTTGTGGGAAAAGTCATTGACTTAATGATTTCACTCATTCCCAACAGGATATCACTTGTTTTTTTACCCTCTTTTTTTACATGCACGTAAGCATATTCCGTACCTTTTAATTTGTCAAAATAAATATCGTCAGTAGTCATTCCTTGGCCACGGGCAAATCCCTGTGCGGCTTTGGTCCAATTCTTATCTTGATCAAGAGCGATTTTCTTTGCCGGTCCCTTTTTTATTTCATCAATATCTTCTTGTTTTTCCGCCAAAGCTTCAACTAAGACAGTTAGTCTCCGAGGTGTTGAGAAAGTTTTAGTACATTTAAAGTTAAGACCCTTTTCTTTAAGAAACTTTTCTGTTCTCTGCGCAAGCTGTTTAACACTCCGTTCAACAACATGAGCTGGCATTTCCTCAGTACCAATTTCAAATAAATAATCTTTAGCCATTTTCAAGTCCCGCTTTCTTATCTTCTGCTTTTTTCAATAATGGAAAGCCTCTTTTTTCACGTTCTTCTACAAAACATACCGCTACTTCATGAGCTAAATTTCTAATTCGAGCTAAATAACCCGCTCTTTCAGTAACTGAAACAGCTCCCCTGGCATCAAGCAAGTTAAAAGTGTGTGAACATTTTAAAATATAATCGTATGCCGGTTGAACTAAATTTAAGCCGATTAATTCTTTAGCTGTTTTTTCATAGACATCAAAAAACTGTAAAAGATCTTCCTGATTTGATTCTTCAAAAGCATACTTGGAGTTCTCATATTCAGCTTCTTTAAAAATATCACGGTACAAAACGCCGTTGCCCCACTCTAGGTCAAAAACAGAGTTGACATTCTGTATATATGAAGCTAATCGTTCCACCCCGTAGGTAATTTCACTCATTGTGGGTTTAACATCAAGTTCACCAACGGTTTGAAAATAAGTAAACTGACTTACTTCCATTCCATCAAGCCAAACTTCCCAACCAACACCGGCACAACCCATTGAAGGGTTTTCCCAGTTGTCTTCTACAAACCTAATGTCATGCTCAAGTGTATTGATACCTAGTTCTTTTAAGCTGTCTAAGTAGTATTGTTGAATATTTTCCGGTGCAGGTTTTATCACCACTTGGAATTGATGATGTTGAAACAATCTGTTAGGGTTATCACCATACCTACCGTCAGCCGGACGTCTTGATGGCTCGACATAACATGCAGCCCATGGTTCTGGTCCCACAGCGCGTAAAAAAGTATAGGGACTCATTGTTCCTGCTCCCTTTTCAACATCGTAAGAGGGCATTACCATGCAGCCCTTTGAAGACCAAAATTTTTCTAATTTAAAAACCATATCTTGAATAGTTAATTTTTTCTTTGCCATTTATATTTCCTTCCTGCATCAGACCATAAAAAAAGCCTATGCAAAACATGCATAGGGACGAGATTTAATCGCGGTTCCACCCTAATTCAGGAAATAATTCCTGCTCTTAATTAAATTGACTAGAGGTGCCTTTTCCCAGATGCTCTCCCACTGTTTAGCACTCGCTTAACAGGTACTTTTTTTATCCTCATTATCGCCAAAATACATTATTATTTTACCATAAAATTCAGTGAAGCAGAAGACTCACTCGTTTAATTTAAGTTCATCTAAAAACTTTTTAGTTTTGAGGTTAAGATCAATTGTTTCCTGATATATGCGGTCAATAGCCTTACGGGTCGCCGTTTTGGTAGCAGTATTTATTTTGATGTCGCCTAACCGTTCAAAAGGAAGTAAAAAGATCGTTCTTAAAACAGCAGTTTCCTTTGGTTTTAAATGTAATCGGCCAGGATCTGTATCAAAATGCTGACTACACAAAATGCCACCACTTTTAATGGAATAATCAAATTCGCCTTGTTCTTTACCACAAATAACGCAATGACGCATTTCTGGCTCAACACCATAAGCTTGCAATAATTGCATTTGCACAATTTGGGTGATCATTTCAGGATCAGTTCCAGCGTTAATTTTTTGTAACGCAAAATTTGCCAGATTATAGTATTTACCCAGATTTTGATATTCAATAAAAGCATGATCTATCAAATCAAGGATAAAAGAAGCATATGCATTTTTAGTTAAATCACTAAACAGGCCATCAAATTGACTGACGTTTTTATAAGTTCTGAGCGTACTTAGACCGTGACCGGTAAAATATATGACATAAGTGCCATAGGAAAAATTAAGTAAAGATGCACCTAGTTTTGATTTTGGCTTAAGTGCTCCATGAGCAAGTAGAGTAACTATTCCATTATTCTTGGTCATTATTTTTGCCAATAAATCTGCCTCACGGTATTTTTGCCTTTTAAAAATAATTCCCTGCACTTCTTTTAATTGTCGTGCCATTTTAGCTAAAATCCTTGGGATTATAGCCTATTTGCTTTAAAAAGCGTGGATCAGAACGCCAATTATGTTGAACTTTAACCCAGAGATGCAAATTAACTTTTTCACCTAACAAATCTTCAATTTGATGTCGGGAATTAATGCCAATCTGCTTCAGCATCTTTCCGCTTTTGCCAATAATAATTCCTTTTTGACCATTCTTTTCAACATAGATGGTAGCTTCAATTTGCAGTTTATTATTTTCATGCTTATTCATTTGTTCGACCCAAACAGCAGTAGCATGAGGAACTTCTTCAGCAGTCAAGTTTAAAATTTGTTCACGAATTAATTCTGCTACCATGAAATATTCAGGGCGATCAGTTATTTGATCTGTTCCATAATATTTGGGTCCTACAGGTAAATATTGATGCAACACCTGAATCAGATCACTAATCCCTATTCCCTGCGTTGCAGAAACTGGCAAAAATTCCTTAAAAATGTCCAGTTGACGGTATTGATCAATAATTGGTAACAGTGCGTTGGGATTAACCTGATCTACTTTATTAATAAGAAGCAAAACTGGGACCTTCGCTTTTTTCAACAAATCAGTAATATAAGCATCACCTTTGCCCATTTTTTCTGGTTCAACCATAAATAAAATGAGATCGACATCGTTTAAGCTAGACAAGCTGGCTTTATCCATATAATTATCTAAATCAAGGTGGGGCTTAAATATACCGGGAGTGTCAACAAAAACCGCCTGCATATCATCAGTGGTTAAAATGCCAGAAATCTTGTTACGCGTAGTCTGAGGTTTACTTGAGGTAATAGCAACTTTTTGACCTACTAAATAATTCATTAGGGTAGATTTACCAACATTAGGTCTTCCTAATAAAGCAACAAAACCAGATTTATTTTTTATATCATCAGTCATTATTTTCCTCTGCCTTCATCAAGTTGATCCGGATATAGTGGCAACCCATATTCTTCTAAAACTTTACCCTGAATTTTAAACATTACTTTTGCTTCATTTGGTTTAATATGATCATACCCATTAAGATGCAGAAAGCCGTGAACCAAAGTATAACCAAATTCGCGGTCCCAACCTGTACCATAATCCTTACTATGACGCATAATTACACTCGGACACATAAATAGATCGCCTATATCCTCACTGAATTCTGGATCATTTTCAAATGTACTGTAATCCAACAGGTCTTCACCATCTTCAATGGCAAACGAAATAACATCAGTCGGTCTGTCTTTGTCACGATATTTCTTATTAATTTCATTGCTTTTCTCTTCATCAACGAAATTAATACTCATTTCCAAGTTATTCTTTTTAGCAATATCATTTTTAGCAAGCAAAAGAAGGTCATTAATCCATTTCTTCCAATCACGCGTTTTATCATCAAGAAAACCAACTTCATCATTGAAAGTAATATCAATTGGGTTCATTAATTTTATTTATCTTCCTTTTCATATGCATTAATAATCTTGGCAACAACCGGATGACGAACAACATCGTTAGCTGAAAACCAAATAAATTTTATTTCAGCAATATTTTTTAAAATTCTCTGGGCATCAATTAATCCACTATGTTGTTTTCCAGGAAGATCAACTTGAGTCATATCACCGTTAACAATCATTTTTGAATTGAAACCCAGTCTTGTTAAAAACATTTTCATTTGAGCATCAGTGGTATTTTGAGCTTCATCTAAAATCACAAAAGCATCGTCCAAAGTGCGTCCGCGCATATAAGCTAAAGGAGCTACTTCAATAACTCCCCGTTCCATTAAATGATCAGTAGTATTTGTTCCTAATATAGCATAAAGAGAGTCATAGATTGGCCTTAAGTAAGGATCAACTTTTTCTTTTAAATCACCAGGTAAAAAGCCTAATGACTCTCCTGCTTCAACAGCAGGCCTAGTTAATACAATTCTAGAAACTTCTCCTCTTTTAAAAGCAGCAATTGCACATACCACCGCTATAAATGTCTTACCAGTACCGGCAGGACCAATACCAAATACAACATCATTTTTTTCAATTGCTTCTACATACTTTTTCTGCCCCATATTTTTAACTCTAATCGGTTTGCCTTTAGCATCCCGAATTAAAATCTTTTTGTATAAGTCAGGAAAATATTCCGTAGTACCTTTATCGGCCATTTTCATGGCACTCACAACATCAGCGGGACCAATGTTAATATTGGCATTAACTACATTATCCAAAGCTTGCAGAACAGCTGATACTTTCTTGATATTTTTATCTTCACCCTGAATGGCAATGCTATTACCAGTGTCAATTACACTAGTATTATAGCCAGTTGATAAAAGATTCAAGTTACTATCATTAACTCCAACTAGTTTTTGGATATTTTCAGGATTTTTAGGAATAAAATTGGTTTGGGCCAAATAACTCTGCTCCTTTTCTTGCGTTTAACTTAACTGCTTACGCACCGCATTAGAAGCTGCTTTACCATCAGCTTTACCTTTTATTTTAGGCATCAAAGCTTTCATCACTTTGCCAAAATCGGACTTGCCCTTAGCTTCAGTTTCAGAAATTGCTTGGGAAACAGCCTGGTTGAGCTCTTCATCTGTCATTTGCTTGGGCAGATAATTTTCAACAATAGCTAATTCCTGTTTGGTTTCTCCTACTAAGTCGTCTCTATTAGCCTTAGTAAATTCTGCAATTGATTCTTCACGCTGCTTCTTTTCTCTGCTGAGAACTGTCAGTTCTTCATCAGCGGTTAAATCATGACCAGCTTTAATCTTTTCATTCATCAAAGCTGCTTTTATCATACGCACTGTGTTCAATTTTACTTTATCACGTGCTTTCATTGCGTCTTTCATATCTGACATTATTTGCTCAGACAAACTCACATAAATTCCCTCTTTCTGTGTAAAGTCTAGGTAAATTATATCAAATTTGAACCTTAGTTTAAATTAAATAATGCCTTAAACTTTTGATATTTGTAATGAAAAAACGACTTCTATCTTTTGATAAAAGTCGTTTATAATTAATAATGTCTACGTTTACGAGCTGCTTCAGACTTGAGTTTCCTACGAACGCTAGGTTTTTCATAGAACTCGCGCTTACGGTATTCTTGTAGAGTACCGCTTCTAGAAACGGAACGTTTAAAACGACGAAGAGCATCATCAATAGACTCGTTTTCGTGAACGACTGTCTTGGCCATATGTGATCCCTCCTTCCATTTCTTGACGTTACCGTCATACATTTAACTAAATTATATCAAACATCAACAATCGGTCAATACAAACGTTCAATATTTTTTAGAAAAAAGTTAACCTGTTAATGACTTTTGTTAAATTGTATAATAAATTAAAAAAGGAGTAAATGATGGCTGAAGAGACACTAAAAAAAGAAGTTAACATTATAATTATTTCAGATTCTGCCGGAGATACAGCGTTTAATAATGCTGTAGCTGCCGCAGCACAATTTCCTGACGCACAAATCACTTACAGAAGATATCCTTTCATAATCAATAAGGAAAAATTAGAGGAGACTTTTGAAGAGATAATACAATACCCTAATTTGTTACTTATATACAGCTTGGTAAAAGATGAAATGCAAATACCAGTTATTCGTTTCGTCAGAGAACATCACATACAAAGTGTAGATATCTTATCACCTGCAATTGAGTCTATCCAAAAATTGACTGGTCTTAAACCTGAGCAAAAAATTGGTGCACAACACAAAATGAACCAAAAATACTTCGATCGGATTTCTGCAATGGAGTTTGCTGTAATGTACGATGATGGGAAGGATCCTAAAGGGTTTTTGGAAGCAGATGTTGTTCTGCTGGGAGTTTCAAGGACTTCAAAAACGCCTTTATCTTTATTTTTAGCAAACAAAAATTTGAAGGTAGCGAATTTACCGCTGGTGCCTGACACCCATATTCCTAAGGAAATATATCAAATTGATCCTAAAAAGATTATCGGTTTGACTAACGATTTATCCGTTTTAAATGAAATTAGGCGGGAAAGAATGATTTCTTATGGCTTGAGTCCTGATACATCTTACTCTAATACCGATGCGATTAAAAAGGAATTGGATTCTGCACAAAAGCTTTATGATAAATTAGGCTGTTTTGTAATTAATGTTGCACACCGCTCAATTGAAGAAACAGCAGCTATTATTATGAATCATTTAGGAGTACAAAAGTAATTTCTAGGGACATATTTTAAGCTGAAAAGGGCTTATTTAATAAAGCGCCAAGTTTAAGAATATCGAGGCTGATTAATTGCAGTAAGGTGGCTCAAAAAATAAAATAGAAGTAGGTAATAACAGCTTTTAGTTCATAGAAAGGGCCAAATTATGCAAGCAAATAATGAAAAACTAGATACTGCGATTTTCGCTGGTGGGTGCTTCTGGTGCATGGTTAAACCTTTTGATTCACTGCCTGGAATTAAGAAAGTGATTTCTGGATATACAGGAGGTCATGTCCCTAACCCTACTTATGAGCAAGTTTGCACTGGAACTACTGGTCACACAGAGGCCGTGGAAATAACTTTTGATCCTGAAATTATATCGTATCAGAAATTATTGGACTACTATTGGCAAGTAACGGATCCTACAGACGCAAGCGGACAATTTCAGGATCGTGGAGATAACTATCGTCCAGTAATTTTTTATAATTCCCCTGCTCAAAAAGAAGCAGCTGAAAATTCAAAAGAAGCTTTACAAAAAAGCGGCAAATTTGATGACCCCATTGTTACTCAAATTGAGCCTGCTAAACCGTTTTATCCGGCAGAAGATTACCATCAGGATTTTTACAAAAAAAATCCTTTCCGGTACAATCTTGAAGAGTCTGGTGGCAGAGCAGATTTCATAAAAAAACATTGGCAGAATTAATCAAAGTTTTGCCCAAAAGTGCTTTAAATTTTACGTAGTTGTGTTAGTATACTTAAGAAAAATACTAGTTTTTATATTTAATATGAAAACTAGTATTTTATTATTTTATAAAAATTAATTAGAGTGCTTAAGAAAAAGGATTTATTAACAATGGATCAACTTGACGCGTTCAATCGGCGGTATAACCTACTATCAAAAATTTCTGCATCTTTTTTTTATTCATTAGCGGTTGCTGTAGCTTTAAATTTCTTTTGGACACCCGGCCACATGTACTCTTCGGGAGTTACTGGTTTTGCACAATTGATTAACACTATGAGTGAGCGGTTTTTGCCCTTTACCTTGTCAACTTCAGTCCTCTACTTTGTTCTTAATTTGCCCCTACTTCTTTTAGCGTGGATAAAGATTGGCCATAAATTTACCTTCTTTACCATTATTACTGTCATTCTTGGTTCAATTATGATGAGAGTCATTCAACCAGTAAATATGCATATTGACCCCCTTGTCTGTGCTATTTTTGGTGGTATGATCAACGGACTAGGAACAGGTTTTGCTCTAAAGAATGGTATTTCAACTGGCGGACTGGATATCATTGGAATAGTGATTCAAAGGAAAACGGGTACTAGTTACGGTAAAATCAGTATTTTAATTAACCTGATTATTATTGCTGCTGCGGGTTTTGCTTTCGGCTGGACCCGTGCCCTTTATTCAGCTTTGACAATTTTCATCAATGGCCGTGTAATCGATGCTGTATACACTCAGCATCAAAAATTACAAGTCACAATTGTTACAGAAAAGCCTAAAACAATCATTGATGGCATTCAAGAAAAAATGCACCGGGGCATCACTATCTTTCATGATGTTGAGGGTGCATACAGCCATAACGAGAAAAAAGTTCTCATTACAGTTATTGATAGATATGATATGTATGACGTTTTACATATTGTTAAAAAAAGCGATCCTTATGCTTTTATGAGTGTTACCGAAGTAGAACGAGTTTATGGCAGTTTTAAGGAACAAGAAATAGTTTAAGTAGTAAAAAGGCCTGATTTTGACATCAGGTCTTTTTACATAATTTTTATTATTTAAAAAGTTTTCGGTATTCACCATATCCTCTTTGTTCCAATTGATCAAAAGGAATAAAGTCTAAAGCAGAGGAGTTAATGCAATATCTGAGCCCTCCTTTATCACTGGGTCCATCATCAAAGACATGTCCCAAATGTGAATCACCTTCTGGACTCTTAACTTCAGTTCTTTCCATATTGTGTGATTGATCACGGTGATAAACCAATTTCTTGATTGGCCGGGTAAAACTAGGCCACCCGCAACCCGCATCATATTTATCTTCGCTTGAAAACAAAGGCTCTCCTGAGACAATATCAACGTAGATTCCTTTTTGGTAAAAATCATCATATTTTCCTCTAAAAGGATAATCTGTTGCTGCTTCTTGAGTAACTTGAAATTGGTCTGGTGTTAGTTCTTTTAGCCTTTTGGCTTTTTGATCTTGATCCATTTATCTCACGCTCCTTAATTAACTATAACAAAATTTGGGATAACACACTAAACTAAAACTTTATAAAAAACACTTTTTCTTAATTTTATTTAGAAACATACTGGGTTATAATATGGTTTCAATAAAAAAAGGAAGGTTCTTTTTATGCCAACATTAGCAAAAAATTTATCAACAAAAATTAATTCGAAAATTAGTAGTATACCTAATCCAGCGATCAGATCCTTCAATCAAAAAATTTCCACAATACCTGGAATTATAAAATTGACTATTGGTGAACCTGACTTAAATACCCCAGAACACATAAAAAGAGCGGCAATTGAGGACATTAAAAATGATGACTCTCATTATGCTCCTGAAGCTGGAAAAGAAAAATACCTGGAAGCTGTTAGCAAATATCTAGCAAAAAGCTTAGGTGTTACATATGATCCCAAAAGTGAAATCTGTGCTACGGTTGGAGTTTCTGAAGGATTGAATATCGCCGCCATGACTTTACTTAATCCTGGTGAAAAAATAATCGTACCTACCCCTGTTTGGGGAGTCTACTTTGGAATCATTAAAATGGCTGGCGGAATCCCAGTTCAAGTAGATACTTCTAATGATCATTTCCTCTTAACTCCAGAAAAATTAACGGAAACTTTGGAAAATGAAGGAAAAGGCGCAAAGGCTGTTATCATCACTGATCCCTCTAACCCAACAGGACGAGTTTATTCAAAGAAAAACTTGCAAGAATTAGCAGCTGTTATTACCAAATACGACATTTTTGCTGTCAGTGATGAAATCTATGCTGAATTAATTTATGGTCAAAAAAAGCATTATTCATTGACACAATTCATTCCTGAAAGAACTGTTTTATTATCGGGGCTTTCAAAAAGTGTCGCCATGACTGGCTGGCGTATAGGCTATATAGCTGGACCTGCTGAGTTAATGAAATCAATGATAAAGGTGAACTCATTTTTAATTTCCGCAGTAACTGACAATGTTCAAGCAGCCGCCACAGAAGCTTTGAATTATGGAGATCAGGACTATGTTGCCGCGCGAGAAAAATATCAAAAACGCATGCATCTGCTTCAGGATGGACTTGAGAAAAATGGCTACACTATGGCTACTCCTGAAGGGGCATTTTATATTTTTGCTAAAATTCCCAGTAAATTTGGCTGTGATGATGTGGCGTTTGCCAGTGATTTAGCTGAAAAAGCCAAGGTTGGCGTAACACCAGGCAGTTATTTCGGTGCTGGTGGTCAAGGATACGTACGCTTATCCTATGCTTCGTCTGAAGAAAACTTAAAAGAAGCTATTAAACGTATCAGTAGCTATACTGAAAGCAATTAAAAAGCTGATTTATTGAGTTACTATTCTGCGATAGGTTAAACTTGAAATGGTAATTGTTTTTATTTTTGAGAAAGGGTAATGATTATGCAAGTAACAATGAAAAGTGAGCCGCTGTCAACTAATGGAGAACCAATCAAAATTGGTGAGCAACTGCCAGATTTTAAGGTAAAAAAGTCTGATGGTTCAGTTGCATCAAGCACTGATTTGGTTAATAAGGTTACACTGATTAGTGTTGTACCTAATATCAATACTAGCGTCTGCAGTATTTCCACTAAACGCTTTAACAGCGAAGTGGATAATTTTGATGGCATTAATTTCTATACTATTTCTACCAATACTCCAGAAGAACAGAAAAATTGGTGTGCTGCAGAGGGTGTATCAAAAATGGAGCTTTTGTCAGACGAGAGTTTTGACTTCGGCAAAAAAATGGGTTTGTTTATTGATGCTACGAAATTTGATTCTAGAAGTATCTGGATTGTAGATGCAAATAGAAAAGTCTTGTACCAAGAACTTATTCATGAGTTAACCAATGAACCTAATTATGCCAAAGCACTTGCATTTTTACAGAATTTGCGGTAAATATGAATAAACAGAAGCTGTTAAGGAAATTTTCCTTAACAGCTTTTTTAGTTTAAAAAACTGGGTGATCTAGTACAATCCAATTAGCAAAAGTTTGGTCTGCTAAGTCAACCTTATCCGGCTTTAACAAAATCTCTTTTGCTTTTAATACTAAAGGCGATGAATTTGCCAGATTGAGCTGTTCTAGAGGAACTGATACAGCCCCTAAAGAATCTTGCCCCGTAAACTGTTTAACTGTAGTTTGTAAATTACCACCAAACTTATTGATTTTATAAAAAACACAGTTATGTTGATTAAAATGCCATTGTTCATAGTCCCAAGGATATCTAAATGAGGTAACACCAATTTGGTCATAGTCTTGCACAATTAATCCAGTTTCTTCCTTAACTTCTCGCTTAACCGTATGGTCTAATGGCTCCCCATCTTCCAAACTACCGCCCGGCAAGTCATACCGATTTATATAAGGCCCACCCTCTTTTTTGATAACAACTAAACTTTGTTGATCACCAATAATACCATAACATCCGAAAGCACGATGAAATTTTTCCGTCATAAATTATCCTCCTAGTATAAAAATAATAACTGAATAATAATTCTCTCATCATTTAATACTCAAAGCAATTTTATTTAGAGCCTAGTTGCAGCTCTGGCCAGAGGAGCAATAGAATTATATATTTTATGATATAAATGATAGTATTTTTGATAAAGGGCAGTGTTATGTGGATCTGGCGCGATAATTTCATTATATTTTACAAATACATTGATGCAGCTATTCCAGTCTTTAAACCAACGGCACCCCATTGCTGCAATCATAGCGGCACCAATTCCAGGTCCCTGTTCATTCTTTAAAGCAACAATATTTTTATCGCATAATTTATCCTGACATTTTTATTATATAAGTCTGTGAAAGCGCTACATCATAAGAAAATGTCCTCAAGCAAAATTGAATGAGGACAAATAAAAAAGCACAAGAGCTGTGAAAATTTCTTCACAGCTCTTGTGCTCTAATTAAAAATATATTTAAATCTGCTAATCCCAAGTGGTATTTTGGGCGGCGTCTTTTTCAGCCTGTGCTCTTAAGTTAGCTTCAATCTTTGCAACATCATCATGATACTTATCTTCGACAACTATGCCCAAATCACTTAATTGCTGATCAGATACAGGTGCGGGAGCATGCATCATTGGTTCAGATGCATTAGCGTTTTTTGGAAATGCTAGTACATCACGAATATTGTCTTTTTCTGCAAGAAGCATTGCAAAACGGTCAAGTCCAATGGCAAGACCAGCATGAGGTGGAAATCCCATGTCCAAAGCTTCTAGCAAATAACCAAATTGTTCATAGGCACGCTTTTTAGTAAAACCGAGAGCCTTAAACATTTTTTCCTGAATTGACCGTTTGTGAATACGTATTGAGCCCCCACCAAGCTCGTCACCATTCATAACTATATCGTAGCTACGCGCATGAGCCTTATGCGGTTCAGTATCAAGAAGCTTGATGCCTTCGTTATCCGGCATTGTAAATGGATGATGTGCAGCAATCCATCTACCGAAGCCTTCATCGTATTCAAATAATGGCCAGTCCACTACCCAAATAAAATCAAATACGTGCTTAGGTATAATATCAGTTTCTTTGGCAAATTCACGACGTAAGTGATCAAGTGAATCACAGCAAACTTTCCATTTATCAGCAATAAATACTACTAATTCCCCACCTTTTAAATCAAACTCTTTAATTAATGCAGATTTATTCTCGGTAGTTAAAAAGCGTGAAACTGGTCCAGAAAATTCTCCATCTTCAAATTTAACCCAAGCCAGACCCTTTGCATGATAGCGCTTAATATAGTCTTGCTTTTTCTCAATTTGTTTACGAGAATATTTTTGTGCGCCGCCTCTAACTGCAATTCCTTTGACAAAACCACCATTAGCAATAGCACTAGAAAATACTTTAAAATCACTATCTTTAAACACAGAGCTTAAATCGTGAATCAGCATGCCAAAACGAATATCAGGCTTGTCAGTGCCATACTTATTCATTGAATCAGTCCAAGAAATGCGTGCAATAGGTGTTTTTAAATCAATCCCCATTACATCTTTCATAATTTTCTTTAATAGGCCTTCGGTATAGTCCTGCACCTGTTGCTCATCAGTAAAAGACGTTTCCATATCAATTTGCGTAAACTCAGGCTGTCTATCACCGCGCAGATCTTCATCTCTAAAACATCTTGCCAATTGATAATATTTATCAAAGCCTGCACCCATCAATAATTGCTTGAAAAGTTGAGGAGATTGCGGTAATGCATAAAAACTACCCGGATAAATCCTGGAAGGAACTAAATAGTCTCGCGCTCCCTCGGGAGAAGATTTTCCTAATATTGGTGTTTCAATATCGATAAAGCCGTTTTGATCAAAAAATTCGTGCGTGGCTTGCAATATTTTTGAACGCAAAATAATCGCGTTTTGCAGGCTTGGTCTGCGTAAATCCAAATAGCGATATTTTAATCTGGTTTGTTCAGCAACTTCAACATCATCTTTTATTTCAAAAGGTGGGTTCTTTGCTTTATTCAAAATAATAATTTCTTTAGCGTCAATTTCAACTTCACCAGTTTTCATATCTGGGTTAATACTGGAGCGTTTGACTACTTTTCCTTTAACTTGAATAACGAATTCATTTCCCAGTGCGTCAGCGGTAGTCATCAAGTCTTGACCTGAATCATGATTAACAACTACCTGAACTATACCCTCTCGATCGCGCAAATCAATAAATACTAAGTTACCAAGGTTTCGCACGCGCTGAACCCAGCCATATAAGTTTACTTCTTGGCTAAGATATTTGGGGGTAATATTGCCACAATAATCAGTTCTTTTTTCTACTTGCTTCATTTTTATTCCTTTAATTGTTTCATTATTGTATTCATATTTTCAAGATCATCAAAACTGAACTTGAAAGTTTGCCCATCAGCAAGGCGCTTAACATTTAAAACTCCGTCGGATAATTCTTTAGCTCCAAGAGTAATAACAAATTTTGCATTTGCCCTGTCAGCCTTTTTAAATTGCGCCTTTAATTTCTTTTGGTCAACATCATATTGCGCCTTTAGTCCGTTTTTACGCAACAAACGAGCAATTTCAACAGTTTTTATTTGTGTTTCTTGACCGATATTAGTAATGAAGAAATCAATGCCTTGATCCGCAAACAATGCTGGGTTTTGTTTTTGTAATACCAGCATTAACCGTTCTTCTCCGATACCAAAACCAACGGCAGGTGTAACTGGTCCGTCAAATTCCTTAACTAAGTTATCATAACGACCACCACCTAAAATGGTTGAGGCAGATTCCCAAATACTTTTATCTTCGACCATAAATTCAAAAATGACGCCAGTATAATAATCAAGTCCGCGAACTAAATCATTATCTATCACATAACTAATGTCCAATTGGTCCAGCATTTCCAAAATCTGATCAAAATTAGCCTTTGATTCCTCATCTAAATAGTCAATTATTCGGGGGGCGCCAGGTAAAAATTGCTTATCCTGGTCATCTTTGGAATCTAAAATACGTAAAGGGTTTTTTTCTAACCGCCTTTTTGAGTCATCTGAAAGCTGATCTTTAAAAGGTGTAAAGTAATTGACTAAAGCATCATGGTAATCCTGACGAACCTTGGAGTTTCCTAAGGTATTAATATGCAATTCATAATTTTTGACACCCAGTTTGGCTAATAAATCATGTGCTAAAACAATTGTTTCTACATCAGCTAAAGGATTATCCGAGCCAAAACTTTCTATACCAATTTGATGGAACTCACGCTGGCGGCCAGCCTGAGGCCTTTCATACCGAAACGTGGACTCGATATAGTAGACATTTAAGGGCTTAACCACTTCAGGAGCATAAAGTTTATCTTCTACATAAGCTCTAACTACTCCAGCTGTTCCCTCGGGCCTTAAAGCAATATGCCTGCCGCCTTTATCATTAAAGTCATACATTTCTTTTTCAACGACATCCGATGTCTCACCACTTGAACGAGCAAAAACGCTATAATTTTCAAAACTCGGTGTCCGAATTTCCCGGTAATTTGCTTGTTTAAAAAAATTACGCAATATTTGTTCTACTTTTTCCCATGAACCAGATTCGTCTGGCAAAATATCAACTGTCCCTTTAGGTCTTTGAACTCTCATTTAATCATCCTTTTAATAAAAAAACGTCCTTGAATAAATCAAGGGCGCTCTGAATTAGCACGGTACCACCTTTTACCTGCTGCGAATAACGCTCGCGATGCGCTTATTATCTGGTAAAGGGGTCACAGTTAGTTTATTTTCCGTCTTCTCAGCAAAACAGACGGTCTCTGAAATTAAAAACTATACTTCAGTCTTTGTCATTGATAATTCTTTTTTAGCTTATAGTTTTCCAGGCAAAAAGTCAACCTGTAGTGCTGTTAAGCCTAATTTTTACAGGTCCAACACAATAGTAAAAGGACCATCATTTTGTAAATCAACCTGCATATCTGCACCAAATTCTCCGGTTTCAACAGTTAAGCCCTGCTTTTTGAGCTCTTCATTAAACTGCTCCCATAATTCCGCGGATTTTGGTGGTTTCATAGCTTTGATAAAACTTGGTCGATTACCTTTTTTAGTGTCAGCTAATAAAGTAAATTGACTCACGCTTAAGATTTGTCCGCCAACATCTTTAATTGCCAAATTGGTTTTGCCATTTTCATCTTCAAAAATTCGCATTTTGGCAATCTTAGTAGCAGCCTTTTTAATCTGCTCTACTCCATCGCCTTCTTTTAAGCCAACCAGCAATAACAAGCCTTTATTAATTTGGCCAACCGTATTGCCTGCAATTTTGACACTGGCATTATTTACTCTTTGGACGACAACTCGCATTAATTATCAGCCCTCCTTGTTTGGTAAACATCAGGAATATCTCTTAATTTTGATAAAATTCCGTCTAATTGTGCAGAATTATTAACCGCAACTGTCGCATAAATATGAGCAATGTTATCTTCATTTACTTTACCTGAAATATTATTAATATTTGGCGTTAGTGTATTTAATTTGGTAATGACGTCAGTAAGCAGCTTTCCGCGATTGTAACCAAAAACTTCAATATTGGCATTAAATGCTTGGGCACTGTTTTCTTCAACATTTTCCCATTGCACTTCAATCAATCTGCCCTGGCTATCATCGTTATTAACGATATTACGGCAATCTGTTCTATGAATAGTCACCCCGCGGCCCTTAGTAACGTAACCAACAATTTCATCTCCTGGGACGGGATTACAACACTTAGCTAAATGAAGCATCAAGTCACTAATTCCTTGAATCATGACACCATTTTTATGCTTGATTTTCATTGCTTTAGAATCTTTTTTAGTGGTTGTAGTTTCCGAGACAGATTTTTGCCCAGAGTTAAGAATTTCTTCTTCTAGCTGCTTTTGCTTCTTTTTCTCGTTTTCATGGCGTATATCAGCTGTCAGCCTATTAACTACACCAATAGCGGAAAGATCACCAAAGCCTATTGAGGCATACATCTCATCAGCAGTATGATAATTAATTTGTTCCAAAAGTGGCTCGATATGATCTTTAGACATGAATTCTTTTGGTGAAAGTCCCTGATCACGCAATTTATCAGCAACCATTTGCTGACCCTGCTCGATGCTGTGATCCCGGTCAAGGTTTCTAAAATATCGCCTAATTTTATTACGAGCACGGGAAGTCTTAACCAAATCAACCCAATCACGAGATGGCGTCGCATTTGATTGTGTCATAATTTCAATGACATCGCCGTTTTTCAGCTTATAGTCTAAAGGTACCAATTTACCGTTAACTTTAGCTCCAACAGCATGACTGCCAACCTGAGTATGAATTTCATAAGCAAAGTCCAAGGTTACTGACCCTTTTGGCAATTCATAAACTTCACCTTTGGGAGTAAAAACATAAACGCGATCAGAAAAGATTTCACTCTTAACGCTTTTCATAAATTCATCAGCATCCTGAGTTTCGTCTTTTAATTCTAAAATTTCGCGCACCATATCCAATTTTTCATTTGAACTGGTCTGTTCTACACCCTTAAAATTACCTCTTTTATAAGCCCAGTGGGCGGCAACACCATATTCGGCAATTTCATGCATTTGTTCAGTTCTAATTTGTATCTCAAGTGGTCGGCCGCCAGGACCAATAATAGTCGTATGAAGAGACTGGTAGCCATTTACCTTGGGAACAGCAATGTAATCTTTGAAACGGCCAGGCATTGGCTTCCATTTCGTATGAACAGCTCCTAGCACTGCGTAACAGTCCTTAACTGTTTTAACAATAACCCGTACAGCTAACAAATCATAGATTTCATTAAAATCCTTATGTTTGTTAACCATCTTTTTATAAATAGAATAGATGTGCTTGGGTCTGCCATATATTTCATATTTAATTCCTAGACTGTCCAAGCTTTCCTTAAGTGTCTTGATGGCATCTTGAATATATTTTTCTCTTTGACTACGCTTAAGGCTCATTAAATTAACAATGCGATAATAAGCTTTAGGATTCAAATAATGAAAACTCATATCTTCAAGTTCCCATTTAACTGTTCCAATACCCAGACGATCTGCTAAAGGTGCATAAATATCCATTGTTTCTGAAGCAATTCTGCGTTGTTTATCGGGACGCAGATGCTCTAAAGTATGCATATTATGAAGTCTATCAGCCAGTTTAACCATAATTACCCGGATATCTTTAGCCATTGCTATTAGCATTTTCCTGTGGTTTTCAGCTAAAAATTCCTGGTGTGATTTATACTGGTATTTATTTAGTTTAGTAACACCATCAACAATAAAGGCAACATCTTTGCCAAATCTTTCTTTTATATCATCATTTGTAACTGGCGTATCTTCTACAGTGTCATGCAAAAAGCCTGCAGCGACAGTGTCAGGGTCAAGACTCAAATTAGCAAGCGTACCGGCAACCTGAGTAGGATGAACAATATAGGGTTGTCCTGAAGCTCTTTTTTGTTCTTTATGCGCGTTTGCAGCAAATTCATAAGCTTTTTCGACAAATGCAATTTGATCATCATTCATATATTTTTTACAGGTATCTATCACCTGCTCATGTGTCATTTCAATGTACTTTGACATATAAATCGACCCTTCTAATACTATGCATAAATTTGATTATCCATTACGCCAAAAATTTCTAAAATGAGGTAGATTAACCCAAACAGAAAGTTGTAATTGGCATATTTAATTAAAACGATTAAACAAAAACACCCAGGCATTAATAACAGCCAATAATGTTTGAGATTGCGTTTTTTAATTAGTTTACCAACATGGTAACTGATAAAGCTGTTAGCTAATATAAATAATAAACTTACACGCCAAATAGTCCCTATTGAAAAAAGACTAAATAATAACGGCAGGATCATGACTAAAACGCTCCAGTAAATGACTGGTGTCACCTCATAACTATTTAACTTCTTAATTACAGGTATATTTTTTATTTTGTCAATCAACTTGCTAATTCCTTACTAATTTAATTATCTATTATAACTCATTTTAGTTATCTTTTCTTTCAATAATTAATCCTATCCAGCGGCCACTTTGCATTGATAGGACAACCTGGAAGCCATTTTCGCTTAAAGCTTTCTTTATTTTAGCAGCCTGAGAACAATCTATTCCTGAAAAAATGACTTGTCCACCCTCATAGAGATGCTTATTTAACTGCGGAATCAAATCAAGGAGTATTTCAGCTAAAATATTAGCAACTATAATATCATATTTACCCTGAACATTATCTAATAAGCTGGTTTTTTTAAGTTTAATATTAGTTAAATCGTTCAAAGAAATATTTTCACGAGCAGCAGTAATTGCTTCGTCTGAAATATCAGTTGCCAGAACAGAACTGGCTCCCAAAAAAGAGGAAGCAATAGCTAAGATTCCTGAACCAGTGCCAACATCACAAACTTTTTTGGGTCTTATAAGCGTTTGCTCAAGTCCAATTAGGGCTAACTGCGTTGTCTCATGCGAGCCAGTGCCAAAAGCCAAACCAGGATCTAATTTTATTAACCTTTGATCTTTAAAAGCCGGCTGATATTCTTCCCATTCAGGTACTATTGCCAAATGGCGGGAAAAATCAATTGGATGATAAAACTTTTGCCAAACAGTATTCCAGTCCTCATCTTTAATGTAGGATGTACTTATTTCTGCTTTACCTATTTTTAAACCATAGCTTTTTAATTCAGATAACTTTTGCTTGTATTCTTCAATCAATTTTTCTTTATCTTGATCACTATCAAAATAAGCTAAAAACTGTAAATCTTCTGGTAAATTATTTATTTCTTCAAGCTTAATCATTGTTGAGTCAGATTTCCAGCCAGCATGTTCAAAGTCGGACCGTTTTCGGGTCTCAGTACCCAAACAATGCAAGACATCATTACTAAATATGTTTAAAGCATCTTCAACTTCGTGACTGGTTTCAATTTTAATAATCAATAATTTCATTATTTTTTAAACTTCCTTTTTATTTTCCCTTTTTGTAATGCTATCATGAAAAGGGTGATCAATTTGTCAAAAAAGAAAAATAATATTGAAAAAACACTTGTCGAAAAAATTTTAGACAAGAACAAGATTCCATATCGTCAAGCAGAGTTTGCCACCCACGAGGATTCTGGTGGTGTAGCACAAATGGATACATCCATTTTAAACGAGAAAGAACATTTGGTCTATAAAACTCTCGTTTGTTCTGGAAATAACACTAAAGTTCTGGTAGGGGTTGTACCAGTAACAGAACATTTAAGCATGAAAAAACTAGCGCAAAATTCTGGAAACAAAAAATGTGAAATGTTACCTTTAAAAGATTTGGAAAAAACTACAGGTTATGCTCACGGTGCCAACACGCCTATTGGTATTTATTTCAAACATCATTTTCCTATTTTTCTTGATAAAAGCATGTCTAAAGAAAGCGAGATAGCAGTTTCAAGTGGTAAAATTGGCCGCAGCGTCTTTTTAAAACCGCAAGATTTGCAAAAAATTACACATGCGAAGTTTTGCGATTTATTAGAGTAAGAAATAAATATATTTTTCTGATATTCTGAAAAATATTTTATTTTAAAAAGTTGTTTAGGTTATAGTATTAAAGCGCTTTTTCTAATATAATTAAAATAAATGTAGAGTATGAAGAATAGGAATAACCAAATGACATTGTTAACAGATGAGCAAATTGCAAATATTGCACATGACTATTTTTTAAGTAAGTTAAATATTGCTGAAATTTCTAAGAAATACAATCTTTCTCGTTATCTTATTGCAAAAGCAATAGACGAAGCGGAAGACAAGGGCATTGTAAAAATTAGTATTTATCAAAGTCCCAAAAGAGCGCAAAATCTTGAACGGGAGTTTCAAAAACTTTTCGATCTGAAAGAAGTTTATATCTTAGAAGATAAAGAAACTAAAAATCAAGACAATGAAATGATTGTCAATTTTGCCGCCAAACAAATTCAAAACTATATTAATTCTGCTCACGTCGTGGGATTAACTTGGGGGACACTTTTAAGAGACATTATTGATGATTTTTCAGCCGAAACTCGCGCTGACCTGACATTTATTCAACTATTAGGTCAAGTGGTAAATTCTAGTAAACGCAAGCAGCCGCTTATTCAACATGCTGCTGACAAATTTAATGCAAAAAGTTTAACCTTTCCCGCACCTCTTTATGCAATTGATCCGAGACTCGTCAAAAAAATTCAGCAAGAACCTTATTATCAATATATTGAAAAATATTTTTCACAACTTGATCTGGTATTTGCAAGTATTGGTACCATGCAATCACTGGAATCAGGGCAATTTTTTATGGATTATTACGCTGATAAACTGTTTACTGGAATTGAAAAAAATCAGTTAGCAGGAATTATTTTTGGCAGACCTTATGATATTAAAGGTCGTTTTTATAGTCCAATTGAGCCTCATATATCTGGCATCAGTCTTTCCGACATTTTTGCAGTTCCTGATCGGTTTGTAATTGTTAAAAACCGGTTTAAGGAAGATGCACTTTTGGGGGCTCTTAGATCTGGCATAATAACGCATTTAATTACCACTTCGGGTATAGCTGAAAGAGTTTTACGCAAAAATGAGGCACTTTAATTTGCGGATTTTTTACAGAACTCTTCATTATATAAGCTTGTAATATAATTTTGCAGATCTGCCACTGAATGTGTTCTTGAGCGAGCGCATTCTTTAGCGGGTTTTGAACATAAAAAGCATTTGCGAACAGGCAAGTCCAGATCTTTGCGGGATATTGTCTGTTTTTGCTTTTTAATTAATACATCGGCATCAAATAGCCGATTAATTTTTTGTTTATTTTCAAATTCAACTGCCCTTTTTTTAACTAAACGATAATCAGCATTAACGAGATAAAAGTTTTCTGAACCTGCTGCTCTCTCCCAATGTTCATACAAAGTAAAAGGTAACTGGCTATTTTGCAAAATTTCTTCTAAATTTAGAATACCTGAAGCAAAAATTTCTTTTAAATAGCGATTGTTTTTAATAGGGCCGGGAATGTTTAATTTAACATCCAGCAGCGTACATTCAGGAAACTTGTGAAATATTGTTTGTTGCAACTCTACCCTTTCATCTTTATTAGCTAATACCTCTGTAATACTCTGTGGTTCTCCTTCAGTAAATATTGTTTTTACCATTTTATCATCTTCTTTCTCTTTTTATATTATAACTAAAAAGTGTGAGAACAAGTCTTACCCTCATTCTCACACTTTAGCAAAATAATTAGTTAATCTTTTACTTGCTTAATTGTATCAATAATAGTACCATCCCGATACTGAATTAAAGCAACAACACGATCAGTATATTCTAATGGCTTTGGTGTTCCAACCTGTTTTTGTGCCATTTCTTGCAGTTCTTTGATATCAACAATATTGAGTTCAGGAACCTTAGCAAAGGCAGCTATTAAGTCTTTACGGCGAGGATTAATTGCAATTCCTCTTTCAGTCACTAAAACATCAATTGAATCTCCTGGTGTAACGACTGTTTCTACCTCTGGGACTACTGTAGCGTTGCGTCCACGTACTAACGGAGCGGTGATAATAGTCATTTTTGCTGCAGCAGCATCCTGGTGACCACCAATAGCGCCACGAATAACGCCATCGGAACCTGTCATTACGTTAACGTTAAAATTGGTATCGATTTGCAAAGCTGAGAGAATGGCCACATCTAAGTTATTTACTACGGCACCCTTATTATGAGGATCAGCATACCAGGAGGCATCAATTTCCTGTTGGTCTTTATTCTGAGCCATTGAAGCTGCAGCACCCTTGTCAAAGTCCTGAACATCCATAATTTTCTTGACCAGGCCTTCTTCAAGGAGATCAGTCGTAGGCTTTGTTATACCGCCTAGCGCGAATGATGCCTTAATCCCATCCTTTAGCATAGATTCTCTTAAGTATCTAGTCACTGCCAATGCAGCACCACCGGATCCAGTTTGGAAAGAAAATCCTTGTTTATAATATGGTGAATTTGTTATCACCTTATTAACAGTTTGTGCAATTTTCAGTTCTTTAGGATCTTTGGTAAAACGAGTCGCTCCTGAACCAATCTTATCAGCATCACCAATTTGATCAACCTTCACAACATAATCGACTTGAGTTTGTTTAATTGAGGCAGGCGTATTTGGATAATCAACTATATTGTCAGTCAGCAAAACTACTTTATCAGCATATTGTGCATCAATCAAAGCATAGCCCAAGGAGCCAAAAACTGCATCCCCTTCTTGACCATTGGCATTACCAGCTAGGTCAGCATTTGGAACACCTAAAAATGCCACATCAATTTTGATTTCTCCTTCTTCAATAGAACGAGCTCTATTGCCATGAGAACGGAAAATCACTGGGTTTTTCAAACCACCATGGGAAACAAAATCTCCCAAGCTGCCTCTCATTCCCGATGAAGTAATATTTGTGATAACACCCTTTTTTATTGCTTCAATCACCGTGTCATTCATAACACCGGTTAAGGAAGATGGAGCTAATGTTAAGTTTTGATAACCCATTTTAATAATTAGATTCATTACTTTATTAAAAGCAAAATCACCATTTCTAAAATGATGGTGGAAAGAAATAGTCATACCATCTTTTAAAGTTTTCTTAATAACATCTGCTAAAGAATCAACCACTTTTGATTCTCCCGTAGTAACTTGCACCTTAGGAGCCACTCTTTTCACTTCAGGGTTACCTATTTCCACAGATGCAAATGGTTTAAGATTCATTTTTGTCATCAAATCATCAGGCAAATTGCGTTTTACTTTATTCTCCAATGTAATTACCCTCCTCATCAATTAAATTCGATGCTTTAGCTGTTGCAATAACACGGTTAGCCTTCTCAACAACCGGTTTGTCGACCATTTTACCGTTCATTGAGATAACGCCTGAGCCTTTTGCCTTTGCTTCTTGAATAGCATTTTGGACAGAAAGAGCATTTTCAATTTCTTCCTTGGTAGGGTTAAATACCTTGTTAACCATAGGTATTTGTCTTGGATTAACTAAAGACTTACCATCATAACCTAGTTCATAGATATACTTGGTTTCACGGTAAAATCCTTCTGTATCATTCATGTTAGAAAACACAGTATCGAAAGCATAAACATCGGCTGCTCTAGCAGCTTGCAATACCATGTTGCGGGCAAATTCTAACTCACGTCCATCCGGATAACGGTGTGTGTGCATATCAGCAGTATAGTCTTCACCAGAAACGGCTAAGCCCATCATTAATGGTGTAGCTGTTGCAATTTCAGGAGCATTAAGAACACCTTTTGCACTCTCAATCGCTGCCATAACACCAATTGAGCCCTTTTGCACTCCGTATCGTTCTTCAGCATCTTCCATATCCGCTACTAATTTTTTAATCATAGCGGCCGATTCAGTTTTAGGCAGGCGAATAACATCTACTCCAGCGCGCACCATTGCCTTTACGTCTTCGTCATAAAAAGGAGTGTCTTGACCGTTAATTCTAACGACTATTTCAGCGCCACCAAAATCAACTGTTTTAATAGCATTAAATACTAACATTCTGGCTGCATCTTTTTCAGTTAATGAAACTGCATCTTCTAAGTCCAGCATAATAGAGTCAGCTCCATAAATGCCAGCGTCTTTAACCATTGCAGGATTATTACCTGGTACAAACATCATTGTTCGACGCAAACGATTTTTAACATAAGTCATTTATTGCAATACCTCCAATCTCGGCTTGTCAGTAGTTTCAGTTGCTCTTTGCGCAGCTGCTAATGTTCTTGCAGCAATTACGCAATCAAGAGCTCCTTTGTCTGTAGCCTTAACTTTTGCGTTAGTAATACCAAATTTATTTAGGGTTTCAGTTATTACCTTTTTGATCTGATCACCGTATGATTTAGCTACCTCTGAATCCAGATCAACTTCAATTCCATTTTGACCAGCAGAAATCATTATCTGAATATCTGAAGATTCTAATGTTCCTGCTACTCCAACCGTTTTAATTTCCATCAATGTTCATTCCTTTCTTTATTCTTTCTTGTAAAATTTGATAATTTTCATTTATAAAATTCATTGTAGTTGGTGGAACTAGAGTGGAAATATCTTTCAAATCACTATTTTTGATCAATTGGCGCACATTAGTTGCCGTAATTATTTTCTCGTTATCACGAAAGCGTTGCACAATTTTAACCTTAATAGTGGGACTAAGTATTTTTTGTAAACTTTGATTATAGAAATTAGTCGTCCTTGAAAATGGCTCAGTACCCAGATAACGTTTCTTAATTGTCAATTTTTGTGCAATAATATTTTTAAAAATTAAAGCGTCAATCGCCGTTTGTGTTGTAATTAGTTCATCAGGTGACTTTAAAAAATAAGCCGGAAATGTCGAGCGTGAAACTTGGTAATCTCCACCACTGACTACCACCACGTTTTTAAAGTTGGCAGTTCCTTTTTTTACTAAATCCATTCTTTCAGTTGTTTTAAATAAAGAAGCATCTGTAGCCACTACAAAAACATACACCAAATCATTTTCACTACTTGCTAGTTTTACTAACTTTTGGTGGCCCAAAGTAAATGGATTAGCATTCATTACAATTGCCGCAACTTCTTTTTGATTTTGGTTTTTAATTCTAGGCATTTTTGTTAAAAAGTCTTGAATACTTGGTGTTCCACTTTCTAAAAAAGCCGCAGTATCAGTATGAGCCAACTCATTAAAGCCTAAATGGGCGAAACTAGACGAATATTTTGCCTTGGTGAATACGAATGAATGATAAATTTTCTGACCAAAAAGGTATTCTTGCAAAGCCGACACTATTTGATTAAAGCGTGCCCCGGGAACAGCTTCATCATTTGACACTGCTATGTATTTAAGAACTTTGCCCGCAATACTACCAGTTCCAACCAAATGGCCATCTTCATCTATTAAACCAATAGTATGATCAAGAACGTCAACTTCGCGGGAGCTGAAATCTGTAATTCCCTGATTAATTAAGAAATTTTCCCATCTTGTTTTTGTGTCTGGAAAATTTAAATTGAGCTCTATTGTTTTATCCATTTATTTGGTTCTCACTTTAGCTAAAATTCTTGCAAAAATTTCATGACTTCTTGATACATTTTCAGAGGCTGTTCCGCCTGAATTAAGTGACCACAATTTGCTATTATTCCTGTGTCAATTTTAGGATTCAATTCTCTTGTAACATAGGCAAAATGATAATCAAAAAAGGGTGAATTTTGTCCTGCTAAAACGAGCATAGGAACTTTTAAGCTAACTAAAACGTCCCGCCAATCCTGCTCAGCATGATCTATTCGACAAAGATAATTTTCTTCAGCATTATACGGATATTTTTGGGCTTCAATTTTGGCCTCTTTAAACATCTCATCATTGATATGAGCATAAATACCACTGCCCTGATCTATCTTTAAATAATCCGGATAATTTTTCCAAGTTAAATCTTTAAACCCATAGTGCCAAGTGCTGTCTTGAATCATTTTTGGAGGTTGATCTAAGTCAACAATTGCCTGCAATCTTTGCGAGCCAAATAGTGAAACATAAGCCCAAATGTTTGCGGCTCCCATGGAATTGCCAACAGCAATAATATTTTTTAAATCTAATCTGCTAATGAGCTCGGCTAAATCAGCTGCATGGCGACTAATACGTTGCCCCTTAAACGTTCTTTGAGAACGTCCCTGATTTCGAGGATCAATTATGATAATGCGGTAATCTTCTGTGAAAAGCTTTACAGCTTCTTGCCATAATGTGGCAGAACTACCTATGCCAGGAACCGCTAAAATAGGCTGACCACTTTTTAATGTATCGTAATAAGTTATTCGAATACCATCATTTGTTATAAAATTGTTTGCCTTAAGCATTTACCAAATTCCAATAACTTTCATCCATAAAGTGCCTATTACGCCGAAAATCAGTAAATAGAGAATTCCTAAAATAAAATTATATTTCCACCATTCACTCTGCTTAATGTAGCCAGTTGTAGCTAATATAGAGGCCGGTCCGTTAGCATAATGAGTGGTTGAAGCATTAATTGCCCCAGTAAACGCCAAGAGCATAGCTGATAATCCTAATGGAGCTCCTGTAGCAACAGCAACAGATAAGAATGGCAGGTATAATGCTGTCATATGTGCAGTACCACTGGCAAAGAAGTAGTGGGTGTAAAACATCAAGATCACTAAAACGGCTAGTACTATTTGCCAGCTTATACCGCGAAGACTAGTCTGAATAGTCTTAGAAAACCAGTCAATGAAACCAAAGGAAATAAGTTTACTTGCCATAAATATTAAAATTGACAGCCAAATTAGAATATTCCAAGCTCCAGTTTGGTTTAAAGCATCTTTCATAGTTAAGACACCAGTTAATAGCAATAAGCCGACAGCTAAAAAGGCTACAAAAGTAGAATCTAATTGAGGAATTTTGAAGATTCCGGATAAAACCCATAAAATAATAGCCAGCAAAAATACTATTGACATAATCATTTCAGGCTTTGTCACTGGGCCCATTTTTGCTAAACGGTCACTGGCCCATTTTTTAGCATTAGGAGTTTCTTTAATTTCTGGAGGAAAAATCTTATAAATCACAACTGGAATAATAATAGTTGCAACTAGAACAGGAACTATCGCAGCTGTAAACCAGCTGATCCAGGTCATATTATAATTTTTCTGTGCCGCCATTTGAGAAGCAACCATATTAGGAGCAGCACCTGTAATAAACAGAGCAGTTGACAGAATGTTTGCATGGAAGGCTGTAAAACTAAGATAAGCTCCGATTTTCTTTCTTGAAGGATCATTAGGATCAGAATCATAATCTTTAGAGATTGATTCTGTCACCGGCCAAACTACACCACCTGTACGAGCACTATTTGATGGTATTAAAGCTCCTAAAACTAATTCCAAACCGGTAATAGCATAGCCGATACCAATGGACTTCTTACCAAATTTTTCAATCATCCAATACGCAATCCGATTACCTAAACCGGTTTTGCTAATACCATAAGCCATGATAAAAGCCATAGCAATTAGCCAAGAAGCAGAATTACTAAAGGCGCTGAGAATGCCAGATGTCACTTTACCAGTTTTGGGATCTACAACATCTTTGATTGGAGCCAAACCAACTAAAACCGTCACTATCAGTCCGATTAAAGTAGTACCACCTATTGGCAAAGGCTTTGTAATACAGCCAACAATAGTTGCTACAAAAATGGCAAACATCTCCCATGCGGAAGCAGACAAGCCACCAGGTCTCAACGGTGTGATGCCCCATAGAATCACGCCAATCACTAAAGGTAAAACAAAGCCCTTATAATTAACTTTTTCAAGTGTTTTCATAGTAATTACCTATAATTTTCCGGGCGATAAAAATCGTCGATAATTTTATAATTCTTATTCTTTAATTCATCATCAAGCCAATCTATATTTCCTGAACCATCATGAAAACTAGCTGCTTTTGCCTCATCCTTTTCATGAAAATTCTGAACAATCGGCAACAATTCAGTTGCTTCTTCCAGAGCAATTTTGATAACACCGTCAGCGTCGCCTAAAATGACGTCACCTGGGTTAACACTTACGTTACCACAAGAAACCGGTACATTAATTTCTCCTGGTCCTTCTTTATAAGGACCATCTGGAGTGGTACTTACAGCATAAATAGGCAAATCCCAGTTGCTTAAACTATCAATGTCTCTTATTGGCCCATCAACTACTACACCAGCTACATGTCTTTGATCCCGCAGCCATGTCATCATTACTTCACCAATAACTGCCCTGGTATTATCATTTTCATTATCGATGACCACCACATCACCCTCTTGGCAATATTTTAAAGCTGCATAAATAGTTAAATTATCACCTGGGCGGTTATGAACTGTAAAAGCTGGACCACACATTTCTTCATGTGGGTGCGACATCAGCCTAATTCTGGGCGACATTGCACCTGTTCTATTCATACAGTCAGCCACATTTGATGAGGGCAGCTTTTTATATGCAGAAACTACTTCTTTTGCGGGAAGCTTTCTTTGTAAAAAAATTCTCTTACCAACCTGCATTATTCATGCCTTCTTTTTAATTAATCTAAAGCAATATTATTTAGTACTTCTTGCATTTTGGCAGCCGAATCCACCATCTTTGCCTTTTCAGACTCTGAAAGTTCAGTCTCAATCACCTGGCTGATTCCAGACCCGTCAACTACTGCAGGTGTGCCTAAATAAAGTTCGCTTTTAATGCCATACTCACCATTAATTGGTGCAGATAAAGGCAAAGCAATTGAACGGTTAGTCAATATTGCGGTAACAATTTGCGTTAACATCATCGCAATGCCATAAAATGTTGCACCTTTATTTTCAATTATTTTTCCACCTTTTTGACGAATATTCAGTTCAACTTGGTTCAAAATATTATCATCAATATGAGCAAATTCTGTTAGTGGCTTACCGCCCACGATTGACTCATCAAAGTTTTCAAATGAAGTATCACCATGTTCACCTAAAACCATGGAATTAACCTCAGCCACCGGAACATTTAATCTTCTGGCTAAATCAACCTTTAAACGAGCAGTATCTAGTGATGTACCTGTCCCAATTACTTTGTTTTTCGGAAAGCCAGATAGTTTTTGGGTTAAAGTTGTCAATATATCAACTGGATTAGCAGAAACTAAGAAAATACCATTAAAGCCCGATTCAACTACTGGTTGAATGATACTTTTCAAGATGCTAACATTTTTATTCACAAGATCAAGCCGACTTTCTCCTGGCTTGCGGGGAACACCTGCTGTAATTACCACCACAGCAGCATCTTTTGCATCAGAGTATTCACCAGAATGAATATTACACTCGCCTGTAAAAGGCAGTATATCTTCCAAATCCATTGAATCTCCCACTGGACGATTCTTGACCACATCACAGATTACCAGCTCGTCAACACTAGTATGTTGCAACAAGTCATTTGCAAAAGTTGAACCTACAGCTCCGTCTCCAACCAATAATACTTTCTTATTCATTAAGTCATTTCCTTTCGAATTTTTTAAAAATGTAATCCTTTACATCCACATTATAAATTTTATTTCTATTATTTGCAATATTTAAAATAAATAATTTATTTTTTAATTTTTTTAAAAATAAAAACAGTCTTACATATTTAAAATTCGGTTTGTTAATAAGGTAAAAATTAGTATTTTTGGCATACCCGTTTACTTAAAAACCTAAAATAAAAAAGCCCTTCGTCGCTGCTAGACGACAAAGAGCTTGAAAACTGCTAAACATAATTTTGCTTATGTAAAATAAAAAACAGTAAACAAATCACTGGCAAAACCCCAGCTTACAAAGCGTAGAAACTAACAAAATACCTATCAGTATTATCAACGGCTGACACTTTTTTTAAGCACCAATTTAGTTAAATTATAGTTATTGGTTTTTGACAAACTTGCTCATTTGTATTCCTGCTTGCCTGCCAAAAATGACAGTTTCAGCAATCGAGTTGCCACCAATTCGGTTATTTCCGTGTAATCCACCTGAAACTTCTCCCGCAGCATAGAGGCCTTTAATAATGTTACCGTCTGTATCATAAACTTCGGTCTTGGGATTGATATGGATACCGCCCATAGTATAGTGGATAGCCGGGTTAATATGAATTGCAAAGAATGGTCCCTGCGCAATTTGATGCTCCATTCCTGTTGTTCTGCCAAATTCTTTATCTGTTTTATTGGTGACAGACTCATTCCAATTAGTAATAGTTTCATTCAAGTTCGAAGCTGTGACGCCAATATTTTGAGCTAGATCAGAAATTGTTTCCCCGTGACTAACCAATCCTACGTGATCATAAAATTCAACAGCAGTAAAGTTATTTCTAATACCTTGATCGAACACCAAAAAAGCACCGTTCTCATTTAAGTTGCTAATGGCGTCAGAAACAATTTTACGTGTACTTAACTCGTTGACGAATCTTTTACCAGATTTGTTAACGAGAATAGCTCCTTCTCCTCTTAAGCCTTCTCCGATCAAGTAGACGTGGTCAGTATCAGTTTGTGCAGTTGGGTGCACTTGAATAAAGTCCATTTGCTCTAGTTGTGCATCAATTTGAATAGCAAGTTTTAAACCATCGCCAGTAGCACCGGGCTGATTGGTAGTCTGATAATTTACCAGGTCAGGACGATATTTTTTAATTAATTCTTTAGACGAGCCAAAGCCACCTGAAGCCAATAGCACAGCGTTTGCACTTACTTTTACTTCTCCTTTTGGAGTATCAACCTGGACACCTGTTACTTGTTGTTTATAATCTTGTAAAAGCTTAGTTACTTTTGCATTATTAAAAACTGGTATTTTATCTTCGTGGATTTGCTTTAAAGCACCGGTAACCAAATAATTGCCGACTGGGGCCATTGAAGCTGGACGGTGAGCTCTCTTCTTGCTCATCCCACCAGTAATAGTTAAATTAGTTAGCTCTATCCCGTGATCCATTAGCCAAGCTATTGCAAGAGCAGAATGATCGACAAAGTAGCGCAAAAGTTCACGGTCATTCATCATTCCTCCACCCTTGAGAGTTTCACGATAAAAATCTTCTTTATCATCTATAATTCCCTGTTTTATTTGAACAAGACTTTCAGAAGCATTCATTCCAGAAGAAGCCCTGTTTGTGTTCCCACCTAAATCAGAATTCTTTTCAAAGACAGCAACATTCAGTCCTAATTCATGAGCCTGAATAGCTGCAGTTAAGCCGGCACCACCTGCACCGATTATAATTGCGTCATAACTTTCTTGTATTTCAGAAGCCTTATTAGGCGTAAAAACAAATTTACCCATTGATTTCTCCTCTACAGAAATTTAAAAGATTTATTTTTCAGGATTAGTCTGAGAAATATTGGTCATCTCCATATAATCCATCCATTCATCATATTCCTTTTCAGTTAATTTGCCACTTTTAAGGGCTGCTTCTTTAAGCGTTGTACCTTCTTTATCCGCAGTCTGTGCAATCTTAGCAGCTGCATGATAGCCAATATGAGGTGACAAAGCCGTCACTGTCATTAAAGAACTTGCAAGCAAATCGTCCATTTTTTCAGCGTTTACCGTTAAGCCGGCAATCATTTTATCAGCAAAACCATTAATGGTACCGGTTAAAATGTCGCAAGAATCCAGAAAAGCTGTGATCATGACAGTTTTATAAACATTCATTTCAAAATTTCCTTGTGAGCAGGCAAAAGTGATAGTAGTATCATTGCCAAAAACTTTTGCAGCTGCCATAGTCACGGCCTCAGCCTGAGTAGGGTTAACTTTGCCAGGCATAATTGAGGAACCCGGTTCATTAGCCGGAATATTAAGTTCGTGATAGCCTGCTCTTGGACCTGATGCCAAGAATCTTATATCTTGGGCTATCTTAAACATATCGGCAGCCAAAGTTTTTAAAGCACCATGGACAACATCTATGCCAGAATGGTGAGCTAAACCCCAAAACTTATTGGTATTAACTTTAAAATCGTGGCCGTAAACTTGGGATAGTTTGTCAGTAATTTTGACAGTCATTCCCGGTGCAGCATTAAGGCCTGTCCCAACAGCAGTACCACCAATCGCCAGTTCATACAATGTAGGCTTAAGCTCTTGAATATAAGATAAATCATGTTTTAAAGCTGAAATATAACCTGAAACCTCTTGCCCAAAAGTTATCGGAGTAGCATCTTGCAGGTGAGTACGGCCAACTTTGACGGTTTTCCAATACTTGTCCTGCTTAATTTTGAGTTCGTCAATTAAGTGTTGCACAGCCGGTTCAAGTTTATCTAAAGCTTCCACTGCCACAATGTTCATTGCTGTGGGATAAGTATCGTTTGAAGATTGTCCTCTGTTAACGTCATCATTAGGCAAAATATTCAAATTGGGATGCATCTTGTTAGCTAAATTTGCTACTACTTCGTTAACATTCATATTGCTCTGAGTACCAGAACCGGTTTGTAATACGTGTAACGGAAAATCTTGTCGCAATTCATGATCATCTAATTTTAATAGTTGATCAATCGCTTCCTCAATAGCTTGTCCTTTTTCTGCTGGTTCATCGCCGACTTCTACATTCGATTCAGCTGCAGCTTTTTTTAAATGTAAAAAAGCACGAATAATTGCAAGCGGCATTAATTCACCACTGGGAAAATTGTTACGACTCCTTTCAGTTTGAGGACCCCACAGTGCATTTTTAGGAATTTTAACAGGACCAATTGTATCACTTTCAACACGGTATTCTTCTTTACTCATACTAAATCTCCTTTTTCAAATGTTAGTATTTAAGCTATTAAAGCAGTAATATTCTCTTGCACTTATAATACAGGTTTTTAGTATTATTTTCAATATTTTAAAATAAAAGGGGTATCATTTTAAAATTTTAAAATTTATTTTATTTTAGCAAAAAAGCACTCTTATTGAGTGCCTTAACTAGATATTTATATTTTTAGTGTTTCAGCATTAATAGCTACGATAACTGTTGACAAAGACATTAAAATCGCTCCCACAGCCGGTGATAGCAAAATTCCCCATGGTGCAAGTATACCCGCTGCCAGTGGTAAAGCTATGATATTGTAGCCTGCTCCCCACCATAAGTTTTCGATGGTTTTTCTTTGAGTATGCTGAGCAAGGTTGAGGAAACTGATAATATCAAGTGGTTCACTGTTCACTAAAACAACATCAGCTGAGTCCACGGCAACATCAGTTCCTGCACCAATAGCTACACCAATATCAGCTTTAGCTAAGCTAGGAGCATCATTGATGCCGTCTCCCACCATCATGACTTTGTTTCCTTTTTCCTGAAGGTGCGCGACAATTTTTTGTTTGTCAGCTGGCATTAAGCCTGAGTGAACCTCGGAAATTTTTAGTTTCTGCGCAATACTCTGAGCGACTTTTTCATTATCGCCGGTTAGCATCACCGGTGTAATGTTAAGATCTTTAATTTGCTTAATCAAAGCTGCTGCATTTTTCTTTATTTCATCACCAACTGCTACGTAACCCAAAAGTTCATTTTCTGCTACCAAATAGCTGGAAGTGTAATTTAAAGCATCAATTTCCGGGAAATGACTCACCAAACTTCTAGCAGCTTTTTCATTTACAAGTTGATATTCCTTTCCATTTAAAGTTCCAGAAACACCTTTACCATCCAAAGTCTTACTATTTGACAATGGATAGAGCTCAATATTTTTTTCCTTAGCAAACTGTAAAATGCTTTGCGCAATCGGGTGATTAGAATCTTGCTCAAGTGAAGCGATCAGTTTGATGATTTCAGCAGAATCATATTCTTTATATAAACTATCATATTTTCTTACCTGAAATTTGCCTTCAGTTAAAGTTCCCGTTTTGTCTAAAAGAAGATAATTTATTTTTGAACTAACACTGATAACGTTGCGGTTTCTAATGAGCAAGCCGTTTTTGGCACCAATCGAGGTACTTTTGGCATTTACTAAAGGAATAGCCAAACCGAGTGCATGAGGACAAGCAATAACTAAAACAGTTACCATCCGTTCAAGACCGCCAGAAATTCCCCGTAAACTGGTCCAAACGATTAAAGCAATAATACCAAAAACAAGTGCGGCATAAAATAACCAGCTGGAAACCCGATCGGCTAAGTTTTGCAGCCGTGATTTATTCATTTGAGAAGATTGCACTAACTTATTAACATTGGCCAAGAAACCTGAATTTGCGGAGCTAGTAACTTTGACAGTTAAAGTACCAGAGCCATTTATTGAGCCACCAATTACCTTGTCATTTTCTTTGCGCGTAACTGCACTTGATTCTCCAGTAACGAGCGATTCATTTACTTGACTTGAACCATTTAATACCACGCCATCAAGTGGGATACTTTCACCGGCTTTGACTAATATAACAGCATTTTTTTGGACAGCATTAATTGCTACGTCTTCTGTTCGGCCATTATTTTGAACGTGAACTTTATCTGGCAGAAGTTTTGCCAAATCATGAACTGAGCTATTCGCATTCATCACGGACTTCATTTCAATCCAATGTCCTAAAAGCATAATTAAAATTAAAGTTGCCAATTCCCAAAAGAAATCCATTACATGGACTTTACTGCTTAGTAAATTGTTTTCAACGAAAGCATAAATACTATAAATATAAGCAGTAGTGATGCCTAAAGAAATCAAAGTCATCATTTCAGGCTTTTTTGCTTTTATTTCATAAAATGCACCTGATAAGAAGGGCTCACCGCCATAGAAGTAAAGAATTGTGGCAAAAATGGCTACGACCCATTCAGAACCTGGAAATGAAAATTGAAATGGCAAATGAACTCCCATTGCAGGGGACAAAAAGATAATTGGCAAAGATAATATTAATGAAAGCCAAAACTTTCTTTTCAAATTACCCATATGCATCATATGACCGCCATGCATCATCATGTCATGACTACCCATTTTCATCGAAGAGTTGGCGTCCATTGAATGATTCATATTTTCACTATGATTCATGTTCATATTATTCAAAATACTCAATCCTACCTTTTACATTAACAAAACTGCTTTTTCTTTAATCTACTTTTATAAACAGTTGTTGTCAAAAGATGCGCTTGAGAAATCGAACAATATTTACACAATTAATTAGTTCTTTGCTTATGATAAAAGTGAACAATAAAACCGATTGCTAATCCAATAACTGCCGGAATAACCCAGTCCATACCTATGTCAGCAAAAGGAAGAAATTGTAATTGGAATGCTCTTAATTGTAGTGCCCATGCTTGTTTGCTAACTAGCGCAGGAAAAGACGCAATCATATCCAAAATGGCTGGAATAAAAGTAAAGACGATACTCCAGAAGTAAACAACTGGATCATGGTCAAATAAAGAACCAGAAATCGACAATATAATCAATACCATAGCGATTGGATATAAAAACATTAACATTGGCGTTGACCAGGAAATAATTGTGTCCAAACCAAAATTAGCAGTAATGAAGGAAACAATAGTCATAATTGTCAGCCAGCCATGGTAACTAATTTTACTAAAACTGCGGTGAAAGTCTTGCGCGAAAGCGGCAATCAAACCGACTGCTGTAGTTAAACAGGTTAGTGTAACTAACGTGGCAAGTAGCGCATGACCAAAGTCACCCAGATAATAAGTCACTATTTGGTTAAAGACAGTACCGCCTTCAGCAGAAATTTTAAATTGATTTAATGTCGTTGCTCCAACCCAAATTAAACCAACGTAAATGACACCAATTGCACTTGTGGCAATCACACCGGCTCTGGCAGTCACTTTTGCGTTACTTTTCGCCGAAGTTTTTCCAAGTTGGCGTACGGCTGAAACTATTGTGTAGCCAAAAGCCAATCCAGCCAGTGCATCCATAGTGTTGTACCCTTCCAAAAAACCATTAAAGAAAGGTGCACTTTGATAAGCCGCAGTAACATTTTGATTTTTGGCAGCACCCATTGGAGAAATAGCAGCTAATAAAAAAATTGAAAATAACAGCAATAAAAACAAAGGATTTAAAATTTTGCCGATACTGGTCAAAATCGTAGATTGCTTATAAGAAATAATAAAAGCCAAAATGAAGAATATTGCCGAGAATATTAAAAGTGCCGGCTTAGTGGCTGATTTCGGCAATACCGGCTGCAAGCCAACTGAAAAGGAAATACTCGCGGTCCGCGGTGTGGCAAATAATGGTCCTAAGGTCAAATGGATTAAAACCATAAACGCGAGAGCAAAACTATTTCCCAAAGGTTTGCCAATATCGTAAACCCCCTTAGCATGACTGGCACTAATAGCTAAAACGGCTAATAGTGGCAAAAGCACAGCCGTTACTAAAAAGCCAAAAGTGGCCATTCCCCAATTTGCTCCTGCAAGCTGGCCTAAATGAAGTGGAAAAATTAAATTACCGGCACCAAAAAATAGACCGAATAGCAATGATGCAACTACTAAATATTGTTTCCATGATAAAGGCTTGGTATTAACATCTCTTTCAATTTCTTCCATTACAGTTCCTCCTGAAAAATATAAACACTTAATATAGATAAAGGGCCTTGATGAATTTATTTAGGTAATAAAAAAGCACCCTTGATTTGAAAATCAAGGGTGCTTAAGCACGGTACCACCTATATTACTGCAATAATTATCATTAAAGATGACAAAAACACAGTCACTTCACGTACGGCATACTGCGATACGCTAACACGTTAATGGGTGTACCCAATAATAGCTACTAACTTTCACCATATAGCTCAAAGTTACTTTCAGCTTACCATCACGGTCCCTTTTCAGCAACAGGACTCTCTAAAACGTTACTTGCAAACTTACTTATCTTTTCATCGCTTTATCAATATTAAAGATATTTTAATCAATGACTTATTTCCTGTCAACTATATTTTAGTCAAAATAATAAAAGCACTACCTAAATTTTCTTATCCAGCTGCTGTAGACAAATAAAACTAATGTCTTATTGCTTAAAGTGGCTGTATATTTTGATGTGCAACTATTTTTCAGTAATCAGACTTTGAGCTATGTTAAAAATTAATTTCATTTAACAATTTTTGTACCATGTAACTGGTCTACCTGCAATCTTTCAGCAATTAAAGTGCTATTTTGGGCGGTAATGCCACCACCTGGTAATATTTCTATCTTGCCGTTTGCCCAGTTAATAATTTCTTTTAGATGAGAAATGGTATTTAAAACAGGAATTGATAACTCTCCGCCATGTGTCAAAATTCTCTTAACACCATTATTCGCTAACCAGTTTAGTCCATCTTCTTGCTCAGTTAAAGGCATTGCGTCAAAAGCCATGTGCATGACAACATCAATATTTAAAGATCTGGCTAATGAAATAAGACGCTTCATTTTTACTTTATCCAAATGATTTTGAGAGGTTAAACAGCCAAAGGTGACTCCTTGAGCACCTAATTTAGCTGTTATTTCTAAATCACTGGCCATTATTTCTATTTCACTTTCACTATAACAAAAATTTCCACCCCTCGGCCTAATCATCACAATAACTGGTATGTGAAAATTAGAGGCATAAGTAACTGCTTTTTTGATAACTCCATAAGAAGGCGTGGTGCCACCTAATGTTAAGTTATTATTCAGTTCAATTCTGTCAGCACCTTTATTAATCACATAAGGAATACTAGTAAAATTTTCTACACATGCTTCTTTTAACATCTAACTTCACTTTCTTTTTAACAATGATTACTTTACAGGAGCTTTGATTTGCTTTTGGTAGTCATCTAACTAGGCTTGAGAAATTGGTTCAATTTTGGTGTTATTGTGCAGCCCCGGATTTGCCATTAATATCTGAGGTTCTTGCTTTTTAGCAGCAATACAAAAAGGAAACTCCACGTTAGTAGCTACACCCCACTCGCCTTTTTTATTCAAGGCAATGAGGGAAATTTCGCCTACTTGACCATAACGCTTCTTTAAATCATTACAAAACCGATAAACTGTAGCATCACAGGCTTCTTGGGGAGACTTTCCTTCTGCCATTTTACGGACTATTTCGTATGAAAGGCAGCCCTTCATGATGTCTTCTCCTAGGCCAGTTGCAGTCGCAGCTCCAATGTGACTATCCGCATAAAATCCAGATCCGGACAGAGGTGAATCGCCAATTCTACCATTTTTCTTCATAAATAAGCCAGAGGTTGATGTAGCAGCTGCCAGCGAACCATTTCGATCAAGAGTTATTGCTCCTACGGTATCATGACCATCATAAGGATGCAGGTCTGATTGAAGTTGCTGTTTTACCTTGTTCTGCCAGATAGTTTTGGCCCTTTCAGTCAACATATTAGTCATTTCAAAGCCATTCTGCATTGCATATTTAGTCGCTCCTTCTCCGACTAAAAAGCTGTTGGTCTTATTTAAGCTTAGTCTTCGAGCAACTGAAACAGCATGTTTTACGTTCTCAATTGCAGCTACAGAACCTTGTGCCAAGGTGTCACCGTCCATGAATGCAGCATCCATTTGAACAACTCCGTCTTCGTTAGGAAGTCCGCCATATCCCACGGATTTATAAAGGGGATATGATTCGACTTTTCTTAGCAAATTTTCAACAGCATCCCCAGCACTTTTATCCTTTTTCAACAGCTCTGCCGCTTTCACCAATCCGTCATACGACATACTCCAAGTTGATATTACAGCCCAATTATTCATTTAAACCGCCTTTTTTAATTCAATTTAATGCTAATAATACTAAACTAGAGCAGCAGAAAACAAGCACCCAAGGCAATTTTAAGGGGAATGTAACCTGTTCTAGTGAAAATCGTTGCTGCTAAACTCTTTTCTATAAAAAAATTAAAATATGTTAGCAGATTAAGCTCAACAGAACAATCAAAAATATTTAGCACATAAGCATTAAAAGTTTAAAAGTTTACTCGATAATTATTTTGGAACTAGAAAATTTTTATGAAATCAGATTGGAAAGGGAAAATGGATTGAGAAACAAGAAACACCCTCAAATTTTACAAATTTGAAGGTGTTACTATAAGCTAATGCTTTTCTTTTATACAATAACTTTGAACAATAATGCAGCAATTACTCCGCCAAGAAGTGGGCCAAAGATTGGAACCCAGCTATAAGCCCAATCTGAACCACCTTTATTGGCAATCGGCATAAATTGGTGAGCCAGTCTAGGTCCCAAATCACGGGCTGGATTAATCGCGATTCCAGTCGGTCCTCCTAAAGACAAACAAATCGCTGTAATCAAAAATCCAGCTAACAATGGATTAAATCCTGGAGCTAATTTTGTATTGGTCAATCCCAACAAGCCAAATACCAAAACAAAGGTAGCAATCGTCTCAGTAAAGAAATTCCAACCGTAATTTCTTATAGCTGGTGTCGTAGCAAACGACCCTAAAATGCCATCTTGATCAGTTGTTTCTTGCCAGTGAGGAAAATAGGTTAGCCATACTAAGATACCACCGATAAAGCCTCCAGCTGTTTGTGCCAGCATATAAGGCAAAACGGATGACCATGGCAACTTATTGGCAATTGCCATACCTAGTGACACTGCAGGATTAAAGTGACCCGGGCAAAGCCAGCTAACACAGAATACACCAAACGTCACGGCAAAGCCCCAGCCAAAAGAAATAACGATCCAGCCACTGCCCTTTGACTTCGACTTATTCAAATTGACACCGGCACAAACGCCATCTCCAAGCAACACCAAGATAATAGTTCCGAGGAACTCTCCCACTACTTGCATTGTTAAGCTATTATTCATTTTTAATCTCCTACTTCGATTATTGGACTTCCTTTTGAAACCCAAAATAATGTTTAGTAGTAAATTACTCCCAGATCCAATATATTATAAAATTCTACCTATGTAAACCCTTTCTTTAAATAAAACTATCTTTCCAAAAAATCTCAATTTGTTGTTATTTTATAACATAAGATTTAAAAGAGTTTCTGAATTTTTCGGCTAAAATTAAGTTAAGATACGCTTAATGTTATTTTTACTCAATATAAATCTGGTATTTATTCTATTTCTTTAGGGCTAGGGGCTTAAGCTGTCCTTCTATCTCCGTTAACTCGACCCCCGCCTCAATTAAAGTAGCGGCAGTATAAGCCCCTTCGATAAAGGCTACATCATATAGATGAATCTTTTTAGATGTCATTTCCGTTGCTAGTTCAAGATTCATTTTGGCACTGCCTAAATCATAAAATGCCAATATTTCATCAGCTTTATTTTCAGAAAAAGCCTGCAAAATTTTGTCCATACTGGTGCCAAGATCATCAGCGTTAGTACCACCCGCAGTGGTAATTGACACATCTTTTGCAACCTGTCCCAACAGCTCAGACAAACCGGTTACAATCTCTGGAACATGGGATACTAAAGTAATGCCTAAACTCATAAGATACCTTCTGTTTCAAGTAACGCCTCAAAAAGGTACCCACTTGATTGCGAGCCAGGATCAACATGGCCTTTTGATCTTTCGCCTAAATATGAAGCACGACCTTTTTTGGCAACTAAGTCTTTGGTTGCCTCTACAGCTGAAGCGATTTTTTCCTGTGTTAGCTTATTGGTTTTAACTTCTGGAACTAATGCGGTCCACACATCAACCATGGTTTTATCACCAGGTTCAGCACCACCACGTTTTTTAATACCTGTCAATGCAGTAGCCAGTAAGTCTCCTATGTCTGAACTTGTGCTGCTTTTTTTCGCCATTTCCAAGAAAGCAGTTCCATAAAGTGGACCAGAGGCACCACCAACTGTAGAAATGAGAGTCATAGCGATTTGCTTAAAAGCATCTGTGATGGTTTTGGGCTCAGTACTTAATTTTTGACTAACCGCTGTCATACCTCGGCTCATATTAAAACCGTGGTCACCATCGCCAATCGCAGTATCCAGATCACTTAAAAATTGCTTATTTTGTTTAATTTTAGCAGAAAAATTATTCATCCATTCAACCACATTTTTAACTGTTAAGCCCATATTAACTTCTCCTTTTACCAAGCGATTGTTTCTACTGGCTGATTGAGATAATCAAGCCACTTGTCATCAGCTAATTCAAATATTGTGAGTGAAATACCTGCCATATCAAGCGAAGTCATGTAATTACCCACTTTCATGAAAGCTGGCTTGACATTGAACTCTGCTAGTTTGTTAAGTAAATCATTACTAAAAATGTATTGTTCCATTAATGGTGTAGCGCCCATACCATTTACCAACACAGCATATTTCTTATTTTGGTCTAAATGCATTTCATCATTTAATTTGCCCACTAATTCCGTTACTAAATCTTTAGCAGGTTTAATCTGTTCACGCCGGTATCCAGGCTCTGAGTGAATACCAACACCGTATTCAATTTCATTATCTTTGAGAACAAAACCGGGTTTACCTGTTTCAGGATTGGTAGCAGCAGACAAAGCAACCGCGATTGTTTTAATTTTAGGCAATACCTTTTTGGCTGTCGCATCAATCTCGTCTAGACTGGCACCATTTTGAGCCATTGCTCCTAAAATCTTGTGCATGAACAAAGTTCCAGCTACTCCTCGTCTTCCTTGGGTAAATGTACTATTTTCGACGGCAATATCATCATCTACCACAATTGACTTGACCTTAATATTGTCCATATCAGCCATATCTTTAGCCATATCAAAATTCATCACATCGCCTGAATAATTTTTAATTACTAAAAAAACGCCCTGACCTTGATTAACAGCCTTAATAGCCTCATATACTTGATCTGGAGTTGGGGAAGTAAAAACTTGTCCGCAAACAGCTGCACTAAGCATTCCTTTGCCCACAAAACCAGCATGAGTAGGTTCATGACCTGAACCTCCGCCACTTACAATACCGACTTTTCCCGTCATAGAATCTTTATCTGCTCTCATAACAGCTTCAGTATCCTTAACCTTGGCAATATACTGGGGATATGATCTGACCATTCCTTCAACCATTTCCGGTACAACATTTGCTGGATCATTAATAATCTTTTTCATGAAACTTGCTCCTTAAGTAAAAAATGTAACGCTTACATAATTATTATATCAAGTAAGATAGCCATAAACCATTCTGGCTTTAATAAATTTAATTTTTTTGTCAAAAAAACTGTAGCCACATCAGTTAAAAATAGGACTACAGTTTTAATATTAAGTCTTTTAAAGCATTTATTTTCTTACAACTTTATATCTATTTGACCTGTCCTCATTTGGTTGCTCTGCAGCATGTCCGCAGGCCACAATGACACTAGTTTCAAAATCTTCTGGAACTTCCAACTTTTGTTCTAAACTTTTAGCAGAATTTAACACATTTGCTGCATTCATTAGATAAACTGAACCCAAGTTAAGTGCTGCTGCCTCTACCATCAAATTTTCTGCAGCAACTGAAGCATCTCTCTCACCAAATTCATTACCTTTTTTGACATTAATAATAAACAATAAAGGAGCATTGTAACAAGCATTGCTTGTTACCTGTTCAATTTCAGATAACAAATTCTCATCTTCAACCACTGTCATCTGCATCACATCAGCTTTGTGCATACCACAAGGTGAAGCTTGAAATGCTGTAATCAATGCTTTTATGTCGTCTTCAGAGACTTTTTCAGCCGTATATTTCCTGATAGCTACTCTCTTTAAAACTGCATCAGTCATTTTAGTACCTCTTTCTGTAAATTTTTTAACTACCATTATTATAAAGCAATTTTAATTAGTCTTATGAACTAAATCAGACCATTTTAAAAATTGGGTATTAGAAATTCCCGCAAATTTTTGCCCATTAATTTTTTTCAGGTAATAGACGGGAATCTTTACTCCTTTTTTAACAAACGGATATTTATTTCCTATTACCACTAGTCTACCCTTTTTGTCGTAAACTTTGGCGTTTTTCTTAACTTTATAAACTTTAATTTTTAGAATTTTAACATTTCCTGGTTTAATATATTGTTTTTTCTTACTTTTAGTACTTATTTGTAAAAAGCTGTGTCCTTTAGCAGTATTAAGACCGGAAACATATATAATTGTTCCTTTTTTTAGTTTTTTATTTTTTATCTTTTTGCCTTTGTTATCATAAATATATGCTGGCTTTTTTAATATGACACTTTTTTGCAAATACTTTAAAACTTTACTTAAATTATTAGTATTTTTGGGTGAATTGCCAGTAGTAGATGTTTCGTTTGAGTTAGTTTGTTCCTTATTGCTGTCACTCTGAGTTGCAGTATTTGTTTCTTTAGCTGTAGCAGGATTCTGTCCTTGAATTGACGAATTTGCAGCTACAACTGGTTTGCTAACAGATAGTCCCAATATTAAAGAAGTAATTCCAGTTAAACTTAGCAATAATTTTTTCTTCATGTTAATACCTCTTTGTTAAAACTTTATTTATATACATTCTACTACTTTGAATAAATAATTTCCTTGGTAAAATCTAAGACAACAAATTTAGTTATGATATTTTCACACTATGTTATTTTTACAACTTATATTATGAGGTATCTTAACATGTTTTGCTTTATACTAATAAATAGTGAAAATAAACAAGAAACTGGTAAAGGAAGACTTTATGAATAATCCTCAAAAAGAACCGATCGAAATATTGGTTACTATTGACCAAAACTATATCAAACCACTTGAAGTGATGATGTATTCCCTCAGACTGAACAATATGACTGAGAAGTTCCATGTCTGGTTAATTTACGATAATATTGATCAACATGCTCTAAATAAACTTAAAAAATTTGGTACAAAAATTAGAATTAAAGTATCAACCCTAACTATGAACAAAAAAATTAAATTTCCAAAATCATTGCTAAACTTGCATGATTACCCCAAGGAAATGTACTTTAGGCTACTTTCAAGTAAAATTTTGCCTGCAAACTTACATCGAATTATTTACCTTGATCCGGACATATTAGTTATAAACTCAGTCGTGCCATTATGGCTATTAGATCTTGAAGGTAAAATGTTTGCTGCTTCGGTTCATGAGGGTTTAACAGATATTATGAGTTCAATCAATAATATCAGACTTGGGACTTCAACTGGATACTTTAACTCTGGAATAATGTTAATGGATTTGGACCAAATGAGAAAAAAGATCAAAATTGAAGATATCACTCAAGCAATTGAACAACATCATGATACCCTGATTTTGCCTGATCAGGATATTCTAAACTACTTATATGGCGAGGATATACTCAAAATTCCTGAAACACGTTGGAACTATGATGCAAGAGCTTTTTCAGTTTACTTGACTAGAAGCACTGGTGAAATTAACACAGAATGGGTCATGAAAAACACTTCAATTTTGCATTTTTGCGGTAAACCCAAGCCTTGGCAAAAAGAAAAACATTCTCGCTTCAAACCTCTTTATTTGAACTATCTGCAAATGGTCAACCGCTTGTTAGATCAACAAAAATTAAGTTAACATTTAGCTTTTTACTATTGAAGGTAGCATTATCTGTGCTAAAATAATAAAAGTTGCCGGATATCAAGCGACACAATGCTTTAGGTGGATTAGTATAGAAAAATACGAACTATTTAACAGCATTGAATAAGTATAAATTTTTATAGAAAAGAGAAGAATTATGGCTTCAATTAACAAATCTGAACTCACTAAAGAGGTTGCAGCAAGAGCAGAACTTAAGCAAAACGTGGCAGAAAAAGTCATCGATGCTTTAATCGGATCAATCAAGGATAACTTGGCTAAAGGTGAAAAAGTACAAATTATAGGTTTTGGTTCTTTTGAAGTACGTAATCGTGCAGCTAGAAAAGGTAGAAACCCACAAACTGGCGAAACTTTAACTATTCCTGCAACTAAGGTTCCTGCGTTTAAACCTGGTAAAGCTTTGAAAGATGCAGTTAAATAGCTCTATATTTAAATACGAAAAAAACAACGAGTTTACCTCGTTGTTTTTATTTTTTTATATTTTTTAGCGACTTTGATGATTTAACTTCTTAGCGAAAAAGTCACCGATCACTTGAATGATAAATATCAAAATGATAACCAGCACTGTTGCTACAAGTGTTACATCATTGTTAAAGCGATTGTATCCATATGAAATTGCTGTATTACCCAAGCCACCTGCACCAATGGCTCCAGCCATTGCAGTTAAACCAATTAAACTAATAATTGTAACGGTAGAAACACGAGCAAGTTCTGATCTCGCTTCATTTAAATAAACACTAAAAATAATATCCCAAATCGTAGCACCCAAGCTCTGTGCTGCCTCAATTTTACCGTGATCAACGCTTTCTAAAGCCACTTGAACTTGACGGGCATAAAAAGGAAAAACGCCCAATGTTAATGGAACCAGAGCCGCTTTTATACCAATCTGAGTCCCGACAATTTTTTGAGTAACTGGTGCTATAAACGCTAGCAAGATAATAAACGGAATAGCACGAAAAATTGAAACTATTTTATCGCAAACATTGAACCAGAATTTATTAGGTCTTATTCCATCACTTTTGGTCAGAACCAAAATTACACCGAAAATCAAACCTAAAATTCCCCCAAATATTCCGGACCAAAAAGTCATATATAATGTTTGAAAAATGCTGGTTCCCCAGCCAGTATCACCTAGCCAGCCCAGTTGCACAACATTGGGAAAAACTCTGCTAAACCAACTACTCATAAAGATCCCCCTTTTCGTTCAAACGAGTAACAGCGACTTTTTCTTTTCTCAAATAATCTACTGTTTCTTGCTGTTTTGTCTTATCACCTTTAACTTGAACAAGCAGAGTTCCAATTGGCTCATCATCAAGCAGTTCTACGTTACCATATAGCATACTAGCTTCAACCCCGACTTTACGGTATAAATCAATAATAATAGTTTTAGTAACGTTAGCCATACTATAAACAAGTTGATAAATAGCTTCATTATCGTTATCTAATTTATTAATCTTAAGAGACCTTAGAGTATTAATAACTTCCAAAGATCCACCAACAAAACTCTTAGTTAAATCTTTTTGCGGATGCAAGACTACTTCACGGAGATTGCCATTTTCGATCACCTGACCAGATTGCATTAGCGCTACTTTGTTACAGATTTTTTTGACTGCAGCCATTTCATGTGTGATCAGTACGATGGTTAGGTTAAGATCTTTTTGTAACTTCTTTAATAAAGTTAAAATTTGCAATGTATTTTGAGGATCGAGTGCACTCGTAGCTTCATCAGAAATCAAAATATCTGGTTCGTTTGCTAGAGCCCTGGCAATAGCAACTCTTTGCTGCTGACCCCCAGAAAGTTGAGCTGGGTATGAATTTGCTTTATCTTTTAAATCCACCAGGTCCAACAATTTTAATGACTTTTCTTTAATTTCTTTTTCTTTTAAGCCGGAATGTTTCAGGGCAAAAGACACGTTATCAACTACGCTAATTTCGTTTAATAGGTTGAAATTTTGAAAAATCATGCCGATCTTTCTGCGAGCTAGTTGTAAATCCTTATTAGCAATTACTTGCTTACCATCTTTGACAAAGTCAGTACCATTTACCTTAATATTGCCTGCAGTTGGTTTTTGTAAAAGGTTGACTGTTCTAACTAGTGTGGACTTACCCGCTCCGGAAAAGCCTACAATGCCATAGATATCACCCTTTTCAACTGTTAGGCTGACATTATGGACAGCCTGAACAATTTTGCCTTTTTTACTAGGGAAATCCACACTAACGTGTTCTAAATCAATAATACCCATTTACAATCTTCTCCGATCATTAAAACTTAACGTCCCAAGCTGGTTTAGTCATATCGCCATAAAACTTTTTGTCTAGACGCTTAGTTTCAGCTGTTTGATATGCTTTTACCACTGCCTGGTAATCCTTATTCTTTTCCTGACCTTTCTTTGCACAAATGATGTTTACCCATTGCAGAGAATCTTTGTTAACAGGCTCAACAAAAATTGTCTGCTTCTTACCTAAACCGGCAGGACCTGCAAAGTCGTTATTAACAACGGCGGCATCAACTGAATTAATTACTCGACCACATTGATCGGCACTAACTTCTTTAACTTTAATGTTTTTAGAAGTTTTAATTACATCAGCAGCGGAAACTAAAATCTTGCCTTTGCGTAACTTGATCAGACCAGCATTTTTAAGAACGAAAAGTGCGCGAGATTCATTACTTGCATCATTAGGCACAGCTATAGTTGCGCCCTTTGGAATATCACTTAATTTATGGTACTTCTTGGAGTATAACCTAATTGGGTTAATTTCAGTCCGACCAATTGCAACTACGCCACCGTGATTTGCTTTGTTCCACGCTTTCAAAAATGCATAGTGTTGAAATGAATTAAGGTCGATATCCCCACTTTTAACTGCCTTGTTAGGTTGATTGTAATCGGTAAAGTTCTTTATCTTGATTGTTACTCCATATTTTTCTTTAGCCAATTTTGCAGCTTTGTTCCAAATAACTTGTTTTGGCTTTGTTTCACTAACAATACCTACAGTAACAACGTGATTGCTCTTTTGGTCACCACTTTTTTTACCAAAACTAAACCAACCGACAGCAATAATTATAATTGCTGCAATCACTCCGATAATTATATTGCGACTCTTTTTTGTCATCAGAAAAACCTCCCAATTTTTCAATAAAAAAAGCACTCTTCCTCAAATAAGGACGAGTGCTTCGTGTTACCACCTTTAATTTGTCTATTACTCACGTAATAAACCTCAACAGCTATCTAACAATAGCTTGCAATTATAACGGATGCAACTCCGCCACTAGCTAAATATCACCAGCGGTCATCATTTCAAGCCCATGTTCACTAAGTCTTGTTAACTGACTCTCACCAAACGTCAGCTCTCTTTATTAACAAAAACTTAGCTACTCTGCTTTTCAAGATGTATTAATTATTTAATTGTTTATTAATTTAACATTGAAAAAATATTCTGTCAACCAAAAAAGTAAATTATTTTTTGGTCGATTGGTATGATTTTATTATTGCGAAAAAATATTGTCCAACAGCAAAAGTGACAATGGCCATGCCAATTACTTGCCACCAATAGTTATGATTTAAGTTTTCTGCCAGAAAAAAGCTGCTAATTAAGATCATAATACAGATTATAAAAGTGATCGTTGAAGTAATAACTTGTTTCATGTTATTTCTCCTTTCTCATATATGTTAGAAATTTATAAGGATAAAGATTAACGTTGTCAGGCTGATGAAATCCTTTTTTGACTAAAATGAAGTCATCATAATTAATTTTCGTCATTGTGACATCAGCTTTAAAAGTTGCTATTATTTCAGTTTTTTCTAAACAATCTACCTGATTTTTTAAAGCGTTAAAAACCGAATTACCACCTATCACAAAGAGGTTTTGCTGTTTATGCTCCTTGATCCAGTCCTGTAATTCTTTGACAGATTTAATAATTGAAACCTGGTTATTATCACGATATTTATTTTTTAATGTTAAGCTGGTCGTCAAAACAACGTGTTTGCGCCCAGGTAAAAGATGAGGCAAGCTCACGAAAGTTTTGCGACCCATGACAATTGGATGTCCATAAGTAATTTTTTTAAAGTGGTGTAGATCTGCAGGCAATTTCCAAGGTAAATGTCCATCTATACCAATTTGGTGTTTTTGATCTTCTGCCCAAACAAAAGTAATCATTAATTCGCCTCTCTCTTTATTATAGCGCTTTATTTAGCGGATTTCTTAACATCTGCTTAGCTTTACCAATTATCTGGAATTAAATCTACGTATTTTTATGTGATTTTTACCTATTTTGTTGCTATAGTAATTTAAGTATCTGAATAATTCGTTGGAGGGAAACATGGCTGAAAAAAATCAACTAACTGAAGAAAAATATCATAAAATGAAAGAAACAGAAGCCGATCTTGTACGAGATTTACAAGCAGTTGTTAATGATCCCAAGCAAGAAAAAGTTTTAAGTGCTGCTATTTTTAAAAATCACCAAAAATGGCTGCAGATCATCATGCCAAATTATTCTACTAAAATTCACTTGGGTATTGTTAATGCCTATGATAATGATACGCGCTATCAATATTATTACGATGATAAGGCCGGTAAGGGTGCAACTAAAATCTTAAGTAAAATTGTGAAAGAACATTTGGAAAAATAAAAGAAGTCTTGTACACAAAAGACTTCTTTTTTGTTAATGAAACCAGTGGACATGCTTATCAGTAAAAGCAAGTAAATCATTGGTTAAATACAAAATATATGTTAAGAACAATGTGAGATTAGCATCACCTTGAAAGGCAGTAACTCCCCATAAAATAATTGAAAAAATTCCTTGCACAGTCCAAAAGTAATACTGCTCGCGAAAATGCAACATACAAAGAAGCGAGCCGGTAATCCCTATTGCACCCGCAGTTGCATCAATTACAGGACGTGGACTAATAAATATTTTGGTGTCCAGCAGATAAAGTAAAGCTAAAACTATAGTAAAAAAGCTAATTGTCATAAGCCATTTTTTCAGCGTTAAACCATGAATATGTTTTTCCGTATCTTTAGACCATGACGATAACATTAAGACTGGCAGATCTAATAACAAAATATAAATAGTTTGCAAGATCACGTTAGCGTAATTTTTCGCATAGACAGAAATTATAATATAAATTGCAGCGGAAACTAAACCCAAGATGCCGTTAATTTGCCTAGCGTTAGTGATAGCAAGGGTGCACGTAAAGCCCAGAATAGCAGCAATCATCGTTAACACAGAAATTTGGGTGATGGGCGATGCCACAGTAGCACCAATGATAATGCCTATTCCCAACATTAACAATAAATAGGTTTTAAAGCTCCAACCCCGCATTTGCTTAATATACCATCTTAATTTAAATATTTCAGCTCCTGGCTGAATTTTCATTCGACCTTCCTACCTTCTGCTTAAATTTAACAATGAAAAAAACATGTTTTCCATATTATCATAACTTTTAAGCAATTTTAAGAGATTTGACTAGATGGCCAGGCAAATGATTATAGCCTTAGTAATTGGTATTTTGGAGCTTCATTATTTCTTAGCCATTTTTGATATTGACCATTTTAGGAGAAAAGGCGAGACTACAGTGGTCATAATGATTGCTCCGATTACAGTTGAATAAGCCGCAGGTGCAAGTAAATGGTTGGTTAAGCCCATTTGCGCAACCACAAGAGCCATTTCACCGCGCGAAACCATTCCGGTTCCCACCAGTAATGCACTAGAATTACTAAAACCAGCAATTTTGGCTCCTAAACCAGCTCCCACCAATTTGGAAAAAACACTGCCAATTACTAAGACAAAAAACAAAATAAAGTCATTTAAAATACCTTTAATACTCATGTTTAAGCCAATACTAACAAAAAAGATGGGAATAAAGCTGCTGTAGCCAATTACCGTAAAATTCTTTTTGAGAGTTTTTTGCGCTGAAGTACGATTCAATGCCAGTCCGGCAAAAAAGGCTCCAATCACGTTACTAAGACCCACCTTTTCAGCTCCCCAAGAAGCCAATACTACAATAATCATTGCCACTAATGTCTCCGGGACCGGCAGTGTCAGACGCTGACTTAAATTTATCAAACGGGGTATAACGTAAACACTAACAAAAACTAAAAGTATCAGGAATGCTGCTTGGGTCAGTAGGCTTAGAATTAAATCTTTACCCTTATTTGAGCCGGGTTCAGATACACCCGTTAGTCCGCTAACAATGCTCAAAAGTATTATTGAGAGCAAATCATCTGCTACTGCTGCGCCCAGAATTGTCATGCCCTCTTTTCCTTCTAAGCGCCCCATTTCCTGCAGAACCGCAACTGAAATCGAAACGGAGGTGGCTGAAAACGTTAAGCCTAAAAATAAACTTTTCGCTTGTGAAAATGCGAAAATAATGCCAGTGACATAAGCAATAATGATTGGTACAATCATGCCAAATCCAGCCACCAATACACTGGGACGCAGTAACTTATTCAAAGTTTTCAGATCACTGTCAAGGCCAGCCAAAAACATTAAAAAAATCACACCAATATCGGAGAATACTTTTATAATTTCTGTAGGTTGCACAAGATTAAGAACTGCAGGACCAACTATTATTCCAGCCAGCAATTCACCAACAACTGCCGGCAATTTTAATCTGGCACTAAATTGTCCTCCAATTAACGTGGCTAATAAAATAACGCTCAGCATACCTAAAAACCTCATTTGCACTCCCACTTTCTCCAGCAAAAAAAGGCCTTCACAAATTGCTTTGGCAACCCAAACCAAAGAACAATTCTTGAAAGCCTTAAACTCCAACCAAAATATTTATAATATTAATATTCTACCATTTTTAACTTAAATTTTCTAAATTAAGCGTAGGACTGTTAAAGATATTATGCCTACAATTACAATCACTAGCAAAGATTTACTAATAATTGCTGCTACCACAGTTGGTACCGAAGCAATTAAAAAATCTACTCTTACCTTGGGTAATTGTCCTGGTTGAGCTATGAATAAATTGCAAAACCACATAGTTGACATTATGACAATTGGCACAAATGATAAAAACTCAATTACCACTTTTGGTAAAGAAAATTTTTTTAATAGAAAAAAAGGCAGTACCCGGGATAACCAAGTTGCAATTCCACAACCGATAATTGTTAAATATATATAGTTAGAAGAAGACACGTTTTATTACCATCCCTAATGTACATCCGATAAGCGTAACAACAATAATAACTAAATTTGCGGGCAAAAATATCGTTAAACCGTATGTTAACGCCAATGTCAATAAAACTACTATTGCTTGCAGCAGCTTATTTAGATTTTTATCACCCTTTATTTGCAAATATAATAACCCAATAAACATTGCCACATTTGCAAAATCTAGTCCTAATTTTTGGGGATTTTTAATAAAATTGCCCAGCACCGCACCGATCATTGTTGCACTAACCCAGGCTGCATAAGAAATGATATTTTCGGTATTAAACCAGGTAAAATTCATTTTCCCGTTTGTATAATTAATTTTATTCATAGCTAAAGCAAAGCTTTCATCAGTTAAAAGCGTACCAATTAAAACGCCCTTACCCAAACTATCTTTTTTAAAATAGGGCACAACAGTCGTACTCATTAAAATCATTCTTGAGTTGACCATAAATGCGGCAAAAATAATTGAACCTATTGGACTACCCACCGCCAGCATACTAACAGTAATAAATTCTGCCGAGCCAGCGTACATAATAAGCGACATTAAAATTACAGTAATAGTCGAAAAACCAGTGGCTCGACCGATCACGCCAAAAGCAGTTGCAATTCCCAGATAACCACAAACAGTTGGAATAGTATCAGACACAGCAGCACGTTTTGATAATGAACTTCCCATATAACACTTTCTTTAATCATTAATACAAAATATTAATTAACCTAAATTCAAATATTCTGGTCTTTAATGCTAAAAAAGCGCATTCGTTTACATTTTAAAGGTCTGAAATTAAAAAACTAGCGTACTTGTTAACAGCAACTAGTTTTTATCATAACTTTATTCACTCTTATGAGACTTAGTGAAATCAATTCCGCGGTCTTTAAATACTTGTTTTGCAACAGTAATCGCATTCAGGACTTTAGGAAATCCGACATAGGGAATAGTTTGAATAAAAGTTTCAATTATTTCTTCAGGAGTTAAGCCAACATTTAAGGCGCCATTAATATGAACATTCAATTGTGGTTCAGTGTCACCTTGCGTCAACAAAGTTGTGATAGTAATCATTTCTCTTTGCTTCAAATCTAAAACTTTCCGGTCATAGATGTCACCGAAAGCAAATTCAATAATATAGCGGCCCACATCTTCTGATAAGCCAGCAAGTGAATCAATAACTGACTGCCCTCCTTCCCTGTCCACTTTCTCTAAATTTTCCAGACCCTTTTGATAGCGTTCATCGTTTGTCATAGTTTTCTCCTTTTCATTTTGTTTTCTGATATTTAACAAGTTTCAGAATAATTGCTGGAGTATAGTCCATGTCAACTACTTTTCAAAAAATTTTGAAGTAATAAAATATGACGATATACTATTTATTGAAGTCAAAATTATTTTTGAAAGGAAATTAGATGAAGTATTCAATTGGTCAATTTTCAGAACTTAGTGGTTTTTCAATTGACACATTACGCTATTATGAAAAGCAAAAATTACTTTTCCCGAAGCGAGATGAGAACAATCGCCGGGTTTATAGCGAAAAAGATGTAGCTTGGATCAGTTTTATCTCACGCTTAAAAAAGACAGGCATGAGCATTAGAGAAATGCAAAAATATGCCAAATTACGTTATGCGGGCGATCAAACTATCCCCGAAAGATTAGTTTTATTATTTAATCAATTAGATAATCTACATGAAGAAGAAAAGAAAATTGAAGATAATATTGAGTTTGTAGAACAAAAAATCAAAACCTACCTCAAGACAATTGGAGACTTAAAGGAATAAGAGTGGGATTTTCATGAATTTCAATCTTATCTTATTTAGCTAATTTAGAAATAAAAATATGGCCTCCGAAATTGTCTTAATTTCGGGGGATCATATAGTCTTATAATCTGTTTTTAAATTAAACGTAGAACCGCTAGGGAAATCATTCCCACTATCACAATGACTAATAGAGACTTACTAATGACTGCAGCTACAAAGGTTGGCAGAGATGCCAGGACATACTGCCAATTAAATTCAGGCAAATGACCCGGCCTAGCGATAATTAAATTACTAAACCAGAGTGCAGCCATAATTACTATGGGAACAAAAGAAAGAAATTCAACCAACTTTGGCGGCAATGAGAATTTTTTCAATAAAACAAATGGTATCACTCTTGAAAGCAAAGTGGTCACTCCGCACAAAACAATCGTTATTAAGATATATTTAGAAGAAGACATGTTTGAGCACCATTCCTAAACTGCAGCCGATCAAAGTAACAACTATTACTACTAAATTAGCGGGCAAAACAATTGTCAATAAGTAGGTCAGCGCAAAAGATATTAATATTACAATTATCTGTAATATCTTATTAAGATTTTTGTCACCCAGCACTTGCAAATAAAGTAGACCGATAAACATTGCTACAATGGCAAAATCCAGTCCTAACTTTTTAGGATCTGTAATAAAGCCGCCCAATATAGCACCGAGAAGTGTTCCAGCTTGCCAAGTCAAATAGGAAATAATATTGACAGTATTAAACCAGGTAAAGTTTAATTTACCATTGGTGTAATTTATTTTATTCATACTAAGAGCAAAACTCTCATCGGTGAGGAAAGTTCCAATCAAAATATTTCTTTTTAAATTTTCTTGTTTTAAATAGCCTGCGACAGTTGTGCTCATCAGGATTACTCGTGAATTTACTAAAAAAGCCGCTAATACAATTGAGGCTATAGGGCTGCCGGCAACCAGCATATTGAGAGTTGTCAGCTGAACCGATCCAGCGTAAATAATAAGGGACATTAAAGATACTTCGATGGTAGAAAAGCCACTTGCCTTACCAATAATTCCAAAAGCTGTACTAATACCAATGTAGCCAAATATAGTAGGAAGTGCTTCTTTAATTGCTGCTTTTTTAGTTAGGTAACCGTCCATTGCTGCGCCTCTTTTCTGCAAGCTGTCTAAATAAAATATTAATTAAGTTAATTTTAAATTAATTTGTAGCTTAACATTTATTATTATTTTTTACAACATTATCTTTTTCATTGCACGATAATTAAAAATGCAGAATACTGACTATTACCAAGTTTTATGGATAAACAACAAGTTGAAAAAAATTTTAGATAAGGTATAATGTTATTCGTTACGGAGAGTTGGCAGAGTGGTAATGCACCGGACTCGAAATCCGGCGAACCAAGTTTTTCCTTGGCGCGCAGGTTCAAATCCTGTACTCTCCTTAAATTAAGTTAAAAAGCTTGTAATATCAGATATTACAAGCTTTTATTATTGTTCCGCACGGCATTCACACGGCATAAAAATAATAAAGAGCATTTTAGGAAATTGCTCTTTATTATTTCAAAATTTCAATTGGTTTTACTCCCTGCTCAACACGCTTTGTATTAGCAATGTTTCTCAGACGAATAGAAACCTCATTTGCATTTCTTATATATGGGAGTGTTTTCACCGTTCTGTCGGTATATGTAACATAGATATAGCCTCCGCTAAATATGTTTTCTCTTGAAGAAATGTTTTTAATACGATAAAGGTCAATGTTTTCTTGTCTTTTATTAATCAAACCATGTTTATAAACAACTACTCCAGCTTGATTGTCTAAATAATAATCTGTAGTGTAAATATCAATTAATTTTGGAATAGCTAAAATAAAAGCAGTAATCCAACTCCAACACAGTGTAGGTACTATGGCACGCCAATCTTTCTCATAACTAATATTCATAATTATTTTCCTTCTTAAATTTAAAATACTTAATTCAATTATCTGCTTTATACATACACTTTTCAACTTAATTATAATTAAGTTTACATCAAAATAAACCACCTGGAATTCAATCCAAGTGGCTTATTTGATATATTATTTAAATTTTCCCATTGATTTGCCGTACTTATCCTTGCCCACAATATAGCCATAACCGTTAGCGCGTGGCTGTCTAAGCCATAGTCGCTTAGGACCTTGCAGTACTGCGTCATATTTAATAGCACTGCCCTTTGGCAATTTAGCAAAAGCTGGTGAGCTAATATGTGGTGAGGTATGCAGTTTGAGAGCTTTTTCTAAAATAAAGGTACCAGGCTTTTTAATCCAACCTGATTTTTTGCTGGCACTTTTAGCTGGCTTGCTTGCTGCAGGTGCTGTGCCACCTACACCGTGAGCAATGTCGTGTGCGAACTGTGCCTTGCTAATACCGATACTAGATAGATAGCCGTAAGGATCACTATGGTCAGTATTGCCTAAATGTTGAGTGATCCAGTTATGAGTCTTAACCCCACGCTTGGACGCTGTATCTAGTGTCAATGGAATGCCGTATTTCTTAGCATATTCACGGATCAGGCTGATATAGTTACGGTAGGCTTTCTTTGCTCGTGATTTATTGGTAAATTCGCACAGCTCAATTTGCATTGGTGAAAGTTGGTTACCGTAATAACCACATCCCCACGCTACATAGCCTAAGCCACCTACCAGATAGCACTCTTTATCATCAACAACTAAATGGACGTAAGTTTGTGCGGTGTTAATGCCAGCCTTCATATTGTGGGCAATAGCCCACGCTTCACCGTTTGTCGTGGCCGTTGAGTGAGCCACAATAATATTTCTTTTAGCGAGTGTTGAGGCACCCTCATTAGCGGATAATGCGTACTTTTTATTTAGCTTCATTTTTAACCCCTTCTTGGTAAGCCTTCTCAACCATTCCTTCAGCTGTTTCTTTAGTTATCTTCGCTTTAGATGCCTTTGCTTGAGCAAGCAAAGCGTCAGTTGCTGCCTGCTTCTTCTCTGCTCCAGAAAAATTGGTATGCGTTGCTTGTTGCGTAACAATATATTGCGCCACGTCATACAGCCACTTCATCTTGTCTGCAAATGCAGGATTGTGCTGTTTAGCGTATTGATAGACAGCAACAATACCAACAGCTAATAAGACAATGTATGGTAATAATGAGTTCAATAGATTAATAATTTGCGTCATTTTTTATTCCTTTCAACAAAAAAAGAACACTAAATAGTGTCCTCTAACTTCTTTTTTAATTTTTCGTACTTATCCTGTATTTCCAGTCTTTTTTTACGTTCATAAAGATAATCCTGTTTAAAATTATCTCTTTCAACCTTTAGGTTCTTAATAATGTCGTCTGTGTCCTCTTTATGAGATGTATGAGTAACGGCTAAAAAGGTAGCAGCTGCTTCAAATAAAGTTCCTAGTACATAGATTAGAGTACTCACATCATGCACGCTACCACCTCTCTAACTTTGATATATACAATATAGGCACAATATTGAAATTACTGTTTCACCTATAACTGTTAAATCCATACGATACTCACCAGCTCCAAAAGCGTGTCCTAACTGTATGCCGATTAAAAACCACATTGTCCAAGCACCAACAATTAAAATAAACATACGCCAACCCCTATGTTTTTTAGTAAATAGAGAATCAAGCATAATTAAAAGACCTAGTATTATTATTGCTAGGTCTAATCTTTTATCGTTCATAAACAAGGTCCATTCTGGTGGCCAGAAAAAATAGTTTCTGTTCATTAGTAGAACTGAACCAATTGCAGCAATGGCTACACCTGCTATAGTCTGGTCATGGTTATCGTTAATATTACTTGACAACTGGTGCAACATAATTATCACCTGTTATATCTGTGTAATCTTTATCAGTTAGCCAGCCTAGTTGTACAAAATAAGCTACATCGGAATTAACATAAATTTTAGACTGATAAAACTGAGTTACTAATATCTTGTATATATTATTGAACATTGGTACTGCCCCCATCCAGTGTGCTATCGGTAGCATTAGCTTTAGGACTAGTAGCAGCACCGAGTAGCTTCAGCATTTGAGCCTGTCCATTAGCTAGATTTGACAATGCATTTTTGAGGTCTTTATTCTCACTTTGAACCATAACATTGTTTTGCCGAACACTTTCAATCGTTTTTTCAACACTAGCTAAACGGCTACTAGTACTAGCATTATCGTTATCAATCCACACATGCTTGATCTTGTCCCATTTGGGTCTAATAAAGTCAGCTGGTGGTGCTTCTACGATTATTGGATAGAAATTAGTTTCATGTTTTTGGAACAATAAAATAGGCTCACAATCGATTTCATTGTTCGAAATAAAACCCATTTGAGCCCATAAACCACTTTGATCTAATATTTTCTGTTTTTCAGCCATCTTATCTTGCCAGCTGGCCTGGTTTGTAGTTTTTTCTGTCATTTTAAAATCTCCTTAAATACAATTAATTAGTTTTAATTTTTCATAAGTCTCTGGCGTAAACAAATATATCCAGCCACCACTATTAAATTTGTCTATTGTAAAAAATATATTATTAGCATCAATGTATTTGGAATATACAATTTCGGCGTCAGAATGGTAATTTTTCAGAATTTGTGCCGGTGTTCCAGCAAAAATTTTGGATGCATTTGCAATAAGAAATGAGTTTACATATATATTAATACCAGTATCAGGTTGACTCATAGTTAACTGAAATCGATTGTATTGAGGGTTATAAAAATATTCATAAAACTCTGTTCCAACAGGTATATAATAGTCGTTATTTATATCCTTAAACCTGTTGCCATTTAGGAAAAGATTGTTTACTTCTTGATCATTTATTTTCATAATAACATCCCCTTACTAAGGTGTACCAGTTAATATTTGCGGATTGGCTGCTGAATATTTCTGGCCATCTGCCAAGGTATCGGCATAGTGATATGCTACCTTCGATTTTTGCTCTTCCATCTCATTTTGCAAAGTAGTAATGTCCTGCTGCATTTTTGAGACGTCCGGAATTGCAATAGCAATGTTACCCTTATCATCCGGACTAACATTGTTAACAGTTAATGGACGTTTGTTAATATCGTTCTTCAAAGTATTATGGGAAGCTTCAGCATCTTCTTTGGTTTCTAAGCCAGAAAGATCAGGTTTAGGAATATCAATATTAGCCACGCCCTTATCATCTGGACTAATTGGCGTACCACCATTAACACTGATCTGCTTTAATGTGCCAGCATTTTTAAGCTTTTCATCAATCGTTGTTTTATCATAGAATTTTTCTAAATCTTCTTTTAGCGCATATTTGGTAAAGTCAACACCTTTGATTTTATCAACAGCATCCATGGCAGAATCGATTGCTGATTTTAAATCAGCTTGATTTTGTTCAGCGGCAGTTAGTTCGTCTGTTATTGTCTTAATTCGTTCTTCAAAATCTTTTACAGCTGAGTCTTTCCATTCATCGTAATTGGATCGATAACTTACTAATTCATCATCGAATTTTTGATTAAGTGTACTAAGAAGCTCATTATATTTACTCTGATATTCAGCAAATTGGTTAATCATAAGATTTAGCTGGCTTTCAAATTGTTGTCTAGCTTCATTTAAACGATTAATTGCTTCTTGCTTAACTTCATTACTTGAATCAGTCATTTGATTGATCGAAACTTTAGCATTTTCGATATATTCTTCAAACTTTTTTTGCAGTCTTTCTAATGCTGAAACATAGCTGACAGATCGTTCTTCATCGGTAAACTTAGCTTCAACTTGATAACTAAACTTTGTGGTAGAAGCAACAATATTATTGATATTATCTTTAACATAAAAATAACAGGGTACTGAACCCGTTTTTTGTGTTACCTCATCTGGTAACAAGAAATACCAAATATTGTCTTGTTCTGTAAATCTTTCTGGTTCGTTTTCTACTTCTATTATTTGACCATCAGGCTTAGTTGCACTAAAACAGAGATTTTCTGCCTTTACTTCATATTCATTCCACGCATTTGTTAACCTAAAGGGCTGACGATAACCTTTGTCACCTTGATACATTAGTTTTGCAGGAGCTACCCAGCTCTGCATTTTTTGAACATCAAGGTTCAAAATCGGGTTATTGGGATTTTCTACCATCTGTTTCACTTCCCTTCAACTTATTTTGTAATTCTTTTAATTGCTTTTTAGTATCTGCCAGTTCTCTACTCTGCTTTTGATAAGCCACACGGAGAGCAGCCAATATTTCAATCTTATCTCTAATAATTGCAGCCATTTCGTCGGCTAAAACTTCAAATTCATCACTCATTTTAACGAACTCGCTTTCACATATGAAGAAATGTTATTTGCCGTTATTACTGTGCTGTCACCAATTCTAGCAACATTTGGCCCGATTGAGGTTACATGGTAGCCATCACTAATCATTATCTGTCCCGAGGACAGCATAGATTCATAATTCATTGACTTGACCCAAACAGCTCTACCCCCATCATTAGGCCACAAATTACCAGGTGGATTAGTGCCGATACTTACTGTCATAGAGCCACCTGGTGTGGTTGATACAAGAGAACCGTTCATTTGTAAAGCGTCAATTTCCATTGCACGTACTCGAATACCATCAATCATATCAGCTGCTATTTTACCCTTTGTGATCGCACTATAAGCACCGTTAGGACCAATAAATTCAAGGCCATTTCCATTCATTCGCATGTATGACCCATCATAATTCTCAGCAGTAAATTCTTGAATGTTTTCAGGATTGTAAGGGTCTCGACGCAACTTGATTGGACCTGAACCAGTAGATTCAATTTCATTGCGAATTTGTTCAAAATCAGCGTCTAATTCTTCTGCCCGATTATTAACATCTTCAATTCTTAAATTGGTAATATTAAGTTTATGCATCAGGTCAGCTTGTAGTTTTTCCCGTTCTTCACCCTCGACTTGTAATGATTGGTGTAATTCACCATATAGTGATAGATTCTTTTTATCTGACTCTTGAATGTGTTGGTCGGCTGTTTCAACAGCCTGAGTTATATTGTTCGAAATTTCCTGTTCCCTATCAACCTCTGCTTTGACTGTAAGGTTTCCAATGTCGACTTCTGTGTTACTGTTATCAATCAAGTCACGTACAATCTTGATAACTCTGGACTTAATAGTAAAACGTTGAGGTGTAAATGAAACTGCTGTTACCACATCTCCCAGGTTAAGATTACCAGCTTTCGCAACGGTCGTTTGCACCTCAATCTGTGGATTACACAGAGTTAGCAATTCTTGATATGTTTTTCTGAGCAACTCATTTTTATCTTTTTCATTTTGAAACTCCAAAACCGTCATCCGAGGCTGTCTGTTTCCTTTATTATCAATCCACCCCCACTTTTGAGTTGCTTCTGGAATTTCGACATAGAGCTGGCCCAATGGTTTATCTACTGGATCACCTTTTTGTTTTGACCATTCAAGATCATCGAATTCTATTGACCGCGAATAACCACCGGTATCATTACCTGCTTCGTCTTGATTTTCTACACCTGCACCACGTCCAACGGCTGCTGTATAAAGTTTACGCTGATCTTGAACATATTTAAAAGAGGTTACGTTTCTGCCTTGTACCAGCCGAGTAGTAGTTTCCTGGCCAATAGTGTCATAAACATGACAAACTTTCTTTTCTATCTTATTTCCAGATACTTGATATCTGAACTGAACCTCTATTCCCCAAGTTTTCTCAACTTTATTAAGAGCATTTTTACGACTACAACGGTAGAAATTAGTCGATCCATTTACGTTTTTGGCATGAAGTTCATAAGTCCAAGTTGATCCGTTAAAAATTGCATCAAGCGTATCTTTTAAAGTAGCATTATTAAACCGCCTGTCTTTAATAAAAAATTGAACATCCAAATCATCGCTGGCACTCTCAATTGCTGTCACGTAGATTATTCTATCTTCGTAACTTGGTCGCTCAATTTTAAATAATCGATAGTCATTAGTTTGTTTAACCGGAACGCCTATATACATCGTTTTGTCAATATCAATTACATTCTGCTTGTTTTTAGGAAGTGAAAATTGAAGTTCATCATAAACGTTGATTTCTTCAGCAATATTAGCGCTAAGAGCTTCCGTTTTAATAGCAAAGAGATTTTCATGATTGTCATATAATAATAATTTCAAAGTTCTTTCCTCCTCAATTGCAGAGTTAGATTAGAACTGTTTGAACAAGTAATGACACTGCCTTGTTTAACCGCAAAGTTTTCAAAATCACTATTTAAATTCAGTAAATCCAACCGATTAACTGAATTTAACAGTATTTGTGCATCCCCGGTAAAATCAATCGTTACTTTGTCCCCGACAGAGAAACTGCCCGTTAGCGAAATGGTCTGTTCAAAGTTAGTAATTTCTAAGTGATTGTTTGCCGATTTTATTGTTAGCTCAATTTTATCCGGCACCGTCGGATAATAAGCTGGTTCATTAATCCTAATCGATTGTCTGCCGCGATAAATGGTCTTGTTTTTAAGTCTTTTAAACGGATCAAGGAGCGTGATGGTAAATTCACTGTTAACAACATTAGTTCCTGGATTAGGATTAGTTGCACCGGAAAGGGTACCAACATATTCAAATTGTGGATCATCAAAGAAATAGAAATGCATTTGTTTTGGGCTCAACAAATAATTAAGCCTAGCAAACTTCTCCCTATATTCTTGATCTGAACTAGCAATTAATTGGTATTTAATTGTTAATTCACGCTTAGGGAGATCAGCACCTAAAAACAATTCACCATCGTAACCAGAAACGGCTTGAGAAGATACAGAATAAGGCATTAATTCACGACCAGTTACGTTTAATGTTTGGTAACCATCAATTTGATCTTCAATTGGAACGCCCACATCATCAGTTTCAATAAACATTGCTTCGGGTGGTAAATAAGCAGAATCACCTCGCTCATTTATTCCTAACCCAGTAAATTGATATTGTTTCATTAAAGCCTCCTCTGTCTCAAAACACTGTGTTCATCTTGCTTTTTACTAATATCATTGACAAACACTTCATAATCATGATTGCCTAAAGATAAATTAATGTATGCAGGCTGATTCTTTACATTAATTTGTTGGTCAAATGATCCAGTTAAAACCGATTGCGCATTATGATTTAAAGCACTGATTTGGTTGTTAAAAGCATTAGGATCTATCTCCGGCACAGCACTGCTGGCCATAGCAGCTGCAGCTTTGACAGCTAACCCAGTATTCTGAGAAATACCCTTAGCCATACCTGCTACAAAGTAATAACCAACTTCATCACGCATTACACGTGAAGGAGAGTTAATACTTAAAGCACTTTTGGCGGCATTGATTGCTCTCCTAGCCATGTTTCTTGCAGCATTGATCAAATTACCTACAGCATTACCAATACCTTTAATCATCCCATTAACAAAATCTTCACCTACGCTTACCATTCCCTCAACAGTTGACTTAACTCTGTCAACTGCAGTAGTTACTGTCGACTTGATTTTGTTCCAAGTGCTGGTGGTAGTTGTCTTAATGGTGTTCCATACGTTTGTCACTGTTGACTTGATTCCATTAACTACAGTGGTCACAACTGACTTAGCTCCATTTATTGCGGTTGTAATCACGGATTTGATTGTATTCCAGACTGTCGAAGTTACCGATTTGATTGCATTCCAGACTGAAGTCACGACAGACTTGATTCCATTGACTACTGTAGTAATAACTGATTTTACCGCTTTGATTGCGGTGGTGATTACAGACTTAATACCGTTCCAAACGGTTGTAGTGACTGTTTTGACCGCATTCCAAACGGTTGTCCATACTGTCTTGATTACATTAACGACGGTAGTAACTACTGTCTTGACTGCATTAATAGCTGTTGTAATTATTGCTTTAATGCCGTTCCAAATGGTCGTAGCAACAGACTTGACAGTATTCCAAGTGGCTTTCCAAAGGGCAACAATTGTGGTTAGTATCGTACTAATAATCTGGGCAATGACTTGAATTCCAGTCCTAATAACTGTCTGAATAGTGGTTATAATTGAGGTTATTGTCGTTACTAATCCTGTAATTGTAGAAACAATAACATTAACAATTTGCACAACTATACCAGTTATAACTGCAACAATCGGTGTCAGAAATGTAATTATTTTCGTAACGGCTTGAATAATGAAAGTAATGACCGGTGTCAACACAGTTATTATTGAGCTGATAATTTTAACAATATTACCAATGATGTTGCCTAGCGCTTGCCATACTCCTAGAGCACTGCCCATTTTAATAAAATTCTTTATTACGTTACCAATAACAGAAACAATTCCGTCAAAAGCAGTTTTAACAATTTTAACTGCGTTGCCAATAATCGACCAAACGCTCTGCATGGCCCCTACCTGTTGGAAGCCTGAGATTACGCCTTTAATGGCCGATACAATTGATTTAATTACCCCAACTACAGTTGAAATTGCCGCTTTAGTCGAATTAAACACACTTTGTGCCGTTGAGCCCACTGCACTCCAATTAATTGAGCTAATGGCCGGTTGCAAAAATGAGGTTAAATTATTAACGACAGTTTTGATATACGTACTAACGCTAGTAAAACCTGTCAGTGCACCCTGAGCAATCGGCTGCCAGTTAATACTGTTAATAGCATTACCTAGTGTGTCACCAATAGTGGTTGCAATATTTCCCAACTGCGTGCCTAAGGTCGATAGTGCACTGCCTGCCGACTTTAAAGTAGGACCAAATACACTGCTGAAAACATTAATTACGTTTTGAATGGCATCGCGTAGTGTCGCACTCTTGTTATAGATTGCGACAAATGCTGTGCCTAAGGCAACTACTGCAGCAATTGCTATTCCAGCAGGTGAAGCAATTGCCTTTAAAGCTGAACCAATATTCTTGAGATTAATAAAAAAAGTACCTAAAGCCGTCATTATTGGTCCAATTATTGGACTAAGGCCAACAAAGCTTCTAATAACACTAGCAATGCTGTCATTAGATTCTGTAGCCCAATCTAGCGTCTTATTAATCATGTCTAAAAGAGAGCCATTGACTCCTCCAGCTGCGGCCATTGCTTTGTTACGCAACGCCTCCCAGTTACCTCCAACTTGTTCAATTTTTGAACCAATGTTTTGCTGCATTTCGTTAGCTTGATCACTTAGAAAGACTGTTGCCTTGGCAGTTGAGCTTGCAACTTTATCTTGCTCGGCAGAATATGCATCCCATGATACTTTGGCATCATTAGACTTATTCTTTACAGCCTGAAGCAGTGGTAAAATCGCTTGCATTCCGGCAGTCCCAAAGATTGATTTTAGTGCAGCTGTTTTTTGTGCATCACCCATCTTGTTCGTTGCATCTGCAACTTCAAGTAAAATTTGCTTAAATGGCTTCATCCTATCGTGATTATCGGTAAAGGTAATCCCTAAATGATTCATTGCCTTCTGGGCAACCGCAGATGGTGCCATCATTTGTAATAGAGCGTGGTTCAAATCCATTGAAGCCTGAGCTGCACTAAATCCACGGTTAGTTAACAATCCAATTGCTTCAGAGATAGTTCCCATACTAATTCTGGCTTGGCCAGCAGTACCGCCAACCGTTGCTAAGGCTTGACCCATGTCTTCAATTGATGCGTTTGAAGCATTAGCTGTTTGAACTAGAATTGCAGCAGCTTGCTGCGGTGACTTGAGACTGCTGCCCCAAATATTCATCGCTTGTTGAACTACTCCAGCAGTCGCTGTCAAATCAGCGCCTGCCGCTGTTGCTGCTTGCGAAATAGCAGGAAAAAGTTTAATAATTTCTTTAACTGAAGCACCATTTCTTGCCATTTCAACCATTGCATCTGATGCTTCTTGTGCACTTATTGGTAACACTGCACCCATGTGATTAGCAACTTCAGCTAATTTGTTAATGTCTTTTGCAGTTCCACCTGCAACGACCGCAGCTTTATTTAGGGAAGCTTCAAAATCACCAAAAGATTTTAGCGACTTAATTCCCATAGCAGTAGTTGCTCCGCCAACTATAGTCATAGCCTTACCAGTCGCTTCAAGATTTTTTTGAACTTGTGAGCCAAATTTTTTTACTGCATCTAAACTCTTATCTAATGTTGAAGTAAAACCTTTATCAACCGCTGTAATAATAGCCTTAACCGTATAATCTGCCATTTTTAACCTCCTTTCTTTTTAATTAATCCTTGATTCCAAAATTGTTCAAATTCAGCTTGCCGTTTAGCAAAAATGCGTGCTCGTTCTTCGACTATAGGAATTGAGGATTGAGACTGATAGTTAGGTTCAAATTCAGTTCTAATTTTGTCAACAGCCTTCTTATAGTCAAACAAATCCGTTATTCTTCTATATCTTGGCTTAGGATGACTAGCACTACCGGTTGTACTTTTGACCATTTGATTAAACCAGGCCTGCTGTGCAATCTCGTTCATCTTCTCAGCCTGTTTTAGCTTGTAGGCTTCCATTCTGATTTCATACTCAGCAATTGTCATCTGATAGATATCAAATAGATCATGAAAGCCCAAATAAGCAAGTGCATTAAGCACTATTTGGTAATACTTATCTTCAAAATCCAGGTTTATTCTGAAATTCTGTCTGTTTCCGGCAGACTCGCTTTTAAATTTTTCATACTACTCCGGGTCACATTGGATTTTTGCAATTCAATTAATACATCATGGAAAAGCTGTTCAATATTAGTATCTTTTTCTAAAAACTCATCAACTTGAGCTTGAGTTGGCCTCTCATTATTTACCCATAAGGCATAATAAAGTACTTCAGAAAGGGTCGCGGCATTCCTTGAAATTAAGCCCGGAACAACAGAATTCAAACCAAAGCCAATTTTTATTCCCTTTTCTTCAATATAATGAACAGCATCTAATTTGCGCAAGAACATAATTCCAAAATTTAATTTATAGGTCTTTTCGTTGATTTTAATTTCCATCTTTTATTCTCCCAGCTCTAAATTATTCTTTATTATTTCCTGGCATTTGATTTGACTCATTTGCTGAAACATCATCAGAACCTGCACCAGTATCAGTATCTTGCCACTCAGTTCCGCCACCGTTCTTGTTTGAATCATCAATTGTCTCAAGACCACGGAACACGTAATCAACCTCTGCTTGTGCTTTTTCCGGTAGGGTTAACCAGCCAAATTTAGGTGTACCGTCAATCGTAAAGGTAACATCACGAGTAGAGTTGTCATCTGGATCGTTGTCATTGCTGTCTTCAGTAACAGTGCCACGCATATAAATAGCGTAATACTTACCTTCATCATTTCTGCGCTTACGGTAGACAATCCACGTTTCTACCTTCTTATTTTTAAAAAGAGAAGTATAGAGGTCATCTGAAATTTTCGAAATATTATTAACAAATTCAACCTCAAGATTTGTTTCAAGTGAACTTGTAGTTGCAACATTACCTGACTTTGTAGCAGTGCTATCCGAATCACGTTGAGGATCAAAAGATAAGGAGGTTTGATAGGGAATCAATCTCCCTTCCTCTTTGCCTGCATTTTCTAGTAAACGTGCAAAAAGCAAAGTGTCAATTCCTTGCAATACCTGAATTTCATCTGTCATTTTAGTTTCCTTTCTATTTTTTAAACCAATCAAAAACAAGTGTTGCTATACCATGAATTAGTTTTGTATTGGCCACACTTGTATCATTAATTATCTGACTTGTATTTTTGTTATATCTTGTTTGAAATCTGTAATTAGCAGACTCGATTTCTTTGGTGAGAAGTAATTTCCCCACCGCATTGGTTACTTCTCCTCTCATTTCTTCACTTCCCCAAATATGAACAGTAATTGCCGTTCTGCCCACCACATCTGTTTTTAGATTGACCTGTGAGTCCTCCATATTGCCCAAAACAATGAAGGGATAAGGGACCTGCTTGGTTGGCAGCGAATCATAAGTATCATAGCCAATAGCTTTTTTTGCAAATTCAAACAAGCTGTTAAATAATTCTAAGTTTGCTGTCATTCTTCAATCAACTTCTTAACGTCTTCTTGAAAAAGAGGTGCCTCAATACGAAAAGCTGGACCTAAAGTTGGCCTAGCTGCCATAAATCTAGTGCCGTATTCAAGATATGGAAAGTATTTTGTTCCTGGTTGAACTTTGGCGGTTAAACCGTTGTCTTCAATTTGAACGACTGAACTCCTCCTTGTTGCCCCAGTTGGTTTAACAAATTTATTACCCTCGAAGTGACCACGATATTGACTTAACATATTGCGTTGTGTCTTATCTGACAATCCTGCACCATGCTTTTTTACCAAGTCCGAAACTTTTTGCATATCTGCCTTCTTGCTTTTTAAGCCCTTAGTAACTGCTTCAAGGCCCTCTATTTTAACTTTAACCATTATCCTGTCCCACAATCATCGCATATCCCTTTAAAGCATTGATACTGCTATTAAAACGATACCTGGTCGAGCTATCTTTTATTTGCAAGTAATCCCAATTTGAAGGCTGTTGCATTAAACGAATTGTTTTAACCCCTTGTTCTATTTTGCCTAACAATTCAACTTGTGAAGCGGTACCTAGGTCGGTTACATTGGCCCATTCTTGCCAGCTAATCAATTTGTAGACATGTTTGCTTGTCTTAGGATTATAATCAATATCAACTTTACGGTAAAAAGTAATTTTTGTATCAAACCTCATAAGGATTAATCCAACTTCCTTGGTTCACACCAGTGCGATCCGTTCGCCACTGTTCAATTTCATCTTTCCATTCATCAAAATCATTCGCATGAAAGGTAATTGATTCTCCATCCTGACTGTAGCTTAACATTCCCTCGTTTTTTAAACGATTAAACTTCTTGACTGCGGCTCCCCGTACTATTGCTTCCATTGAATTCGGTAATTCGTCATCATCAGTCAAAGACAATCTTAATTTGAGAAATTCTTGTGCATCACTTAGATACAGTTTTAGGAGTTCATCCCAGTTATCGTCTTCCAACTGTAAGGCTATTTTTAGTTTGACAAGTTGTTCAGTCATTTTTATCTACTAAGCCTTTTTACTTGCATCGGTACCAGTTGGTACTTTAGGAGCAGTAATTGTAGCCGTAACAATTCCATCAGTACGTTCTGGTAGCATTAACCATCCACCAGTTGCAACTGACTGGTACGTCAAGGATTCATCAACTTGGCTGTGTTTCATCCCAATCAGACCACTCTGATCAACTTGCATTCCAAACGTTCTGCCAGCATCGCCACGCATATCAACATAATAGAAATTAATATTGTTGTTTACAGTCATAACAACTTTACCAGCAGGAATTGCAGTGGTTAAGAACACCACATCAACATTTAAAAAGTTCTGTAGGTACTTCATTCCAAAGGTATTTTGGGTCGTAATCTGCGTACCACCAAGATATGCGTAAACATCGTCAGGGTTAGCAAACGCAATTACTGTACCTACATTGTCAACATCTTCAAATAGTCCTGTTAGTTTTCCTAACCCGGTGGAAATTGCCATTTGTAAGCCTTCACCTTTAGTATTAGTAGTCGATTTGCTATTTAAAGTGTCGAAAAAGTCCTTCTTGGCATTTTTCTGCGCAATGCTCAAAATCTTTGAATCAGTATAAGTGACGGCTTGAGAAAAACCATCACGCTGAATTGCCTCAAAAGATGTTACTTTACGAATTTTGTCAGTTAATAACAATTCGTATGTCTTATCAACTGCACGCGTTACTTTAGTTAACGGAATTGTTTCACCCTCGTCAACCGTCCTGTTAGCTGCTTCTGTTACGTCCGTTTTATAGGTCTTAATAACGGATCCGTTGGCCATCGGGTGCAGTCGCACACGACCCATTGCAGTCAGCAATGTATTAACGTTGTCTGAAAATTGCTCCACAAAATCAATTGATTGAGCAACTAAATCTGCACTTGTAATCACATTATTGTCTTTTGTCATTATTTTATTCCTCCATTAAAATTCATCTAAGTGTTCTTTGATTAATTGAACCCGCTTTGCCGGATCGTCTATTTTTCTCAGTTCTGACCTGTCAAAAGGTTTATTATCATTGCCATTTACTCGCGGCGTTTCAGATTTTAAAAATTCCTTTTTAACCTGCTTAACAATAGCGTCATAAAACGAACTCAAGGCTTTCATATTTGTGGACACCTGCTTTTCATTAATCCCAGCAGGCACAACAAGATTTAATATATCTTTAGGGACAACTACGCCTGCTTCATTAAATTGTTGCGAAACGGTGTCCATTTGATCCCTACGAATCAATTGAGCCTTTAATTTTTCATTTTCGCTAATTGCTTTATCTAAGTCTGAATTATTATTCTTTTTGTCATTACCTTCTTCATCATTACGCACTGACTTCAACTTCTCTGTCAAAGTTTCAATCTGTTTTTGTGAATCCTCAAGCTGCTGCTTATACTGATTTTTTTGATTGGACTCACGATCGATTCGCTTACGCATTTTTTCGATTTGTTCAGTTACCGTTGCTTCGCTTTTAGTTTTACTAATATTATCTTTTTTAACATCTAAACCATTTTCTTGATCAGTAACTTGTTTATTTTCGTCTTCCATTTTTCTCCTTTCAAATTTTAGGCAAAATAAAAACGACTATTTTTATAATCGTTTTTGGTTTAATAAATAATGTTTTTTGGATTATATTTTTTATAAACTAGATCATTTGTTGACAAATCATCAATTGAAACATTCTTTTTTATACAATAATCAATTAATTCAACATCATGAGGACCATAAACTGGCCAAGGTTTGTGAAATTTATCAACATACTGCGAAAGTGCCGCAATGACGGCTGAATCCCAGTCATGATAAAGTTCCATGATTTTACTTTTTTCCATGTTTTATGATCTCCTTTAATGTTTCATGATACTTATCAACCGTATCTCTAAAATACTTTTTTATGATTTTTTCAGACCCAGGGTTATTAATCGTAGCAGCGGTCAATTCAGCCCAAGCTTCAGTTGCTCGTCCACTCTTACCAGCCTGGCGCCAATAAGATCTACTATGACCAACTCCTAAAGGGTATTCAAAACCTAAGCCACTCATAATATCTGATAAATCTCCCTTATCCTGTGAAGAAATTTGTTCTGTATCATGAGCTATTTCTTGAACCAGTTGCACAGTAGCATCTTTTCTTATCTGCTTGAGAGATGAAGCATATGGTGTGCCATCTTTTTTTACCTTTAACCAATACCCCGGATGGTTAGCAACTTCGGCTTTATTTCCTTCTATTCTACTAAATTTTAAGTCTTTTACCAGTTTTTGGTACCTTTTATCAATTAATTTATCCCAATCTTTATCAATGCTATCGATTATCCAACCACTTGCTTCTTTTACAAATCCGTTTATAGGAGTATTAGGAATAACATCTCCCGCCAAATAATCAATCATGTGACCAAATTCGTGGAAAAAAACATCATATTTCTTCTGATAGTATTTCATATCATTAGGAAGATTCATACTTTTTTGATAAATAGTGACGCCTTGATCAGGTCGATAAAAACTAGTACCACCACCTTTAGGGTAAGCATCAAGTTTAAGCTGGCCATGATACATCTGCCATACTTTCTTAATGTCATCTGGTGCTTGACTTAAAATCTTAGCCAAAGCAGTAGCATCTTCTGTACCCAACTTTTCACTCAAATTGTCATTTAAATACCTGCTTACCAGCTGTTCATCACTTAAATTGTCATCAAGTGCCTTCTCTTCATCAATCCAATAGGCACCAATGCTGCACATGCAGTTGGGATGAACTGGAATATCGGGAACATCTCTTAGACGATATACTCCTGATCCCCAATTGCTGTCAGTTTCTGCAATCTCACGACAAACCCTGCAAGCTTGTCCTTCTGCATACCACATAACAAACTTGTAGCCATATTTATTAAATATTGCCTTAGCAGCTTGTACTTGCACTCTAGCTGTCTCTGTCCGTGCTAAACGTTCAGCAGCATACCTGCTATTTACAAATGAATCAGAAACCATTCCCGTTAGCCACTTGACCATCTCCCTTGGATTGTCACCGCGTATTATTGCCGTTGATACCAAGCCGTCAAGCGTACCCTTTAAAGCATCTACGTTGGCCCAGATTCGTGATGAAAACTCCGCATTAGCCACTTGTCGATAAATTTGTTCCTGAACTTCTTGCGAACTCCAAAGGTTGTTATTTGTACTAATCTTAAGAATTTGAGCTTGGCGTTCCTTTTCCTTAACGTAGTCATTCCACAGCTTCTTGGTCAGAGAACTTTCTTGATCAATTCCTAAGTCTACTAGATGCGCACCAATCTTCGACTTCAAAATCTCGTTGCGATTAATCCGCATGGTTGCGTTATAGACTTTGAGTCGATCGTTGACGTCCTTGCTAAAGTTCTTCCTGGTTACATGGTTTCCCTTTGCCATTGCTACTTGGGCCTTAGCGACCACTTGCTGGGCCAAGGTTTCATATTCGCTAATCGCTTTAGCGGTGACCACTTTACCGCCTGAATAAGCTAAATCAGCCTTGATTTCCTTGTTAAGTTCGTCAATTGTACTCTGATACAATCCGGCCAAGTGCTTGTTGTAGGCTTCTAGGTTCTTTTCCTGCTGGGCCTGCCACCCCCTTTCTGCCGCTTCTCGATCCGCCCAATATTTGTTCTGCTTATTGACCATCATCATCACCAGCATCTTCTGGTTGCTTCATGAAGTCCGGTAGAGAGCCTGCTGCTTCCTGAGCATTTTTGATGTTTTCAGCCTTTTCCTTCTTGATTTCTGCAATTTCATCATCTGGATCATCAACGATGCCGGGCAGTAATTTCATCTGAGTCCGTTGCGATACCAATCCCTCTGCATCCTTGGCAGCAGAAATCATTGCAGCAACATCAGACGGTACATTTTTAGTGAAATGAATCTGCAAGTTCTTCCATGCATTCTTGTCTGTTTCAGGTAAAACTTGACCTACCGAAAAAACAATTTTGAACAATTTTCTTAAAGATTGCACAAACTTGCGCTCTTTTGAATTTGCTTTATCTTGCATTGCTAATAGCTTAAATTGTAAAGCTACACCCGAAGAATTACCGGCAAAATTCTCATCATTTAAATTAGGAATCATTGATACTTCATAGATTGCATCACTGACTCGTTGAATAAAGTTTTCCTGCATCTCATCATCAGCAGGCTTTGACAGAAATTCTACTTTAGGGTTTGAACCCGGTGTCACGTTAGGCAGATATAGAAAGCGATTGTTAGCAATATCAATCTTTGGTTTACCTGTTTTATCGGTCTTTAGATTGATTCCCATCATTACTAAATAAGCCATGTCAAAATATGCCAATTGATTAGCTTTTTGACTGAAGCCGTCATCTAAGGCACAGATTAAAGACTTGACTTGTTCAAATACTCCCTGGCGTTCTTCGTTCTCATAGAATTCAACTGCTGGCACCATCTTGTATGGGTTGGCGATAGCTTCTGGGCTAATTTGATTCCTATCAAATCGGTAAACCTGATCAGCATAGTAAATTGCTCCTCTAGCCTGCCATTCTGACTCATTCTTAAAATACTCATATCTGACAAAGGCAAGCGGCTCTCTTTCAACCGTATCGTCATAAATAACGAAGGCTTTAGTAGGACTAACATAGTTAAACCGCGTCTCTGAATCTTCATTTTGATATACGAAACCAATGGACTTACCGTAAATATCAGTTTGTTTAGATAACTCATTCAACTTATCAATGAAAGAAACACTATTCAGCCAATCCTGCAGCTTATCATTGTTTTCACCCTTGTCCAACTGAATGGATGGTGGAATTCCAATAAAATAACCGTTGAACGTGTCAACGATTGTCTTTGCTTTGTTAACCACTAGCCGATTATCTGGACCAAACTGTTTTTTGGCTTGCTTTAAGATTGGGTGTTCACCCAGATACATCTTCATGTTTTCTCTTAACCTAGGCTGCATCTTATCGGAATTCCATTTGATAAAGCCAAACAACTCATCATTAGTTAATTCCTGACCCTTTGGAAACAGAAACTGACCATTTCTAGTTACTAATGCTCGTCCAATTATATTCTCCATTGCAACACCTCCTTAAAGGTAAATATTGCCAATAATCTGGTTTTCAACTTGCTTATGCTGGTTATAAATTGCGTAACGCATTGCATCCATGACGTCATCATTCTTTTTGAGTGGGACACCTTTATCAGAATCCCAAACATACTGGTAGATTTCATCCAAAAACTGATCAATTCCTTGTTGATTAATAAAAAAATGACCAGTAGTCATCAGTTTAGAAACCGATTCAATACCAGTCATTACTGTTTTATCAGCATTAGTAGCTTGAACATTAGCCTGTTGGAACATTGATACATATTCTGGGCGAGCAGAATCACACCAGAAAGTGACATTTCTGCCGTATTGGTTCTGAATATCGTGAGCTACATCAATCCAGTAATCAATATACTTGTGAACTGCCGTATACTCTTTAATTAAATATGTATTGCCTTTATTATCATCGCCAAATACGACAATCACGCCATTGTGTCCTTCAGCAAAGCCCCAGTCAACGCCACAATAATAAGTAAGATCAGAAGGAATTTTTTCATGTTTGATCACCATTGTTTTTGCATCAAAATCACTGTACACAACACCTTGTCCAGTTACCCATAGCCCTAAAACAGAACGATCATAGAACATTCCTTTAGGTGTCGTTGCTTTTTTATTTTCAATATAGCGTTTACTCAGAAAAGTATTATCGTCCAAGACAAAATGGTTACTAATGATATAAGGCGATGCATTATCAATATAATTCTTTTTAAGCCAGTGTGTTGGAATATCAGGGTTTGTGTCGCAGATAACGCGACCTTCACCCTCAGAACAACGATCAAGGATTTCACTGAACACACTCTCGTTAGCTAGGGATGCCTCATTAATGTAAGCACCGTATGCACTAGAGCCACGAACACCACTAATACCTCGAACAGAGCCCGTGTAGGCCAAGACAATCGTTACACCGAACAAGTGTAAGTTACCAATTGAATCCTGTTCTGGAGCCAATCCAAACTCATTAAATAGTGGATTTAAAACATTATTAAAAATATTCTTCTTGGAAGTTCCGGCTAGGATATAAAGTGGATCTTTAATTCGATTACGTTTGGCCAACTCTCGTACTTTTAATAGACTCAAAATAAAGCAATAATTGTTAGCCACGGTTTTACCAGAACGAACTGCCCCATAGTTAATCATTAAATTCCAATAATGATTGTTGACAAACTGACTTAGAACCATCTGTTGCTTGAGTGTGAAATGCTTAGCCAGTATTTTCTCTAATCGCATCTTGCAGTTCTCCCATCATCTTAGCCACTTTGTCTTCCTGTGTAGTATTATTTCCTTGCATAGCCTTCACACGTGCCTCAGTCAAATCGGCTTCTGCATTGATCTTACGTAGTTGCATCTTAGACAATGGATCAATCGGATAACGTTTAAGCAGTTCCTTTGCTGCAGTTATCCTGTCTTTAGCCGACACTTCAACATTTTTATAAAGACCTTTGGCGGTCACAACTGTCTCTGTTTGTTCGCCCCGCATAACTGACGTGAGATACTCTAAAGTCTCTTGAGCAGTTGCTAATTTAGCAGATTCAAGCTGTTCTAACCGTTTTTCAATATAAGCTTTTACGTTAGCATTTGTTAGCAGCCGACTAGCATTAGCTCTAGCAGTTTCATTACTTCTAACTTTATAACCAGCATTAACATATGCTTCTGTCGCATTGCCGCTTTTTATATAATTATCAGCAAACTTACGCTGCTTGCCTCTTAATTCACTCACATCATTTCACCACCTCCTAATTTAGTGTACAAGAAAAGCACTCTAATGAGTGCTTTAAATTTAGTTGCAATATTTAAAAATCAATGTTGACATTTTGCTTTACAATAATTTTTGTTATTTCTAATAAGTTTAATCCATTGAGATTTTGTAATTGTTTGTAATTGATTGTCATTAAAAATATGTTCAAGACTTTGTTTAATCCCATTGCAACATGTACAGAGCGTCCACAAATTCGTTTTATCATACCACTGATCTTCCTGTAGCAATTTACGCATAATTATGTGATCAACGTTAAATTTATTGGTTTCTTTATACTTTCTACCACAAACTTGACAAGTTTTTTTATCATAATTAATACGACCATTTTTTACTCTTGTCCATTCTCCATGTGAATAGAAGTTTTTATCATCTGTCAATTAAAATCACCTCAAAGCAATCATACAAAAAACTAGCTTTTAAAGCTAGTTTCTTTGAGATGAATATAATAAAAAACACTCTATAAGGAGCTTTAACTAGTTTTACTTACCCGAGTGTTTAATAATTACAACTATTGAGATTAAAAGGAATTAAATTATTACTATCATTGGTCAAACTCATCAAATTAAAAACGCATAATGTTTATATATATGAGATAATCAATTACGAAAGGGGGCATAATAATGTTTGATGATTTGTATTTAGATCCAGATGAAGCACAGCTAATGAACGCTATTTATAAAAATTATGTAGAGGTAAATAAAGGGACTAATACCAGAAGACGTAATACACGAATAAATCGCGATCAACTTCAAAAATTAGTTCCTAATTTCTCTCCTAATAAAATAAGAAGAGTATGTATATCATTACAAGTTGATGGATTAGTTGATCTTACATTTGGAAGTAATCAGCTTAGCGAAATAGATCTTACCGCTACTACCATTAGAGCATTTGAGAACTAATTTTAAAGTCATATCTTTTACTTAGATATGGCTTTTTACGTTATGTTTCTTTAGACATAAAAATATGGATCACTGATAGGTCTAATCTCTTCATTATAAAATTTGATTACCTTATCAATTAATCCATACTTAATTTGACACGCTCACTTAATATTTAATATTAAACTCTGAAAACATATTATAGATTATCCTAAATAAACATGTATTAAGGTCATGGCGTGCCTAGAGGAACGTTAGGACTTGCACCTAAAACTTGTGTTTCTTGTGTTGTACGATCGCCACATGCAGTTACTTACTGCCACGCCCCTATATTGCAATAAGTGTAAGACTCATCGTGCTAAATAATGCACATGCCGTCTTATCTTACATTTCCCATTGATCCGTGCGCGCGTTGAGAAAGTTGCTTATTGCTATAGCAACGACAGGATTCGAACCTATCGCCACTTTTGTATATACACATTCAAGAATTATTTTTTATTCTTGATGCTATCAATATAACACCTATTCAATCCGACCTTTCTCCGATTCTGGCCCGATATTGACCCGATTTTTAAATACCTTAAGTTCTGGAATTTTTACATTATAAATTGTTTTCCAAGTATCAATTGTGTCTGCAAACTGACATAAAGCATAACGTTTTAAGTCACTGTACCTAGAATCACTGTACTGCACCCTGGCTGCCACTTGCCAATCAGTAAGTTCTTCAATATAAAGTGATTTTAGAATTGTTCTAAATGGCTGCTTTGAACTATCAGCGCATTGATCAATGGCATGATAAACTGCTTGGCATTTATCTTGTGCTTCAAAAATAGTAGCCATTTTATTCTCTGCTGAGTTGCCACTATGACTCATGATACCTGTAGGATCGAGCTGTGGACTGCTAAGATCTGTACGATGATAACCAGCTCTAATTAGGTAGTGTTCAAAATTAAATTTGAAAAAGTCACGTACCTTCTGAGCGGTTTTTTTCTGATCAATATCAATAGGTAGATCAATGTTTTCTTCCACAGCTCTTTTCCTTTCTATTCCTTGGTATAAATTTTGTTTTTACAAAAATACTTATCTCCGGATTTTAACTTTTTAAAACGGACAATTTTACGGAATTTTCTCAAATAATATCCTTTTTTATTTAAATAAAGTCTTGCACTTGATATAAATTGTAAAGGCTGATGTGTGATAACACGGTATTTACTAAAGTTTTTACTATATATTTTTTGTCCAGTTTTTCGATTTATCGCTACATATTTAAAATATGGTTTAACTTCTAATCCTAAACGATTAACAGCTGATCTGATCTTATTTTGGCTAAAGTTTAATTCTGTTGCTACCTCTTTGATTGAATAACCTTCATTAATTAAGGTAGTGATTTTAGCGTCAATAATTTCTTCTTCATTGTTATAAAGCGATTTTTGAATAGACTTTAAGGTTAAATTATTATCTGGTACTAATGATAATGTTCCATATTCATTTTCTAAGCTATGGATTAAATTATACGGGATAGCCATACCCCACCAAGCCTCCTTCCACAATCATACGAGCATCTTTTGTACTACGAGCAATTCCGTGTATCACATTATGTGATAATAGAAATTCATGAAATCTAATCTGGTCACCTCTAGGTTTACCAATTTTTGATTTTACTTCTATATAAAATACTTGATTGTCTACCCATCTGAAGCCATATAAATCTGGATGTCCTTTAGGCAAACCGGTATCAAACCACCTGCCATTTTTCATCAGCACTTTACCCACATTAGCTCTAAACACAGTACAATGATGCATTGATAATTCACGCATGATCTGTTTTTGTATTTCGTGTTCAGACATTGTTTGTTGCCCTAACAGATAAAATATCGTTTACATTTAGTAGAACTTTGCCCAATTGAGTATCCGTAAGTTCGATAAAAGATTGAGTTAGCATCTGTAAATCATCTCTTACTTTGTAGTAATCTTCCTTAACTTCGTACTGAGTTCTACCGTCATTCATCTTTATTGTTGTCATTTACTAGTCCTTTCAGTCTTGGATTAAAAGTGCTTACCTATCACCTAATTCATATTCATCAGGCACATGCCATAGATAAACACGTCTGTCATATACTTTTTTATAGCTTAGTTTCAAAACCGGTATATCTTCCAATGATGGTTACCTCAATTCATCTAAACTAATATTTAACGCATCAGCAATTTTACATACTTTACTAAAACTAGGTTCCTGCCCAGCAAATTTATATTTTTTCAATGTTTCATAATTTACATTAGATTCCCTGGCTAATTTTGCTAAAGACCAATGCTTTTTGTTCAAAATAATTTGTATCTTATTCCACAACATCTTGTGCCTTTCGTGTATAATAATACATATATCTAGTGTTTAATTGATTTTTTAAAAGGAGATTTTTTATGGATCAAAAAAATCCACTTAATTTTTTACCTCAAAATACTCAAGAACTATTAATGAATTCTACTGCTAAAAATATTGGTGATACCTTGGGTGGTATTTCAGAATTATTATTATCGCCATTAAACATAGGAACAACATGGGCAAATGCACATATAAGAAAATTTAAACAGTCAATTATTGATAATGTAAATAAAATTCCTGAAGAAAATAGGGATTCTTCTAAAATAAACTTAGCTATGAAAACAATAGAGGACTCTAAATATCAAATAAGTGATGATAACTTAAGAGAAATGTTTGCCAAGCTTATTGCTGCTTCTATAGACAAAAGGAAAAATCAAGGATTATCACCTAGATTTTCAAATGTTCTATCACAATTCAGTCCAGAAGATGCTAAGTTTCTTATGCAAATTTCGACTAATAATTTGAATTCTATACCTACTGTTATATTTTTTAGCCGAATGGATGATGGCTCAGGCCATAAAGATGGAGATCATTTTATTGCTCCAGATAAATCAACAGCTTCTTGGTTTCAAAATGAACTAAGTTTAGATAGTCTTGTTTCGCTAGGGATAATTAATCAAAGCGATGACGATTATTTGACCCATGATACAAATAAGTTATTTTATGATTCTGCTAAAAAATCACCTGAATTTTTAAGTTGGAGTAATTTATTTACTTTATCAAATACAACCTCTAAACCCACTATTGAAAAGGGATTTATAGAATTCACAACTTTTGGTAAAAAACTAACTCAAATCGTTATACAAAATTAATTAAAAATTTGGTTGCTTCGACCTGTTTAGCTGTAAAAACTATATGTCTTTAAATAGAATCTTCCCAAACCAATTCTCCATTTTTAGCCATTTTAAACGTACCAATTTTATCGGATTGTGTGGCGTTTTTTTTATTTTCCATTTTCGCTACCTTCCCATCTTTAAATTTCATCTTTATCACTCCAATTTCCCATCACAATAAGATTTTCAGTTAAATTTCCTTTAATCAATTCCATAATATTTTCCTAAAGAGTTACACTCCGGTTACAGTTACTGTAACCTATTCTTTTCTTACTCATTCAAGGGTTTTGCTTATCAAAATTTACTGGTTACAGTAAATTTCATAAAAACTTTTTTTAAAGCTATGAAAGCTATATATTATATAAATAAAAAGTTTTATTAATATTTACTGTTTTACTGTAACCAGTACCCCTGTTACCTACTTACACAAGCGATTTCGCGGTTACAGTTACTGTAACTTTACTGTAACTTACTGTAACTTTTGAAATCCTCTTACAGCTTTTTTATTAATTTTAACTACAGCACTTGTGTTGTAACCCATGTGTTCCATGTAATAACGAATATCACGCGTCTGTTTATTATTCCTTGATAAAGCGTTAGGATCTTGAAATAAAGCAACTGATAATTCCCGGTTAGGAATAAACTTCTGCCCTTTAAATTTATTCTCTAAAACATCCATTAAATTATCTTCAAGACCTGATGTATAGCGGAATTCTTCTCTATTTTGCTTTAACAAAGCTTCTTGTTTTGGCGTAAATCTAAATGGATCTTTTGCATTCTTATATAACCAAACCACTTCACCCCACAGCTGCTGCACTACATCCTCGGTCAAATCGGTCACAGGATTCTTAGTTTGTTTGTCCGGATGAGCGTAAATTGATAAAAATCTCCGATCGCCTGAACGATCTCGCAAGTGCCTAACTTCATTAGTTGTTCTTGCAATGACAAATTTTTTCTTGAAATGCAAAGGCTTATGACCATAAGGCTTACGATATTCGAAATCTTGCATGGTAATAAATTTTTTGATTTCTTCAAAACTCGCATCATTACTGGCAGTCATTTCATCATCATTAACAATCAGAGCGTTTTTCATCACTTCGAAATCGTCTTTTTTAGTGAAAGTATTAAACTGGTCTGTATATAGTCCCATAGGCGAAATATTTTTCAGGATTGAAGTTTTACCGACTCCTTGGCCACCCACTAAATCTAAAACATAATCGAATTTAGTTTCAGGATCATAAGCTTTGGCAACGGCTCCCATTAACCACGTCCGAGTAATTAGTGTTGTGGTCGCATTCTTCTTGGCTCCAAGATATTCAGGGAAAAAATTATCAATCCTTCGTTTCTTGTCCCAATGTTTATATGCATTATCCATATAATCAATCACTGGGTTATAAGAATTCATGTAAGCGACATTATCTATTGCTTGCTCGATAATCACATTTTTAAAAGTAGCGTGCTCATAATCGGATCGAGCTTCAATATATAATTCTACTGAGTTAGTAACCTGATCTGTATATTGCCCTTTGCTAATTATGACAGTGCCAATATTCTTAATTTCTAACTTGCGATTATCAACTACATCTATTTCTTGGGTAAATTCGTTCAATCGAAATAGATTTTTAAGATTGGGATCATGCAATAAGATCATTACTACGTTTTTAACGCTAGTAGTTTTAACGGCACCATTATTTTGACGTTCAAGTTCAATGGTGGTTTTACGTAACTTCTCAGCATTTTTTTCATTGATTTTAATAACGTCACTCATTCAATCCCCCTTCTTTTAATCTCTTTTACAATTACTGAATTTACTGTTCGTTCCACTTCATTTAGCGGAAGACTGTCTGTTGTATTAGTGTTTGCAATTAATGCCAATTTAGCTGCTGCAGCTGGATCAACACCGCGGTATAATAGCCCACCGACAAAGCTGGTAAGAGTATCATTGCGTCTGCCGGTACCGCCTAAGCCATTGACAATTAATTCAAATAGTTTTGAAGTCTGCGTCTTACTGGCAATTTTATAGTCTAAAATCGTCTTTTTTTCTGGCTTAGACTTGCTTTGAATTAATTCCAACAAACCAGCTGGAGCTGGTCTGATGGGCTTGTGATTAAGCCACCGATAGGACTTACCATCTATTCTGCTAGGAGCGACTACCACATAATTATTTTCATGAGCTTTCAAATCAACACCTGGCAATAGGCCAATGCATTGCGTCACATTCTCTTTTGCAGGCTTTTGAAAGAAGAAATGATAACCATCATGAGCAGTTTTCTCTCGCAAAGTGTCTTTAAACCATTCGTTGTGATTCAGGTTAAGAATTGATTGTAAGCCATCAACATCACCATGACGGTCAACATCAATCACGAAAAACTTGTCAGTTTTAAGAGCGATGTTAGCCAATGGATAGCGTTGCCAGACCTTTCTAATTTCATCACCTGAAAGTGGCGGCTTATCGGCAAACTTAATTAGCGGTCGTTTATTTGATCCAATGGGAATGACAGAAAATCCATGTGCTGCATAGCTAATGGCATAATTGACTAGATTTTCTAGTTGCATAATTTAACCTATTAATTTTTATTTTTAGAATGGTAAGTCGTCATCACTAATATCTATAGTATCACCAGTGCCATTAAATGGATCTTTGGCATCAGCTACTTTTGGTTGTTCCTGCTTTTCAAATGTATAATTTCTAAAAGGATATTGGGGATTCTTCTTATTAGGAGTAGTTTTAATAGTCACTTTTAAAACTTTGCCACAAGCTGGCTGCAATGCTTTAGCAATAGCTTCATAAGCTTCTGTTTCATTTTCAAAGGCAAAACACTTGTCGGGTACCGGGTTATCAAGAGTTTCACCAATAATTTGAATTTCAGAAATGCTTCTAGCAATCACTGAGTTAGGCATTGGATCACCATTAGCTTTTGTTTGTGCAAGTGATGGAAAAATCGATTCTTGTCTGCCTTCATATTCACCCTGGACAACGCTAAAAGTTAACATCAAGAAATCTCGGTCACCTTTGGCGTTATGAGTCGCATTGTCAAAACTCATAAGATAGGTATCATCTGGTATCGGCTCATATGGGTTGTATTCCTTACCATCTTTCGGGTTAAAACCTTTTTGTTTCAGTTCGTTCATTGCATCAAGTAAGCTCATTATTTAGTCTCCTTTTTAAAAATTCCGTTGCATGTTTCCAATAGTTTTAAAATACGATGGTCTGTAATATTTTTCGGATTGTATTGTGTTCTTAAGCTTTTTACTTCTCTAAAGTAGGAAGCATTAAAGCCATCACCGACTTTTTTAGTTCTGATTTCAACATCACAATTGCCATTTACCACATTAAAATATTTAGTCTTTAGCGAAGGATGGTAAGTAGTGGCACCAGTGTTGTCATCTGTAATTGAATTTTCTCGGCTAATATAGATGATGTTCATTGGCAATGCTTTTAAATCCATCACCAGCTGTTGCAGTGCAGTGTTGAATAATGCGTAGCCTTTACCGTAAGGAATATCGCTTAATGACTTAACATTGTTATCCAAGCAAATTGCTTGCTCAAGCATAACGATAATGTCATCTATCACGTCTACCACAATTGTTTTGAATTGCTCCTCAGGTTTTCTTTGCTCATTTTCTGTCTGTAAAGCTAAGATAATATCGTCTAATTGCTGGGTAACTAATTGCGTTGGTTTGCCATTCTTATCTCTTAAATTCCTAATTTGAAATGCTGGTGCGGTTCCCTGATCGCTGTTCCCATCGGTATTAAGTACAATCGGATTTGGGAAAAAGCTGGCAAAATAGCTTTTGCCACTCATTGGTGCACCCCAGATAAAAAAGTTGTGTGGCTGTGCCTTTGGTTCTAATTTTTTTGGTTTTGGTAAAACTATCATTTGATTAATCCTTTCATTTTTTCTGATTCAAAAATCAACATCTCGATAAAGGTATCTATTAAATTTTTTCTTTTTAAGACTTTGTCATAGTCACCTTCTGCAACTGCAATTGATATTTCAATCGCCTGCCTGTCTAAAAAACTCATTTCTTAATCATTCCTCTCTTCTTTAGTTGAAAGTAAACCCATCCTTGCTTGTAACCATGCAACTTTGCGTAAGCATTAAGTTCAGCTGGTGAGGTTAACTCATTAACTTTCATGTTTGCGACTTTTTTAAGTAAGTCGCTTTTTACTATTTCCGCTATTAATTTTTTACGATTTTTTGCTTCAACTAAATCAACATCTTTAACCTGTTTTGCCTCGTGAACTTTAATTGGTTGACCACATAAGGGGCACTTGCCTTCTTTGACTTCACTAGCTTTGACAACTGCAAAACAGTAATCGCAGGTAATAATTGCCATGCCGGGCTCAGTATTTATTTTTGAAACAGATTTTGTACCACTGACCACTGCCTGCTTCCAGTCTCGGTCATCATCTGGGTAACCAAATTTCTGCACATTATTAGCATGGTCAATAATTATTGCTGTCTTGCCCGGTCTAGGATTTAGGCATCGCATCGAAAATTGTAAATACAATGCTAGTGATGTGGTAGGTCTTGCCATAATCACACAGTCAACGTTTGGTAAATCAACGCCCTCAGTGAACAAATTGACGTTAACCAATATCTTTAATCTCTGATTTTTAAAATCAGCAACAATTGCATCCCTTTCGACCGTTGGTGTTTTACCGTCAACTTCTTTAGCTGAAATTCCTGCATCGTTAAATTCTTGAGCTACCCTCTTTGCTGATTCAATAGAATAGGTGTAAACCACTGCTTGCATTCCTTTGGCAATCCGCTGATATTGCTTAACCACATGGCCAAAGATTTTAGTGCTCATTGCTTCATCCATAGACTTGTTGGTGTAGTCACCAGTCGAACTGCGTTTTAGTAATTTGCTATTGAAATCATTAGGTGGTTGGAAATATCTGAACGGTGCTAAAAAACCGTCATTAGTTAATTCTTTAATTGATTTCCCGACAATAATATCGTCTGCTATCTGATCAAGTTGTTTCTGACCTGTTCTTCTTGGCGTAGCCGTGAAGAACAATACGTAAGCATTTTTGAATTTGTTTAGTATTTTCTGGTAGCTTTTAGCAAGAGCGTGGTGACCTTCATCGATTAAAATAAGTTGAGGTTCTGGCAATTTATTAGCACGCCTGCATAGTGTCTGCACTAAGCCCATTGTTGCTAAGTTAGGCTTAACACCTTGTGCTTTGAAAGTAGCCTTAGCCTGATCCAATACTTCTTTTCTATGAATAATAAACATTACGCGATTGTTTTTAGCAGTTGTTCTCTTGGCAATTTCTGCCATTACGACTGTCTTACCCGTTCTTGGCGGTGACTGCACAATAATGTGATGGTGACCTTTTTGCATTGATTTAGTAATCCGCTGAATTAAATCGCTTTGATAAGATCGTAATTCGTACATATTTATAAATTGTCGTAAAAATCAATTAGTGCCTTAGCACATTCAATGTCATACATATAGTTTTCTTCAGTGGCAGATACTGAAGCTTTTTTAATGTAATCAACCTTTTCGTCACCGCTTAAGCCTAATAGGCTAGCATTCTTTTCAAAAGCCTCTCTGCTCTCACTTTTATGGTCTAAGTTGAGCTCTTTGAACATTAAAAGTAACAATGATGTGATAGCAATTAATCTATCGTTTTCAGCAATAATAGATTCCTTTTTAGTTTTTATTACAACTCTTTTATTACAAGCAACTAAATAGATTGTTTTTATTATTTTTCCTAAATACTCCGTATCAATTTCACCTTTAAGATACGGTACAGATACATCAAAGTAGTCTGCTAATTGTTGCCAAACTTTTTCATTGGGATTTCTTTTTCCATTCTCATATTGGCTAATAGCTTGATTAGTAAGTCCTGTTACTTTAGCTAAATTTCCTTGGCTCACTTTCTTTAACTGACGTAATTTTTTAATTCTATTTGGCCTATGTTCATCGAATCCTTGAATATAAGGAACTGAGACGTCAAAGAAGTCTGCCAGCTTTTGCCACACTTCCAACTTTGGCTCGCGCTTTCCACTTTCATACCTACTTAAAGTGTTTTTAGCAATGCCAACTTTTTCGCCCGTTTTTTCAAGGGTTAGGTTATTTTTTTGTCTTAGCTCTTTAATTCGATTTTCCATGTTTAATCTCCTGCAACTGTGCTTCGTCATAAACCATCTTTTTTGCTTCCTCAAACATGTATCTAATCACTGATTGAAATTGCTCACTGGGTGATCCTTCATGTGTGCATATTGGACTAGGATAATTTATTTCAAGGTAATTAATCGCACCTTTATAGGTGTCTTGCTTTAAAGCCTCGTTTTTTAAACGGATAGTCCATAATTCAATTGCTTTAAAAGTTTCTTCCTGCCAATCTAAAAATTCTTTATTCAACATAAAAGTCTCCTAGCTAATTGTTGTTTTTCTGTTTGGTTCTAAATGTGCACCCGGTATATTTTGACCATCTTTCATATCTTGATAGAGTTTACGTTTATCTATTGATGAAACTTCTTTTGTCACAATATAAACTTTAGGTATTTTACGTTCATCTGAAATGATGGTCTTTTGCTTATAATTACGTGGCTTGAGGATGTAATGTTCAGTATGTAGCTCTTTAATACCCGCATCGTCGATTACTTCTGTCATGTAATTTTGCAAACTATTTTTCTGATTCTCGTAATGATGTTTCTGCTCTGTAAGCTGCTTAATTTTGTTTGTCAAAAAATCGATGTTTGCGGTATCTCGTTCAATTAAGCCAGCTAATCCGTCCAGTTTGTCATCTCTAGTTAGCTTCAAAGAATCAAGAGTATCTTTTAGTGTATCTGGATCAATATCCTCTTTATCAGCTACCTTTTTGATAGCATCATTTATTTCAAAGAGTTTCATTTTAAAGCATCGCCTATCCTTTCACTCCCGTATGCCCACTCAATTATTGATGAAAAACTGTCTCCATCATCAATATCACAAGAATCTGTTAAAAAATCGTACGGATCATAGTCCAATTCTTCACATAATTTATCTAGAGAGCCATGGTTAAATTCTAAACGATGCTTTAGAAATTCCATATTGTTTTTATAAACATTACTTCCCGTAACTAAACTTGAAATCACTGAATTTTCCATGTCATTAATCAATTTGGCATTAGGATCTTCTTTAGCAATTTCAGCTAATTCTTCTTGAGCATTAATATCATGAATAGCTTGCTTTAATTCATTACCATTTTTTACTTCCATATGTTATAATCTCCTTAGTATTCTTTATACTTTATTATTACTGAAGAGTCCGATTGCAGTCGGGCTTTTTTGTGTGTCAAATTGTCCCTGGCAGATAAGGCGGCAAACTTAGGACGTAAATCGCTAATGCTAGACCAGCAATTGCTACTAGCAATGATGCGATTAGTAACCCTTTGCTTTTCGGATAAGTGCCGAAACCTGCGTATAAAATGTGCTGCCATTTAATCAATATCCTTTCTACTATTGGGGTAACTTTGCGTTCCAATCTATCTCGCCTCGATGTTTTTCCATCCACTCGGCAGCTGGCTTTTCAAAAATGATAGTCTTGCTACCCTCTTCCGTTCTTCGTGGGTTAACTACCCAGCCACCGTTTTTAACGTTAACTTCTGGAAACTCGTCAAAAATAAATAATCTAATCCAGTTAGGAGCTTTCTTACCGCAGTATTTTTCGGAAAACTCTTTCATTTTAATTGCTTTTCCGACTAGAGATTCTGCAGGTACATAGCCTCTTTTCTGCATAATTTGGTCAATTGCATCAATCAGAGTATCTATCGGGATTGTCAATTCTATTGATTTAGTCATTTTGTATTTACTCACTTTCTAAATTTAATTCTTTTCAACGTATTAATTTGCTAACGTCTTTTTTGATATAATTGAATTTAATAGATTTTAAAATAAATCTCTAAGGAAGGTGTTTTTATGGACTGGCAATTATTGGCACAATATCTTAGCTATCTTGTTGCTATTGTTTCAGCATTTTTTAGTTATCTAAGCAACAAAAATGCAAATCGAACTACTAAAGAAATAGAAATACTAAAAGAAGATTTCGCTAGAGAAAATGAAAAACGTAAGAATAAACAGCAATTTAAAAATAAAAACCAAACATTAATACTTGATTTTCTCTCTTCGATTAATTCATACACAGCGTCACACAGTTTAGAAAATAAAAGAATTGCATTAAGTTCATGTGCCAAAGTCATGCCTTACTTAAATGACGACCAGGTATTGATTGTAAATGAAGTTATGGAGTCAATTCAGCAGACTTCTACTTCTGGCTGGAATGATGCAACCACTGAACATGCTGACAAAGTCGTTTTCTCTGCTAACCAAAAATTCCTGAAAACATTAAATACAATGTTTCAAGAAGATTAATTAATGTAATACCATCTAATCATGAATAAGATACATACTTTCTTTTATTCTTTGAATGATATAAAAGATAAAATTCCAGCATCCATATAGAAGTAATCATTGATAAAATTCTTGACATTTTTTACCTCATACATACTCTGTGTTCGTTCATTAATTGATTTAATTCTTTTTTTGAATAACGCTTAACTCCTTCTATTAAGCTGTATGGGATTTTTCCTGCTTTTTCCCATCTGTAAAATGTAGCTTTGGAAACATTAAGATATTTCCTAGCATTAGTTTGATTCATCCAAACCGTGTCTTGTTTTTCAGTTAGCCCGTATTTTTTAAAAATTGATTCAACCGCATCAAGCAGCTGATCATCGGGAATATTAATTGGAACTTTTACTTCCATCTTTATTCACCTCCTTTCCAAATTTAACTAAGTTAACTTCTAACACATCAACTATTTTGCAAGCATTTTAAATAATATTTGAATGTTATTTTTATAGTTTGGAATGTGTCGAACGGCAATCTGCTTGGTTTTGAAATTCTATAAATACTCTTTTTTACTTCCAAAATCTTCTCAATCATGCTTCACATTTTGTATCTCCTGTACTTGTATGCCACTATATATAGCTTTATAATTAAGACATCTAGTTAAAAAGGTGGTTATATGAAACTTAATCAAGACTGTGTTCGTTCCGTAATGCTATTTATTGAGGACAAATATGAATTTGGGACTTTTTTATATTTAGATAATTTTTTAAATGCTAAGGAACTTAGGGATTATAAGCCTGAAGAAATTAAATACGTTTTAGCAAAATTATCTGAAACAAACTATTTGCATGACAGAATTAAATGGATTAACAACGATATTGCATATTATTCTACAGGCGCACTTACATGGGATGGTCATAAGTTTTTAGATACAATACGCGATAAGAAAGTTTGGTCTAAGACCAAAAAAATCACTAATAAATTTGCTTCTGTATCAATTTCTATGGTTGAAAGCATAGCTTCTCAAGTTATTACCAACCTAATAACTGAGCAGATGAGATCATAAATGATTGTCCATTAAACTAAATATGAATTTGCTTATCACTAGACTTATCAAGTAACATTGATGAGTCTTTTTGATAAAAGAATTTTTCATTGCTAAATATTAGATGCTTATAATTTTAATTGTTAGCTTTTTAAGTCTTTTAAAGTTGCCTATTTTCACTTTGCTTTCAATCTATTCAGTAATTCCCAAAACCTTATAAACTTTCTTCCTAACAGAAATATCACGTGGTGTAGTCCCACCGTGAATTGCATAGCTAAGAGTCGGTCGATTAACATTTAATAGCTCTGCCAAACTTGAAACTGTGTAGCCTTGTCGTATCATTTCAATTTTGATAGCACTAAAAATCTTTGACTTAGCTTCTGCTAAAGCCTGTTCTGCTGGCAACATAGTTCACTCCCTTCTTTCTAAAACAAAAGTGTAAATAATTTTGTCAATAAATCACTAAATTTTGTTGACATATATTAGCGTAAACGCTAATATAAAAGTGTAATAAATAAACCATTGAAACGTATCCCCATACTATTCAATACTTTTTTATTTATTTAATTTTATAAGTAATTTAATTGACAAATATATTATTACGCGTTTTCGCTAATTAGTCAATAAAAAATTAGCGTTTTAAATAATATTTTATGTCAAGGATTGGAGAGCCTTGATATGACAACATTCGAAAGAATAAAAGAATTAGCTAAAAAAAGAAAATTGACATTATCGAAAGTTAATGACTTAGCTGGTATTGGGACAAACTCTATTTACAGATGGAAAACGCAATCACCAACCGTCAATAACTTAAAAAAAGTGGCAAAAGTTTTACATACATCAACTGACTACCTTTTAGGTAATACCGATGATCCTTCACCTACTGTAAATAAAGAAAGCCATCCTTATGTTGACATCACGGATGACGAAACTGTTTATTCATATCGTGGCAAACCGGTGCCTAAGGAGTATCTTGATGTTATACGCAACTTAATGGACAGTGATATTAGAAAGGGTAAAGGTGAGTGATGGAAGACTTAGTAAAATACCTTTTAAAATACGCTTTTGACCATGGTATTAGCTGCGCTTTAATTCGAAGAGAGCAAACTTATCAATCAGTAGCTTTACCCGATAAGAAATTGATTGTTATAAATCAAAACAGTAAAAATAAGTTTGAATTACCTTTTATTATTGGTCATGAAATAGGTCATATTATGAATGGCAATGTTAATGGAGCTTTTTACTGTGGAAAGTCAATTAATTCAGAAGAACGTCTAGCAGATTTATACTCTCTTAATTTAATTTATGGATATGCTTCTAATCAATTTGATACATTTGAAGAACCAATTCAGTTCATTTATGAGTATGGTATCCCTATTAGAATGCTTAATGATACAATTGAGTTGTACAAAAAGAAAAGCAATCTTTATTTCTAAGTATCTTTGTCCACCACGCTAGTGACATTAAACCTATGTCGATCGTTACTTGTAACTCATTTACTGAAGATACTTTACATTAAATATTTTATAGGAGAAAAATTATGAAACTAACTAACAATGAATTTAAGATTACTTATATTAGAACAGTCGATAGTACAGTTATTGAAAACAGCAATAATAAACCTATCGATTTTGAAGATAAGAATATTGAAAACATAATTCCTGGTAAGGAGTATTATGGATTTTTCCAAGCATCTATCAGCGGAGAATACGGATATGAAATTCATAAAAATCTTAAGACTGATAAAGACGGATTAAAGATATATCTTGAATGTACTAATTCTTCCGTTGAAATTTTAAAAGATAATTTTTATACTCTTACTCGAAGAAACTGGACTTCTGGACTCTTTCCTGATAATTTGCCAGATAATTGTTTACGCAAATGGTCAAAAACAGGACAATTCTATGTAAAATATAAAGCTCTTGAATCCGCATCTGTTTTAAAAACAAATGACATAAAACTAAAATATAAAATTATAACTTTGAAATAAAAGCAAAAAAGCTTTTAAGAACCTGTCTGGAAAACTAATTCTTAAAAGCTTAATATTACAATAGAGCAATGCCCTTTTGTATACTTAATTATAACATATTAGAAAGGATAAAAAATGCCGAAAAGAGATCCGCATATTAAAGAATATAAAAATAAGCGTGGTGAACGTTTGTTTAAGTTCCATTTATACTTAGGCTTAGATGACAATGGTAAACGGGTTAATATTACTCGACAAGGATTTCCAAATTATAACGAAGCTAAAACAACTTATGATCAATTAAGAGCTAACGGAACTCAAGGTTACCAAAAGCCTAAACAAATAAAAACAGATGAAATGTATTCTTTATGGTTTGAAAACTACAAAGGCCAGGTTAAAGAGTCAACAGCAAATAAAAATTATCAAATTTATAAAAATCATATCAAGCCTATTTTTGGTGAACAATATATGGATACTATTCAGGCAAAGACTGTTCAAAAGTTTGCTGATCAAAAAGCAAAACAGATTGTTAAATATAAAGATGTGGTTAGACAATTAAATACTTTATTTGAACATGCTATTAGATTAGGATATATAAAAGATAATCCCGTTAGTAAAATTATTATGCCTAAAAACACCTCGCGGCCTCGTAGAGATGTAGAACATAATGTTTATACTAGAAAAGAATTGGAAGATTTTTTATCTACTGCAAAGAAATATAATTTAAAAGTTTATACCTATTTTAAATTATTATCTTCTACAGGATTAAGAAAATCAGAAGCTCTAGCATTAACTTGGAAAGATATTGATCTCAAAAATAATCTTTTATATGTTAACCACACTCTTGCTCTCGGATTAGGAAATAAAGTGATAATTCAGTCCCCTAAAAGTAAAATGTCAAAACGTAGTATTCCTATTTCTTTAGCACTAAAAAATGATCTTTTAAATTATAAAAAATCACAAAAAATATTATCAAAAATTATTTTTTCTACTGCTAAGGGAACTTATTTAACTTTAAGTAAACCTGATAGTTGGCTAACTTCTGTTTACCATGCTAACCCAAGTTTGAAAAAAATAACTATTCATGGCTTTAGACATACTTTTGCTACTTTATTGATTAGTGAAACTAATGTTAAACCAAAAACAGTACAAATGTTAATGGGACATGAAAATATACAAATGACACTAGATATTTATACGCATTTAACGCAGAAAAATAAAAATGATGCTATTAATTCAATTATGGCATTAAACTTATGAGTAAAAAAACGCACGGCATTCGCACGGCATAGAACTATAAAAAGAAAAAATTCAAGAGACGAAAATGTTGTTATATCAGTAATTCTAGACAATCATAAACCAAATGAAACCTTATTGTTAATCCCTGTACTCTCCTTTTATTTTGCTCTGTAATTGCTACTATTACAGACTTTTATACGGAAAAAGTATTCAAAAGGTGTCCAAGTTCTAATTTAAAAAAATAAAGTCTTTTTTCAAATCCTCCTGAAAAAGAGCAAATGAATAGAATCAAGCTTTATAACCAAATCTGTTTTCGGTATTAAAAAAAGCCAGTGAAAGAAATTACTTTTACTGGCTTCTCTTTGTATCAGCGTCACAACTGTTAAAATTATCCAAAATTAATCTTATAATTAAAAGACTCTGACATTATGTAAATATTTATATTGCAATCCTAGGCCAACTATTGCTACCAATGCTCCTAACAAGTTTGCTTCTAACCAATTGATTGCACTACCTGTAAACAGACACACTGCAACCCATGGTACAATGGCTATCAGATAGCCGCGCGCAGCCGTCATTAATAAAGTACCCCACTTAAAGCCTTTACTTATATTATTTGTAACAACTTTATTGTGTAAAAACCTTTGAAATATAACTGTACCCAATACTATTAAAATAGTAATTAAAACAAATTGCCAAGCTTCAAATTTAACTAAGATGAGTTCTTTATAGGAAAAATGATTTGCCAAAAGTGCAAAACCACACGCAATATCAAAGAAAAAGCCCTGGCTAACATAACCCTTTTTGCAACTATTAACACTAAAGTCAACAGCATTTTTGCAGGTCTTTCCTAGTGATTCCTTTTGCCTGTCAATGACTTGATGATTAGTTAGGTAATGATACTGACAGGTTAATCCAATCAAAGCTACAACTATACCAACCAGCAAAGAAATAAGGAGGTTAAATCTTCCCTGAGTATGCATACTGAGAGCTAGTAATGGTGCGTTTCCAATTACGAAAGACCTAATCCCAGTTGAAATCAAACTAGTATTTACGAAAAACGATGTTATTTTTTGGGAATTAACCTTGTGTCGCAAGAAGTTTTGGTAACGGATTACGCTAATGATTGCAACAATAGCCAACAATACAAATAGCCAGTCAAACCAAATAACAGAAAATAAATTTTCCAAAAGATAAATGGTGCCATAAACAACGAGATCACCAATATGATTGGTAGAATTATCAGCTAAAGCAAAGTTATGTTCATGGTGCGCAATATCACGTATAGCTTCACCCACAGTCTCTTGCTTAGAAGTGTGATTTTTACTCATTTTTTCCTCCTAAATTACGCCCTAACTTGATAAGAATAATTTTAAGTTGGTTTTAATTAAAGTCAAGCTTTCTTTTAAAAATAATTACCTTGCTAGAACTTATCTTAGCGAAAGTTATAATTATGAATCTCCTTTAAATTACAATTCTTAAGTTTTACTCAAGAGTAGATTTTAATTTTTATGCTTTGCCCCGTTGCTGTTAAAATACAAGCGAATATAAATTATAGGTAGGGATGTGTTTTGAATATTAATTTTTGGATATCTTTATTATCTGCTCTAATACTAATACTACTTATCTTTAATGTCAGAAATTCACGGCGTTTCAATCTATTCGATCACTGGCTGCACCACAAACTGATTAGAAGGCGTGATGGCATTGGCTGGCAAATAATTGCATTTATTAACGATCCTAAACTGCTGGTTGTTTTGGATGTATTTTTAGCAAGTTTTTTAATTAGTAATAATGAAAATTTACTTGCCTTCTGGGCCTTATTTACATTAGGCTTTACCGATTTGATTGGGATCTTTTTAAAAAAATGGATGCGCAGAAAACGTCCAATTCTGCATTCAGATTTAGAAGACGGTTATAGTTTCCCTAGTGGACATGTTTTAGGAAGTACTGTCATGGCTTTAATTATCTGGCACCTCTTTGCAGGCCAACTAGGAAACAGCTTGCTGTGGATTTTGCTGATAATTTGGCTGATGGTGGTCATTTCCCGTATCAGTCTTAAAGCCCATTTCCCATCGGACATTATCGGAGCAACATCGCTTGCAGTCTTCTGTTTTAGCATTTCGCAACAATTATTACTAATGATTATTTAAAAAACAGCTCTCAACTAAAAAAGTTAGAGCTGTTTTTTGCATACAAAATTATTTTTATCTTATACAGAAGAAAAGCAGACTATCTGCTATTGAAAAATCATAAATCATCAAAGCCTATCATTAGGCTTCCCTCTTCGGCATAAAAGGTACAAAGCCCTCTCATTGAACGAATTACTATTTCTGCTTGAGGGTAACTTGCTAAAATTTTTTCTTTTAACGTTTGGGCATCTTTTTCATTTTTACAATGATCTATAATCAAACGCCCACCTTTGTATTTCATTTCGGCCATTAATTTAAGAATTTCTTTAAAAGCACGCTTTATCCCTCTAACTTTTGATAATGGCTCTAATTTACCCTCATCACTGGCGGTGCCAACCACATCAATATTTAAAACTTTTGCTACTTTGGCAACAGCCATGTTTATTCGGCCATTTAGGGCTAAGTTATGGAGCGACTTTAATACAACAAGTAAATGTGTATGTGTCTTGTAATCTGAAATTTTTTGCTCTAAATCTACAAAGCGGGTCTTACTATTAACTAATCGTTTAATTTCCCGCAAAATAACAGAAATTTCTGGTCCGGCCGTTCTGGAATCAACTACAAGCACGTGGCTTCCTGGATGATCTTTTTCATAAATTTGTTTTGCCTGAAATGCAGAGGAGAAGCTTCCGCTCAAACCACTGGTAATCGTCATAATGATCGCTAATTCTGATCCCTTTAAAGCATTTAGCCATTGACTAATACTAGGGCAAGATGTTTTGCCTTCTTCAGTGTTCTTTTCCATACTAGCAATAAAACTATCAAGATCAAGATTTTCGTCATCGACAAAATCTTGTCCGGCAATCGTCATTGTTAATGGTACGACAGTTAAATCATCATTCATTCTGTCGTTTGAACCAGAGTCGATTATTAACTTTACTTTATCCATATTTTATGTCCTTATAGAAATAAACTATCCTTTTTAAAAAATATATAGCTAAATCATAAATCAAACCTGCAAAAAAAGCGACAAAAATATTTTTAATATTTTTTAACATTAGAAATCGTTTACAAATGTTTACATAATCACAAACTTAGGCTAAAATTTGTGATGTAGATATGGAGCTTGTGCTCCACTAATGTATGTACTTACACAAAATAGTACAGCATTTATTATTTAGGAGGTTTTTAGATGTTAAAATCAGTCATTGAAAATGTTCATGCACTGGAAATCTATGATTCACGTGGTAACCCAACTGTTGAGGCTTTTGTAACCTTATCAAATGGTGTCGTTGGTAAAGCTGAAGTTCCATCAGGTGCTTCAACTGGTGAAAATGAAGCAGTTGAATTACGTGATGGTGGCAGCCGTGTAGGCGGTAAAGGTGTTTCCCAAGCCGTTGAAAACGTCAATACTAAAATCGCTGATGCTTTAAAGGGTTTGGATCCACACGATCAGGCAAACATTGACCGCGTAATGATTGAATTAGATGGTACCCCTAACAAAGCTAAGCTTGGTGCTAACGCCATTTTAGGTGTATCTATGGCTACTGCAGCTGCTGCCGCAAAAGACAGCCACCAACCTTTATACAGATACCTTGGCGGCACTGATCTTGAAATGCCTCAAACTTTCCACAACGTTATTAACGGTGGTGAGCATGCTGACAACGGTATTGACGTTCAAGAATTCATGATCACTCCAGTTAAGAAGACTTCATTCCGTGATGGTTTTGAAAAGATCGTTAACACTTACCACACTTTAAAGAAAGTGCTTGAAGATATGGGTTACGAAACTGGCCTTGGTGATGAAGGTGGTTTCGCTCCTAACATGAAGAACTCTGAAGAAGCTTTACAAGCTTTACATGACGCCATCGTTAAGGCTGGTTACAAGCCTGGTGAAGACATTGCCATAGCTTGTGACTGTGCTGCTTCCTACTTCTACAACAAAGAAGATGGCAAGTACCACTTTGAAGGTAAAGTATTTAACGATGAAGAATTAGCTCAATACTATGATAAGTTACTTGACGAATTCCCAGAATTAATCTCAATTGAAGACCCATACGATGAAAATGATGTTGACGGCATGATTAAATTTACTCAAAGCCACAAAGACAGAATTCAAATTGTTTTGGATGACTTCATTTGTACCAACCCTAAGCTTTTGACTAAAGCTATTAAGGAAGGTGCTGGTAACGCTTCATTAATCAAGTTAAACCAAATTGGTACTGTTACTGAAACTTTGGAAACTATTCGTCTTTCACGTAAGAATGGTTACAACACTATGATTTCCCACCGTTCAGGTGAAACTGGTGACACATTTATCGCTGACTTTGCCGTTGCTGTTAACGGTGGTCAATTAAAGACTGGTGCTCCAGCTCGTTCAGAACGTGTTGAAAAGTACAACCGTTTACTTGAAATCGAAGAAGAACTTGGTGAAGGCGAGCGTTTAGCTACCTTCCCAGACAGTGTTGATAAAGATTAATTTATCAATTCAAAAAGTCTGCAATCATTGCAGACTTTTTTTGTGCCTTTTTAAGCTGATAACAAAGTGGTTACTCATTATCTTGTTTAATTGCTTTTAGGTAAGTGGTTTTAGAAATATAGTCAATCTTTCTAACATACTGCCCTTTGTGGTCAATTCTAATATATTGCCTACCTGGTTCATAGCCGCCCACTCTCTTGATTTTATATGGCAATTTTTTACCAGTTTCTGGATCTATTGCTTGAACATTTAGATACTCTTGAGTATTAGCCGGAACTTTCGCATAACTTATAGCTTCGTCAATTGTGGGATCTGCTCTATCAGTCCATGAATTATGGTTTAAAGGAATTTGGTTTGTGATAATTAAAAAACAAACATATATCGGTACTAACATTTTTTCAAACATGGTATTTCCTTTCTGCTAGCCGTTATTTATACTTTTTGTCCAATTTTTAAAGATAACAAGTTTATTTACTGCTGCACTAAAATCGATAGAATTTCTATTTATTTACAACTTTTAAAAATTATTTTTTAGAAACGTATTGAATTTTCTTAACATACTGGCCTCTATAATCAATTATTATATCTTCCTAACCTGGTTATTTTATAGGGATGCTTAACTTCCAGTTTGAATCGTATGCTCGCACGTTATAATATTGTTGAACATTTTGCGGTCCTTGAGCATAACTTTTGGTTTCCGGAAGCGCAGGGTTAAAGTAATCCAAAATTTCATTATGAATAAAAACGAAAAACAAAAGAAAGCTGTAATTGTTAGCAATGAAACTAAAAGTATCTTTTTAAAGGACATGGGACTCACCTGATTAAATTAGGTATAACTGCATACATCCGACAGACTTTGGAATAATTATAATTGTTTAAGATAAGTGTACTAATACACTACTATACCTAGTGTACACTATTTTGGGATTTTTTAAAACAAAATTGGGTATAAATTTATAGCAAAAGCAGTCTTTTTATGCTACTTTAATTAAAGTATTAAAACTAAGGAAGTAAAATTATGTCGGAAAAAATTACTGGTTTAACTCAGGCCCAAGCAGATAAACTTTTGCAAAAAAATGGCTTAAATGAGGTACCGGAACCCCAGTTCAATTTTTTTAAAGAGTTTTTGTCCAAGTTGTGGAATTTATCAGCCTGGATTCTCGAAGCTGCCCTACTTTTGGAATGTGTTTTGGGCAAATGGATACAATCTCTATTTGTTCTTTTGATGCTTCTTTTCGCTGCTTGGAACGGTGCTTCCAAGAAAAAGCAGTCTAGACGCGTTTTAAATAATATTTCACACAAATTGACTCCTACTATTTCTGTTCAAAGGGATGGTCAATGGCAAAATATTGACTCTAAATATTTAGTTCCCGAAGATTTAATCAGTATGCAAGCTGGAGATGTTTTGGCGGCTGATGTAAAACTAATTGATGGCCAAATTTCTACCGATGAGAGCTCAATTACTGGTGAAGCCAGAACCGTCCGCAAAAATCCCCAAGATACAGCCTACGCGGGAACTACCGTTACGGAAGGCAATGGCCTTGCAGTTGTTACGGCTACCGGGGCTAATTCACGGTCTGGTAAAACAATTAACTTAATTAATAATTCCGCTGCCCCGGGTCACTTGCAACAACTACTTACTAAAATTATCTATTATTTGTGTATTCTTGACGGTATTTTAACTTTAATAATTATCATTGCTTCTTTCTTCAAAGGAGGAGACATTAATAATCTCATTAATATGCTGCCATTTTTGGCAATGATGTTTATAGCTTCCATTCCAGTGGCAATGCCCTCTACCTTTGCCCTTTCCAATTCATTTGAAGCTACTCGTCTAAGTAAAGAAGGGGTGCTAACTTCAGATTTAACTGGAATTCAAGATGCCGCAAACCTAAATCTGATTTTGCTCGATAAAACGGGCACCATTACCGAAAATAAAACAGCAGTTGGTCAATGGACAAATTTCAGCTCATTTAGTGATAATGAGGCTTTAGAACTGGCTTCAGCAGCTACAGATCAAAGAAATAAAAAGCTAATTGACACTGCGATTGGTGAATACATAAAAAAGCAGGGTTTAACCGTCAAATCAGGTTCTGACTTTACTCCTTTTACCTCTAGTACAGGCTATTCAATGGCAAATTACAACGGTCATAATATTAAACTTGGATCTTTTAAACAACTATCATTAATTGATAGAAATGCGAACGAAAAAGCTAAGGAAGTTAATTTTAGTGCCGGTCGTTCAGTCGCTTTATTAATTGATGATAAATTAGCCGGTGTTTTCATCTTGCAAGATATGGTGAGATCTGATTCTAAAGAAGCCTTAGGTGAACTCAAAAAACGTGGAGTGAAACCGATTATGTTAACTGGCGATAACCAAAAAACGGCCGTTGCAGTTGCTAAACAGGTTGACTTGCAAGGTGAGGTAATTTCTATTCATGATTTTACTGATCAAACTGATACTAGTAAACTAGCTGGAATTGCAGATGTTTTACCAGAAGATAAATTGCGCATGGTTAAATTCTTTCAAAAGCAAGGCTATATTGTGGGGATGACGGGTGACGGTGTAAATGACTCGCCAGCCTTAAAACAAGCTGAGGTTGGGATTGCCGTTTCGAATGCGGCAGATGTTGCAAAAAGATCAGGCAAAATGGTTCTTTTAAATGACGGTTTATCTTCAATAGTTAAGATACTTGATGCCGGACACAGAGTTTACCAGAGAATGACGACATGGTCATTAACCAAGCTGGCCAGAACTGCTCAACTAACCATGCTATTGACCTTTGGCTATTTATTCTTCAACTATATTCCGATGGCTCTAAACGCCATGGTTATTTATACAATCATGAATAATATGGTGACGATGATGATCGGTACCGACAGAACCCATATCACATATAAACCTGAAAATTGGAATATGGCAAAATTGGCTAAGATTGCCTTTTCATTAGCTTTCGGCTGGACGGTAATTGGAATAGCAGGTATTGCTTATCTTAATACTCATGGCTGGAGCCATGGCACCATATCAACAATGGTCTATGTCTATTTAGTTCTAAGTGCAATGTTTATTGTCCTGATCACCAGAACTAAAAAGTATTTCTGGCAAGATTACCCTTCTAAAGCTGTTGGCTTAACCCAATTAGGTGATGTTCTCTTAACTGTCGTTTTAGCTTTATTAGGAATTGCTATGACGAAAATTAGCTGGACGAATTTGCTACTCACTTTCGCTGTTGCCCTAGTGGCTGCCATACTGATTGATCTCTTTTACCAACCAATTATGAAGAATCGCTAATTAAATAAAAGCAAAGAGAAAAACCTGATAATGGAAAAAACTCCATTATCAGGTTTTTAGTTTTGAATAGATTGTTATTGTGATATTTGATAACAATTTTTTCTTTTATTTAAGTAGTTCATAAACATATGAGGTTTCGTTAGGACGGTAAGCGCCATGCAAATAACCTACTTTAGAAAAACCCATCTTTGCAATCAAATGTTGCATGGCTTTATTGTCTTCGTGAGTATCAATTCTGATTGAGTCAATATCGTCCCTGTTGTTTTTGATGTCATTGATAACAGCCTGTAACAGCTTGGTAGCATAGCCTTTACCAGAATGCTGAGAATGAATTGCCACACGATGAATAACCACATATTTATTAGTATCAGCCAACCATTTGCCATCTAAATGATCATAAACATGGTCTGGTCCGTCCACTATGGCAATAGCACCAACTGTTTCCTGGTCTTCAGAAACAGCCAAAAAGGCCCAGCCGTTTTCAATATCTTCTTTAATTTGTGCTTTTGACGGATAATCTCCTTGCCACTGATCAACACCACGTTCAGCCAGCTGATTGGCTCCGTCTTTTAAAATAGCGATAATTCGGTCAAAATCGGCCATTGTTGCTCTTCTTAATTGCAAATTACTCTATTCTCCTTTTTTAAAAATACTGTATCATTATATATACTTGACTTTGTCTTGTAAAAAATTTGCACTCAAAAAGAGCATAAAAGTTTTCATTTTTCAGAAATCGTTTTCCTTAAAATTTAAGTTTTGCGTCAGCAATTTATTTTAGTCATGAAAAAAGTGCTCCTAATAGTTGACTTTATGGTCTAACTATTAAGAGCACTTGAGATAAAAGCAGTATTTAATTGTAATTCATGAATTCACCATAAATTGCTAGCTTTTGGTGATTTTAAGCACCATGATATTTAACGAGTGAAAATACGTCAAGTCCTGGTAATTTTTCTTTTCCCTTCAAATCTGGTAATTCAATATAAAAAGCTGAACCCACTAGTTCTCCACCAAGATTTTCAATTAGCTCTTTACATGCCCTTAAAGTTCCTGCAGTAGCAAGTAAATCATCACAGACTACTACACGCTGACCAGGTTTAATAGCATCTTTATGAATTTCCAAGCTGTTTGAACCGTATTCCAGATCATATGAAGCCCTTTCGACTTCCCGCGGTAATTTATGCGGCTTTCTAGCTGGAACAAAACCAATACCCAACTCTGTAGCCACAGGGCAACCAACAATAAAGCCACGGGCCTCCGGACCAACAATTACATCAGCATTTTTACTTTTAACATATTCAGCTAACTTATGAGTAGCTGCTTGAAACAACTTGCCATCCTGTAGAACAGGGGTAATGTCACGAAAGATAATACCCTTATTAGGGAAATCCTTAACACTTGCAATATGTTTCTCAAAATCGTTTGCCATAAGAAGAAAAAACCTCCAAAACTTAACTTTCTTGCTAAAGCTTACTCGACCTTAATATTCTAACAGATTTTGAACTTAAAAGCATTAAATCCGTGAGAAATTAATGTTGTTTTAATTGCTCATTCACGTACATTAGTAATTTTTGACTTGGCATCTGTCTTAAATCAGTTATAAATTTAATTTGGGAATTAGTTGCCCTAAAATAATTAGAATCTGTTAATTTTCTTTTTATGGGATTGGCAACGCCGAATATTCTATCATCTTCTAATTTGACAAATTTTAGTTCAAAAAACACCCGCAAAATGAAAAGAATCTTATCATAAGTGATTTGTAAAAATAAACCTACCGCTCGATAATCGGCTACAGCCAAACCAGGGTGAGAATACACGTATTTCAGCAGCCTCACAAAATCAGCTTTTAGCGGTAGTTGCTTAACAGGCAATTGATCCATAATAAAGCGCAAATAAAGTTGGTCGTAATTATTAGTTAAAGCTAAATTGAGTTCCTGCAGATTACGGGGAACATCTAGAAAAGCAGCTACTTCACCCTCATTCTTATAATCATTTACCAAAGTAATTTTAGCTGGATCAATATCATACAGGCTAGAAGCAATATTTTTATTTCTTTTATCAAAAATCAAATACCTATCGGCAAATCCCATTATGTATTTTTCATTCCGCAAATCAATAACAGGTGCAGGAACTGCTAATTTTGGCGCAGCAAAAATGATGCCCTTGATTATTCCTTGTAGTTTTATCTGATTACGATAACAATTTTCCTGCAGCTCAATAAATATTTGATCTACATATGGTAAGAGAATCTTGGTCAAATATTTTTTGTTAAAGCCGACAACATCAATATTCTTATTATTTTTTCCAATATTTAACTTAATATGGTTTTTTTCTTTTCCCATGTAAAAGCAGCTATTTATTGCAGGATGCAATATGCTGAAAACAGGAGTTACATTATCGCTGCCAAACGGCCCCGCCTTTTTAATGTCAGTAATTATTTTCAAGTCAAGATTAGAAAATGGTAATTCACAATCATAATAGCGAATATTTTGATTATAAATTCCTTTAAAACTTTTCTCGAAAGTGGCACGCAATGAAGTTATCTTGTCTTCTGTCATTGACAGACCACAGGCAAAGTCATGACCGCCAAATTTGAGAAACAGTTTATCTTTCAAAGGTTCTAATGCATTAAAAAGATTAAAACCGTCTACAGACCTCCCAGAACCTTTTATGATTCCCTTGTCATTTTTAGTCAATACTATAGTTGGTTTGTGAGTTTTTTCTACCAGTTTATTGGCAACTAATCCTAAAACGCCTTCATGAAACTTAGGATTATATAAAACTAAGGCTTTCTTTCTTTCCCAGCCATTATTTTTAATTTGATTGAGACAGGAATTGTAAACTTTACTAGTTAAATTTTTACGTTTAGCGTTTAATTCTTCAATTTTATCTGCAATCTTTTCTGCCTCATCATCAGTTTCACACAAAAGAAGGTCTACAGCTAAACTGGCATTATCCAGTCTGCCAACCGCATTCAGTCTTGGTGCAATATTAAAACCAACATCTGTTTCATCTATGTGTCCCATTTGCAAGCCGGCTTTTTTTATTAGAGCTCTCAAACCTGGTCGCTCAGTTTCGTTGAGCATTTTAAGGCCCCGCTTGACGAGAATGTGGCCTTCCCCTGAGACTTTAACCATGTCGCCGATTGTACCAATCATTGCCAGCTCCAATAATTCTGGCATTGAATCTTGCATCAAGGCTCGGCTAATTGTATAGGCTACTCCAGCGCCGCAATAGTCATCAAACGGATATTTTTGTCCGGGGTAATTACAATGAACTAGGGCATAACTTTCAGGCACTTTATCTTGAAATTTATGGTGATCAGTAATTATTGTATCTACACCTTCACTTTTAGCAAAAGCAACCTCGTCAACCCCAGTAATCCCGTTATCTACAGTAATGATCAGTTTAGTCCCATCTGCTACAATTTTCTTGTAGGCATCAAGATTTGGACCATAGCCATCTTTAAAGCGATCAGGAATGAAGAAATGAACATCGGCTCCTAAAATTCCCAGCGTCTCCATCATGATACTGGTGGCAGTAATACCATCTGCGTCATAATCACCATAAATAGTAATTTTTTCACCTGCATCAATTGCCTGGTTAATCCTTGTAGCAGCTTTTTGCATATCGTGCATTAAGTACGGGTCTGCTAAATCGTCTTCAGTTGCATTAAACCAAAATGCAAGTTTTGCGTCAGTATTTATTCCGCGCAAAGAAAGCAGCTTAGCCGTAATCGGACTAAGCTGATACTTTTCAATCAATTCTGGAGCTAATTTTTCACCCTTGCGCTCACGCCATTCAATCATTAACTAATTCAGCCTTTTTATTTTCCTACTATTTTGAATTTAAATCATCATCATTCATTTTTAAAACTGCCATAAAAGCATCTTGAGGAATTTCAACATGCCCTACAGCCTTCATCCGCTTTTTACCCCTCTTTTGCTTTTCTAGTAATTTAGCTCTTCTATCAGGGTCTCCCGTATGAATTTTCCAAGTAACATCTTTACGGTATGGCTTAACAGTGGCACGCGAAATTATTTTAGCACCAATTGCTCCCTGAATATCAACCTCAAAGTTTTGCCGCGGAATTAATTTCTTAAGCATCGAGGTCATTTGTCTTGCTCTATTTTGTGCTTCATCCCGGTGGGCTATGAAACTTAAAGCATCAACAACTTGCTTATTCAAAAGAATATCAATTTTAACTAAATCTGTTGCGCGGTAACCCGTAATTTCGTAATCAAGAGAAGCATAACCCTTAGTAGAAGACTTCAAATCATCAAAAAAGTCATAAATAATTTCGGCTAATGGCATATTGTAAATTACGTTAATCCGATATTTGTCTAAATAGTCCATTGTCACAAACTCGCCCCGTTTGCGTTGACATAATTCCATCACAGGACCGACAAAATCATTCGGTACCATTACTTCTGCTTTAACAAAAGGTTCCTGCACTTCCTTATATTCACCTGCAGACGGTAAATCAGAAGGATTATCAATTACTTTGGTCGTACCGTCATTCATAATTGCATGATAATCTACAGAAGGGGCAGTCATAATCAAGTCTAGGTCAAATTCCTGTTCAAGTCTCTCCTGCACCACATCCATGTGGAGTAAACCTAAAAAGCCGCACCTAAAGCCAAAGCCTAAAGCGGTTGAAGTTTCAGGTTCAAATTCTAAAGCAGCATCATTGAGCTGCAATTTTTGCAAAGCTTCTTTAAGATCATCATATTTTGCATTGTCTACGGGATACATACCTGAATAAACCATTGGTGGTATTTGCCGATACCCAGATAATGGCTCAGCTGTGGGATGTTCCGCTGCAGTAATTGTATCACCAACACGAGTTTCACGAACGGACTTGATGTTAGCCGTTAGGTAACCAACATCCCCCGCAATCAGAATATCCTTTTTAACCGGATGTGGACTAGAAACTCCCACTTCAGTTACTTCATACTCTTTACCCGTATTCATGATTTTTATTTTATCGCCAGGTTTAACCGTACCTTCTTCAATCCTGACAGAGAGAACTACCCCGCGATAGTCATCATACTTAGAATCAAAAATTAATGCTTTAAGTGGGTTTTGCAAATTACCCTGCGGTGCCGGAATGTCTTTTACGATTCGTTCAAGCAACTCCTTAATGCCCTGACCAGTTTTACCAGAAACTTCAACAGCGTCGGATGCATCAAGTCCCAGCATTTCTGTAATTTCTTCTTTAGCCTGCTCTGGGTTAGCCGAAGGCAAATCGATCTTGTTTATTACAGGCAATATTTCTAAATCATCATCAATTGCCAAGTAAGTATTTGCCAAAGTTTGGGCTTGTACGCCTTGCGAAGCGTCGACTACTAAGAGCGCTCCTTCACACGCGGCTAAAGAACGTGAAACTTCGTATGAAAAATCCACGTGTCCTGGTGTATCAATTAGATGAAAAATGTAGTCTTCGCCATCTTGAGCATGATATTTAATTTCAACCGAGTTCATCTTAATGGTAATACCGCGTTGGCGCTCAAGCGGCATATCGTCTAACATCTGATTTTTTAATTGGCGTTCAGATACTGTATCGGTCAACTCTAAAATACGGTCCGCAATCGTTGATTTTCCATGATCAATATGAGCAACAATGGAAAAGTTGCGAATATGTTTTTGATAATCTTGTAATTTTGTTATGTCCATAAATAATTTGCACCCTTTACTCTATCTTTATTATAGCAAATTCAACAGACTGTATAAAACTAAATAAGAAACATGACAAAATTAAAGAGCTAATTCCTTTATATTTTAGGAATCAGCTCTTGTTCAAATTGCCAAAAATGTTAATAATACTTGATTATACCGTGCTTATCAGGTTTTCCATTTTTTGCAAAAAGTTTCATATATTTATGAAATTCTTTTTTTGCCCATTGAGGTGCATCCGCCGATATAGTTATCCCGGTATCATTTTTATTCCAATATTTATAACCCTTAGGACATTCTAACATTGCAATTTTTCTTCTATTTTAATCAAAAAGATCTAATCAGTGAAGTTATGATAACGTAATTATCACTGCAATTTTTCTTTTAGCCTTTCAAAAAATCCTTTTTCTTGCGGCATTATTGACCCTCCACCTGCTTTGACAAAATCAACTAGAGCCTGTTTTTGCTTCTCATTAATTGATTTTGGAATTTGAACTTGAACGGTAGTAATCTGGTCACCATTACCGTTGCCACGCAAATACGGAACACCTTGTCCGTGGATGGTAAACTTCTTATTTGGTTGAGTACCTGCAGGAATTTTTAGCTTCTTTTCGCCGTGTACAGTTTTAACATTAATCTCATCGCCTAACGTTGCCTGGGCAAATGAAATTGGAACGGTCGTATAAATAGTTGTACCTTTACGCTCAAATTCCTTTGATGGTTTAATCCGATAATTGATGTACAAATCACCGTAAGGACCACCATTTTTACCAGCTTCGCCTTGACCTTCATAACGCAATTGCTGACCATTATCTATTCCAGCAGGAATATTAACTTCAATGGTATTCTTACCGTCAATTACGCCATTACCATGACAAGTTTGACATGGATGTTCAATAATTACACCTTTTCCATGGCATTTGTCACAAACAGCTTGCTGTCGTATCATACCTATCAGGGATTTTTGAGTAATAGTCATATAACCTGAGCCATTACATTTATCACAAATTATCGGATGTGTGCCTTTTTCAGCACCATTGCCCCCACAAGTTGGGCAGGTTTCACTCCTAGTATAGGAAACTTGTGTTTTCTTACCCGTAATTGCATCCATAAAATCAATAGACAACGTATAATCTAAGTCCTCACCGCGAGTTGGCGCCGTGGGATTTACATGTTGTTGATTGGCACCTGTGGCACCACCGAAGAAATCATTAAATATATCGCCAAAATCACCGAAGCCCCCAAAGTCACTGTATCCTTGACCAGCACCGCCAAAACCTCCTTGACCATTGACTCCAGCTGAACCAAATTGATCATATTGGGCTCTTTTTTGCTTGTCATGTAATACTTCATAGGCTTCGTTAACCTTTTTATATTTTTCCTCAGCACCAGGCTCATGGTTTAAATCGGGGTGATACTTCTTGGCAAGTTTGCGATAAGCAGAGGTAATTTCTTTGTCACTGGCATTGCGATCTACTCCCAGCACTTCATAATAATCTTCTTGTGCCATCTATAAGCTCCTTAACCTTACAAAAGAAAAGAACTACTTTTCCTGGCAGTTCTTTTCTAATTTATTCAATTATAAACCCTTTACTTATCTGGGTCTACCTTATGAAATTCACCTTCACCTGCAGAACCATTATTACCATCTTGTGAACCAGGATTTTGTGGTCCGGCTTGAGGTCCAGCTTGTCCTTGTGCACCTTGAGCTCCACCATTAGCTTGGTACAATTTGACTGCTAAGTCTTGTGCAACCTTGGATAATTCATCTTTCTTAGCTTTCATTTCATCCAAATTGTTGTCTTTTTGAGCTTTCTTTAAAGCATCAAGTGCATCTTGAACTTTCTTAGTATCATCATCAGAGACTTTGCCTTTGACATCTTTCAAGGTCTTTTCAGTGGAGAAGATTAATTGATCAACTTCATTACGTAAGTCGACTTCTTCTTTCTTCTTCTTATCCTCTTCCGCATGTTCTTCAGCTTCTTTTTGCATCTTCTTAATTTCTTCATCAGATAAGCCGGATGAACTCTTGATAGTAATCTTTTGTTCTTTACCAGTTCCCATATCCTTAGCAGAAACATTAACGATACCGTTCTTGTCAATATCAAAAGTAACTTGAATTTGTGGTACACCACGAGGGGCTGCAGGAATATCAGTTAATTCAAACCGTCCTAAAGTCTTATCATCGGCAGCCATTGGGCGTTCACCTTGCAAAACGTGCACGTCAACAGCTGGTTGATTATCAGCAGCAGTTGAGAAAATCTGGCTCTTTGAAGTTGGAATAGTTGTATTCTTTTCAATAAGTTTGGTAAATACACCACCCATTGTCTCAATACCAAGTGATAATGGGGTTACATCAAGTAAAACAACATCCTTAACGTCACCTGAAATGACACCACCTTGAATAGCAGCACCTAAAGCAACAGCTTCGTCTGGGTTAATTGAGTGATCAGGTTCTTTACCAGCCCACTTCTTAACTGCATCCTGTACAGCAGGAATTCGGGTAGAACCACCATTTAAAATGACTTTGTCAATGTCATTAACTGTTAAATCAGCGTCTTTTAAAGCATTATCAAATGGGATCTTAGTCTTTTCAACTAAGTCAGAAGTTAATTCATCGAATTTTGCCCGAGTTAAATCGGCTTCAAGGTGCAATGGGCCAGATTCACCTGCAGAGATAAATGGCAATGAAATATGGGTTGCTGAAACACCAGACAAATCTTTCTTCGCTTTTTCAGCAGCATCCTTTAATCTTTGCAAAGCCATCTTATCTTTTGAAAGGTCAACGCCATTTTCATCTTTAAAGTTCTTAATCAGCCAATCAATAATCTTATTATCAAAATCATCACCACCAAGGTGGGTATCACCATTAGTTGACAATACTTGAAAGACGCCATCACCTAACTGCAGTACGGAAACATCGAAAGTACCACCACCAAGGTCGTAAACTAAGACTTTTTCATCTTCTGCGTCCTTGTCCAAACCATATGCAAGTGAAGATGCAGTAGGTTCGTTAATGATTCGCTTAACATCAAGGCCAGCTATTTTACCAGCATCCTTGGTAGCTTGACGCTGAGCGTCATTAAAGTATGCAGGTACAGTAATAACAGCATCGGTTACTTTCTCGCCCAAATAATCTTCAGAGAATTTCTTGATATACTGCAAGATCATTGCTGAAATTTCCTGTGGTGTATAAGCTTTATCACCAATTTTGACCTTATAATCAGTTTCGCCCATGTGACGTTTAATAGAAGAAATAGTATTGGGATTGGTAATTGCTTGTCTTTTGGCAACTTCACCAACTTGGATTTCTCCATCTTTAAAGGCAACTACTGAAGGGGTAGTGCGATTTCCTTCTGGGTTAGTAATAATTTTGGGTTCTTTACCCTCCAAAACGGCAACTGCTGAGTTAGTAGTTCCGAGGTCAATTCCGATAACTTTTGACATTGATATGCTTCCTTTCAATTATTGTGCTACAACAACCATAGCCGGTCTTAAAGTACGATCCTTGTACAAGTATCCCTTTTGTAAAACTCGTACAACATGATCTTTTTGATCATCATTTTCAGCTGCAACGGTTTGAACAGCTTGGTGTAAATTGGGATCAAATTTGACACCTTCAGCTATAATTTCACTGATACCGTGATCTTTCATCGCTTTAACCAGTGAATCAAGTGTCATCTGGACACCTTTTTTAAGCTGTTTTGATGCTTCGTCATCGACTTTAGTAGCTAAAGCTCTTTCTAAATTATCCATCGCTGGCAAAACATCTTTAGCTAAGGATTGAGACTCATATTTGATAAGCTGCGCTCTTTCTTTATTGTAGCGATTTTGCATATTTTGCATCTCAGCTTGACTGCGCAAATACTTATCTTCCAGATCGTCTTTTTCTTTTTGCAATTGAGTCAAATTACGCTGCAATTTACTTTCCAAAGACTCTGGTTTCTTTTCTTCGTTAGCCTTAGTCTTAGAATTTTCTACTTCTGTCTTTGACTTTTTATGCTCATCTTTTTTTGGCTCTTTTTTTGAGTTTTTACTATTATTTTCTTCTTTACTCACGGCTAACCTCCTTTATTTGAATCTACCATAATAATCAAGTAATTTTTTAGATAGTTCGTTTCTGAAATACTCGAGTAATCCAATCACCTGAGAATACGGCATATTATCAGGGCCAAGTAAAGCAATTATGCCCTTTCCATGAGAGCCAACGCTGTACTCTGCCGTAAGCAGACTGTAATCCTTTAACAAATCATTTGATAATTCGGATCCTAAACTAACTCGAACCGGATACCTGTCGCTTTTCAAATTTTGCCTATTGTCCAAAATACTGGAAATCAAATCATTATGCTCAATCATTTCATAGAGCGATCTTAAGTTTGAAATATCGTCCAGAGAAATGTTGTTAAGCAGGTTAATCTGACCATCAACATAGGTTTGCTCACTGGCAGCATCGTTAATAACATCCTCGACCAAATTAATCAGTTCAGAGACATGAGCAACTTTAAGTTTATTGCCCAAAGTCTTTTTAAGATAGTCTGGAGTAACTTGATCTAAAGTTTTGCCCACCAGCTGATCGTTAATCATGCGCACAGCCTGTTCAATTTCATCACCATTAACATTATAAGGTAAAGTATAAACCTGGTCATGAACGTCACCGTCACTAGTTCCTAAGACAGCCATAATCTGTCTGTTAAACAATGGCACGATACGAAAACCAGTAATAGTTAATTCACTATTTTCAGGACCTTCCGCAAATGCTGTGTAATTGGTTAGATCCGATAAAATTTTGACAGCTGCCTGTACGATATCGTTAACCTGATGAAATGGTTGATCAAGCTGACTAATGATTCGCTTGTATACAGAAGATGAAATTTGTAAAGGTTCAACTAAATTGTCAAGATAGTAGCGGTAGCCTTCAGTTGAAGGCACGCGGCCACTAGACAAATGAGTTTTCTCAATCAAACCCTTATCTTCTAAAACAGCCATTTCGTTACGAATAGTAGCACTTGAAACCTTAATAGGCAGTTGATTCATAACAGTTTTGGACCCAACAGGATCATGTGTCTGCGTAAAATCATTGATAATTGTTTTTAAAATTAATTCTTGACGTTCGGTCAACATAAATATCGCCCTCACTTTTAGCACTCAATCTGATTAGGTGCTAACAATTTATATGATACTAGCTTTTAGCAGAATGTCAAGTTGAGTGCTAACTTTTTTCTTAAAAAACGTCAATCATTTTTTCAGTATCATTAATTAATTCATCGCAGCAAAATAATTTTTAATTTCAGCCTCGTCTTGACTCATTTGTTGTGTTAGCTCTTTTAAATTGGCAAATTTAATTTCACCACGGGTATACTTATACCATTTAATTACCATTTCCTCATCATAAGCTTCCTGATCAAAGCCAAATAAGTTTGACTCAATATAAAGCTTTTTCCCCTGATTGATAGTCACATTATAGCCTACACTTGTCATTGAGTCATACCACTTACCACAAATCTTGGTTTTAGTCGCATAAACGCCAATTTTAGGAACAGCCTTGTCTTCACTCCAAACCAAATTAGCTGTGGGAAAACCTAGTTTATGCCCATTGCGCAAACCGTGACCTACATAGCCTGACATAACATAGGGAAAGCCTAACAACTTAGCGGCTAATTCCATATTTCCGCTAGTAATCGCTTTTTTGATTTCCGTAGAACCAATTTTTTGACCATCATAAGACTGCTTAGGGACATTAATTATATTGAACCTTCCCTGAGCAAACTTAGGGAAATTTTTCATATTAGCCGTGTCTTTAGGGCCATATGTGTAGTCAAAGCCAGCAACTACAGTGTCAGCATGTAATTTTACTATAATATTATCAACAAATTCCTGTGCAGTTAGTTTACTAAAAGCTTCATTAAAGTGCATCACCAACAAATAGTCAACTTTAAGTTTCTGCATCTTGTATGCTTTTTCTGGAAGAGTATCAATGTATGTAACTTTTTTATTTTGATAAACTTCTTTTGGATGACGATCAAACGTCATTACTACTAGTGGTAAATGTCTTTGCTTTGCTTTTTCTTTTGCGATTTTGATTAATTCTTGATGTCCGCGATGAACCCCATCGAAGAAACCTAAAGCAAGAATTATATTTTGGGGAATTATGTTTTCCTTAAAAGGGTATGTTAAATGGATAATTTCCATAATAAGACCTTCATTCACCTATTCATTTTGTAAAAGCATTAAATAAGGGCGATAAATGGTACCATCTTTGCGATAGATTGCCTTAACTTTATTATTGTAACTTAATGCCACCTTTTTTGCATTCGTTTTCAAAGAAATAGCTGCACCATTTTTAACTTTAGACCATAATTTATCATCAAGATCCATTTGCACGTAATTTCTAAAAAAAGAATCAATTGGTTGAATAATTTGATCAATTAATTTAGGATCTTCGGTAATTTCAGAAAGTTTTACAGACTGACTAATATCAAAACCTGAACTAGATGTGCGGCGCAAACTTTTCATTACTGCTGGTATTTTCAGTTGGGTACCTAAATCATTTATTAAAGAACGAACGTAGGTTCCTTTACTACATTCAATTTCAAAGTCAAACATTTCTTGACCTTTTTCTTTATCAAAGATAGGTTCATTTACAAGATTATAAGCAAAAATTTTAACTTGCCTTTTAGGTCGTTCTACCTCAATGCCAGCTCGTGCATATTCATATAAATGCCTACCGTTAACCCTCACAGCAGAATAGATCGGCGGCACCTGTTCAATTTGTCCCACAAATTCTTGCATTGCATCTTTTATCTCAGTTGATTTGACTTTATTCGTGATCTTTTTGCTAGCTGTTATTTTGCCGCTAATATCGCAACTATCAGTGGCAAAACCAAGTATTCCCTGGCCGATATATCTTTTATTTTGAGTATGCATTAACTCAATTAGTTTAGTAGCCTGTCCTATTGCGATTGGTAAAACACCTGTAACATCAGGATCAAGAGTACCAGCATGACCTATTTTCTTAATGTGCAAGACTTTGCGTAATTGATAGACAACATCAGCACTCGTCATGCCTTTTTCTTTGTCTATCACCAATATACCATTTAACATTTTTCCCGTACCTTAACCATGAAAAAAGCGCCTAACAGCGCTTTTATTAATTATTTCGATTTTCATCCTGCTTTTTAACTTCAGCAATTAACCGATCAATTTTGCTACCGTATTTAACTGAATTATCTCGTTTAAATATTAATTCAGGAACTTTGTAGACAGTTAAGACTTGACCCAACAAATGCCGCATCATGCCCTTTGCCTTATTTAAACCAGCTGCAGCCTCTTCTTCCTTTTTAGCATCTTCTGAAAGAATACTGTAGTAAACAGTAGCATACGAGAGATCATTAGTGCATTCAACTGCTGTAATAGTAACGTCATTAACACGTGGATCACGAATATTTTTGCGCAAAATTTTCGTTAATTCACGGAGGATTTCTCCTTCAACACGACCAATTCTGTGTTTCATGCTTTCCTCCCTGTTAATTACTCAGGTTTGACTTCTTGCTTTTCAACGGCTTCCATCTCATCACCAATTTTGATATCATTGTAGCCCTCAATTGTTAAACCACAGTCAAACCCTTGTTTAACCATTTTAGCATCATCTTTAAATCTTTTAAGTGAAGCCACTTTTCCAGTATATATTACAACACCGTCACGAATCAAATTGATTTCAGAATCTTTTGAAACATAACCAGAATCGACAAAGGCACCAGCAATTGTTCCTACCTTGGAAACCTTCCAAGTTTCCCGTACTGTCAAATTGCCCACAACCTTATCTTCATAAGTTGGTTCAAGCATACCCTTCATGGCTGCTTTAACATCGTCAATAGCCTTGTATATGATGCTATACAGACGAATATCTACACCATCTGTTTCAGCTTGTGACTTTGCGGTAGCTGTTGGACGAACATTAAAGCCAATTATGAAGGCATTCGAAGCGCCAGCCAAGGTAACATCTGATTCATTTACAGCACCAACTCCAGCATGAATGATGTTTACACGCACACCTTCAACTTCTATCTTTTCAAGTGACTGCTGTAAAGCCTCTACAGAACCTTGAACATCCGCTTTTAAGACAACATCTACTTCCTTCATGTTTTCTTTTTTCATTGTGTCAAACAGGTTATCAAGAGTAACATGTTGAACATTTTCACGAGATTGTTGCAAAGCTTGTTGCGCTCTTTGTTCACCAACACTTCTAGCCGTCTTTTCATCATCGAACACTACTATTTTATCAGCAGATTCTGGAACATCATTTAATCCGGTAATTTCTACTGGCATTGATGGAGTAGCCTTTTCGACTTGACGACCGCGGTCATTAGTCATAACACGAACTCTACCAAAGCGGTTCCCAACTACAATTGGATCGCCAACTTTTAGTGTTCCTTGTTGAACCAAAAGGTCGGCAACAGGACCACGTCCACGAGAAAGTCTGGCTTCAATAACAGTACCAATTGCTTTTTGCGTTGGGTCTGCTTTCAATTCCATCACATCCGCTTGCAAAAGGATCATTTGCAAAAGTTCATCAACATTTTCACCAGTTTTAGCAGAAATGTTAACAAATATTGTGTCACCACCGTAATTTTCCGGAATTAAATTGTACTTCATTAACTGCTCAGTAACATGCTCAGGGTTTGCTCCCGGAACATCCATCTTGTTAATGGCAACAATAATTGGAACTTTAGCACTCTTAGCATGATCAATTGCTTCAACAGTTTGAGGCATTACACCGTCATCTGCAGCAACAACCAAGACAACAATATCGGTAATTTCTGCTCCACGTTCACGCATATTTGAGAATGCGGCATGTCCTGGTGTATCCAAGAAAGTAATTGGCTGATTATCAACTCTTACCTGATAAGCACCAATTTTTTGCGTAATTCCTCCAGCTTCATGAGCCGAAACATGCGTATGACGTAAACGATCAAGCAGTGTTGTCTTACCATGGTCAACGTGTCCCATAATAGTAACTACTGGTGGGCGTTTAATTAAATGCTTAGATTTCAGAGAAGCTTTCATTCTCTTGTCATAAAGATTATCAATGTCAGATATATCCTCATGCACCTTTTCTTGAGCATTAATATTATATTCAGCCGCTACTAACTCTATTGCATCTTTATCAAGGGATTGATTTTGATTAGTCATGACACCCAGCATAAATAATTTTTTGACTATTTCAGCTGGCTCTCTGTGCAAAATTTTTCCTAAGTCTTGAGCATTCATACCCACTTCGTAAACCAGAGTATCTGGTAATGGCCGCTCTTTTCTTTGCGTTGGCTGCTTTTTAGGTACTTGTTCAAACTGCTTCTTCTTATTTTTACGCTTACGCTTTTCTTGGTGTTTCGAATAATTATTTGCACCATAGGTTTGATTTTTACCTTTTCTGCCTGGCTTGCCAGAGTTACGACCATGACCGTTGCCACGACGTTTTTCTTCTTTTTCGGGTTCAGGAGCAGCAGTATCTAAAATTTTAGGCTGGCGAACAGGCGTAGACTTTTGATTATTCTTAAACCTGGCTGGTGAAGGTTTAAGAATTTTAGGTCCAGTCACTTTAGGAGCAGTAGTTTCAGTTTTAACTACTTTATTTTCATTCTTAGAAACAGGTTTATTAGTTTCAGCAGACGTTGGTTTAGTTTTAGTCTGATTTTCCTTATAAGACTTTTGTGCTCTTTCTGTTTGCCGATTTAATTTTTTCTCTTCCACTCGTTGTTTTTGCTTTAATTGCTTTAATAAATCTTGGGCTACTGGTTTAGAAGTTTTTTGACTCAAATTGGAATGTTGTCTAGTGCGATCTTGACTTTGTCTAGATCTATTATTTGACTTGTGAAAGTTATTGTTTTTTCTATTACTTTTACCATTCTTAGTTTCATCATGCTTTTTTTCATTTTTACGAATTGAAGTAACAGAAATTTTGATTTTACTGCTCTTTTTCGCTGGTCTTTCTTGCTTTTTGGCGGGAGCGGAGCTACTGCGGAAACTACCCTTTATTTGCTCTACTTGTGTATCTTCAAGTGATGACATATGATTTTTAACATCAAACCCCAGGTCCTTTGCTTTATTGACCACAGTTTTATTATCGATGCCTAATTCTTTCGCCAATTCATAAATTCTTGTTTTAGTCATCAAATCACACTCCTTCTTTGATTTTTTGTAACAATGCTTTGCCAAAACCAGTATCAGTAATTCCCAAAACTTTACGCTTTTTACCAATAGCTTGGGAAATTTCACTACTATTAAATTCTGTAATCACAGATACGTTATTTTGTTTTCCAATCTTGGTAATCTTTGCGGTGGTATCCGTCTGTGCGTCTTGAGCTAAAATAATCAGCTTAACTTTTTTAGCCTTTACGCTTATTGACACAATTTCAAATCCTGAAACCAGTTTACCTGCCTTTTGGCTTAGTCCTATTAAATTTAATGCTTTTTGTCTATTTTGCAAACCTATTTATCACCAAACAATTCTTTTCTTGCCTTTTGATGGTCAACATATGAATAAAGCTCTTGGTAAAACTCTTCAGGCACTTTTGTTCCTAAGCTGCGCTCAATCAATCCCTTTTTCTGAGCGTTTTTGATCTGACTTGGATCAAGTGAGACATATGCTCCTCTACCAGGTTTCTTTCCAGTAGGATCAACTGCGATATTTTTTTCTTTGTCTACCACAATTCTGACCAATTCTTTTTTGGGCTGCATAGTATTAGTTAACAAGTCTTTTCGCATTGGAATCTTTCTTTTTTTCAAAAAGTTTCACCCCTTGCATTACTCTTCAGTAGTATCTATCGTTTCACCGTTAGTAGCTTCAGCTTGAAGTCCATCTTCTGTTTTGGTCTCATCAGATGAAGTTTCTGCTTCAGGTTCTTCTTCTGCAGCAGAATCTTCTGTTATATCACTTGCAGAACTTGCATCACCTGCTACTAAATTGTCAGACTCAGCTTCTTTATTTTCCTTTTCAGCTTGATCACTGCTTTCATCAACAAATTCTACTTCTGATTCTGGTCTGATATCTATTTTATAACCGGTTAACCGTGCAGCCAAACGAACATTTTGGCCCTTTTTCCCAATTGCCAGTGATAATTGGTAATCAGGAACTATTACTAAAGCACTTTTTTCATCGTCTTCATCGCCAAATTGCACGGCAATAACTTCTGCAGGATTCAAAGCATTAGCTATATAATCTGATGGATCTTCTTCGTATTTAACTACATCTATATTTTCACCGTCAAGTTCGTTGACCACATTTTGCACTCTGGCACCTCTTTGACCAACGCAAGTACCAACCGGATCAATGTTAGGATCATTCGATTTCACGGCAATCTTGGTTCTGTCTCCTGCTTCACGTGCAATTGAAACAACTTCTACAGTTCCATCGTAAATTTCAGGTACTTCCTGTTCAAATAACCTTTTTACCATATCAGGGGCAGTGCGTGAAACCGTAATTTGGGCTCCCTTAGAATCCGAGCCAACGTGAGTCACTAAAACGCGAATCTGATCTTGTGGATTATAAGTTTCACCTGGCATTTGATCATTGCGAGGCATTACTGCTTCAACATTACCAATTTTAACATAAACAAAGCGATTATCACGTCTTTCAACTGTGCCAGTTATCAATTCATCTTCATATTGAGAATATTCATCAATAATATGGTTTCTTTCAGCTTCGCGTAAATGTTGCATAATAACCTGTTTAGCAGTTTGAGCAGCAATACGACCAAAGTTCTTGGGAGCAACCTCAAAACGAATTTTATCACCAAGTTCATATGCCCGGTTAATTGTCAAAGCATTTTTTAAACTGATTTCTAGGCGTTCATCATGAACTTCCTCAACGACAGTTTTTTCAGTCATTAATTTGAAGTCCCCTCTGCGTTCGTCGAATTCAACTATGACATTTGTTGCTTGGTTATAATTCTTTTTATATGCTGCAACTAATGCCGCTTTTATTGCTTCAACAATTACATCTTGTTTTATACCTTTAGTTTTTTCCAAAGTAGCAAACGCTTCAAGCATTTCTTTAGACATAATTTCTAAATCAACCTTTCTAAAACTCAATTGCAAAACGAATATTTGCAATTAATTTACGGGGAAGTGATAAAACCCTTTTCCTTGTTTTTACTCTTATTTCAAGTTTGATTTCGTTATCATCATAAGATTTTAAAGTTCCCTCATATTCCTTTTCGCCTTCAACTTTTTGATAAAGGTTAACATGTACATAGTCATTTAAAGCCTTTTGCCAGTCAGAAGCATTTTTTAATGGTCTCTCGATACCAGGTGAAGAAACTTCTAAAATATATGGATCAGGAAATGGATCAGGTTGCAACTGATCAAGTTTCGTAGATAATAGTTCACTTAACCCCGCAATTTCATCCATATCAATACCATTTTCACGGTCAACGTATATTCTTAAATAATTCTGACCTTTTTCTTTAACATATTCCATATCGACAAACTCATCGTTTCGTTCAGCAATAATTGGTTTGATCTCTTCGATAACAGAATCTTTAACTTTCGCCAAGTACTTTCCTCCGTAATAAAAAGAGTGAGCAAATTTGCCCACTCCGAATCATTTATTCGAACTTCTTTAGGAAGTATAACACATTTATATTAATACTGCAAAATTTTAAAAGAGTGAGAGTTGATTTTGGTCTGGCATACCTGCTAAGACTTCGTTATCCTCCAAATAATCCATGATCGATTGCGATACTTTGCCCCGATTAGCCAAATCTTCTTTGGATAAAAACTCTTGCTCAGTTCTAGCAGCCACAATCTGTTTAGCTGCATTGTTTCCTAATCCAGGAACAGCATTGAACGGTGCTAAAATAGTATGCTTATCTATTATTTTAAAATTGGTCGCTTCTGACCTATTTATATCGACCATTTTAATTTTAATTCCACGTTCTAAACATTCATTAGCAATTTCAAGAACAGTTAACAAACTCTTGTCCTTTGCCGATGCATCGTTTCCCTGATTCTGAATATCGGCCATTGCCTTTTTGACCGTATTTTTACCATGACTCATAGCGACCAAGTCAAATAAGTCGGCACGGACTGAAAAATAAGCGGTATAGTAAATTTCAGGATAATAAACCTTGAACCAGGCAATTCTAAGAGCCATTAGGATATAAGCGGTAGCATGGGCCTTAGGAAACATATACTTAATTTTGAGACACGACGGAATATACCAGTCAGGTATCTTATCGTTTTTCTTTAAAACAGCCATGTCTTCATCACTAATTCCGCGGCCATGACGCACAGATTCCATTGTAGAAAAGGCTACTTCAGGTTTAACACCCCAGTGGATCAGGTCCATCATGATATTGTCACGACAGCCAATAACATCTTTTAACTTACACGTACCATTATTAACCAATTCCTCGGCATTTCCTAGCCAAACGTCAGTACCATGTGACAAACCTGAAATTTGCAACAGCTCAGAAAAAGTAGTTGGCTTGGTTTCTTCAAGCATCCCTCTAACAAATTTAGTACCAAATTCCGGTACCCCTAGGGTACCTGTTTCTGATTGAATTTGATCAGGGGTCACACCTAATATTTTAGGACTTGAAAATAGTGACATCACTCCGGGATCATCAGGTGGGATTGTTAACGGATCAACGCCTGAAAGATCCTGCAACATCCTAATCATCGTTGGATCATCATGGCCTAAAATATCAAATTTCAAGATATTATCATGAATGGAATGAAAGTCAAAATGCGTCGTTAACCAGGCAGCATTAACATCATCTGCTGGGTATTGTACCGGAGTAAAGTCATAAATATCCATATCATCGGGAACCACAACAATTCCTGCCGGGTGCTGACCTGTTGTCCTTTTAACGCCGCTGACTCCAGCTGCAAGACGATCTAGTTCTGCTCCGCGCAAATTCAATTCTTTTTCTTCATCATAATGCTTAGCATAACCATAGGCTGTTTTATCTGCCACTGTGGCAATTGTACCGGCACGGTATGAATTATCAGGTCCAAACATTACCCGAATAAAGTTATGAGCCACTGGTTGATAGTCACCAGAGAAATTCAAATCAATATCTGGAACTTTGTCACCATGGAATCCTAAAAATGTTGCAAATGGAATATCCTGTCCGTCTTTAACTAACTCTGCCCCACAGTTGGGACACTTTTTATCAGGCAAGTCATAGCCTGAACCAAATTCACCATTTTCAAAGAACTCCGAGTATTTACATTTTGGACAACGATAGTGCGGTGGCAGAGGATTGACTTCAGTGATTCCTGACATTGTAGCAACAAGGCTGGAGCCCACAGAGCCCCGAGAGCCAACTAAGTAGCCGTCTTTATTAGATTTAGCCACCAATCTTTGTGAAATCAAGTAAATAACTGCATAACCATTTGAAATGATCGAGTTGAGTTCCATGTCAAGTCTGTCTTGAACTATCTTAGGTAACGGATCTCCATAAAGTTCATGAGCCTTGTCATAAGTCAAACGTTTCATTTCTTCATCTGCATTATCAATGTGAGGAGGATAAAGTCCATCTTTAATAGGTGAAATTTCTTCAATTGATTCAGCTATTTTATTAGGGTTGGTTATGACTATTTCCTTAGCAACATCTTCACCTAAAAAGCTAAATGCGTCCAGCATTTCCTGAGTGGTGTAAAAGTGCATATCAGGCTGCTTTTTGTTTCTATCAGGATTGCTGCGTTGTGCCGAAATTAAAATTGTACGGTAAATAGCATCATGTTCCTCAATGTAATGCGCGTCACCAGTAGCTACCACTGGTTTATTCAATTCCTTACCCAATTTATAAATGTTAGTCAGAATTTCTTCAAGTTCGGCTTCATCGGCAATCAAATGATCTTCAATCATAATGGAATAATTTGCGGGAGGTTGAATTTCGAGATAATCATAAAAGCGGGCTTTTTTACGGGCCTCATCATATCCCTTCTGCATCATTGCGACAAAAACATCGCCCTCAGAACAACCTGAACCGTATAACAAACCTTCATGATTTTTCACCAAATCAGACTTTGGCGTTCTTGGTATCCGATAAAAATCTTTTGTACTTGCGATTGAAACCAACCTGTACATGTTTTTAAGACCCGTCTGATTTTTAGCTAAGATAGTCATGTGTTGTGGTCGTGCTCTCTTAAACACTTGACCTTGAGCAGCATATTCGTTCATCTTACCTAAATCATCTTCATGATACTTTTTGGTAAAAGCTTCCAGAAGCTTAAACATTAAATAGCCCGTAGCCTCAGCGTCCTGATTAGCTCGATGATGATGCTCTAAGACTACATTATATTTTTTAGCCAGTGAATCAAGCGTATGTCTTGATTGTTCTGGGTGAAGCAAGCGCGATACTTCAAGTGTATCCACTACCGGTTGAGTTATTTCGCTGAGGTCTGCCCGTCTTAATGCAGCATTAACAAATCCAACGTCAAATTGCACATTATGACCGCAAAGTGGTCGATCGCCATAAAAATCTTGAAATTGCTTAATTACTACAGCTTCGTCATCAGCAGCCCCAACCATTTCATCAGTAATTGAAGTTAAGTTAATTGTCTGTTCGCTTAATGGATGGTGGGGATTAATAAATTTATCGAATCTTTCTAGAACTTCACCATTTTTCATCTTAACGGCGCCAATTTCAATAATAGTATCGTAAACAGAAGAAAGACCAGTTGTTTCAACGTCAAAAATGACAAATTCACGATCTTTATAAGTCATTGATGCAGGATTAAGAACAAGCAGAGCATGATCATCAATCATATTAGCTTCAAGACCATAAATAATTTTGACGCCATTCTTTTTACCAGCATTATATGCTTCTGGAAAGGCTTGAACATCGGCATGGTCTGTAATGGCGATTGCTTTTTGACCAAACTTTTTGGCGGCTTTGACAAAGTCTGTTGCCGTATTGGTTGCATCAAGCTGACTCATATTGGTGTGCAGATGTAATTCTACTCTTTTTTCTTCGCCTTGATACTTTTCCGTTCGACCGACATGCTCAATAATTTCCAAAGCGGAAATGTTAAAAACTGTATCATGACTCCACTGGTCCTGAGAAGCTGATCCCTGCATTTTTGCCCAGATTCCAGGTTTTATGTCTTTCATACTTTGAATTTGATCTTTATCAGAAACAAATTTCTTAAATGAGATAGAATCAGTATAGTCTGTTATTTCACCAGTAAATATAATTGAACCGGTTTTTAATTCTCTGCTGGAAATATTAAAAATATTTCCCTCTATTACAACATTTCTGCTGCCATCGATAACATCTTTAATTTGTGTTATAGGCAGATTTTCATCAAGCTTACGGTTGCCATAACGACTTTTTTTAGTAGGATAACTTGGAGTTTTGACTTTTTCTTGTGTTGGAGCAGCATCATATTCTTCCTGCATATTTTGCTCATGCTGCTGCTGCAATTCTTGCAGACTGGCTAAATTATTGAGAGAATTTTCATCATCGATTTCAGTTACAAACTTTAAATTAAAGAAACCGTAATTCCTCATTTCTTCAGCTAGCTCATCAAGCATCTTTTGTTCAAGCAGCCCATCAACAACCAAATTATCTACGGGAATAATCCAGCGTCCATCTTCCTTTTTAGGTTTATGGCTGGAAATAAATTCTCGAGCCACCGGCTGCAAAGCCTGAGAATTCTGGACAGCATAGTGCCAATAATCGGTTAAGTAGTCATCCGCTCCATCCAGAGAACGAATATACAAGCGAGTATTTACAAAAGAAGAAAAATTAGCGGTTATTGCCTTATTTAGTGCATCAAAAGTTGTAAATTTTAACGGTGTAGTAAAAAGAACGTGGATATCCCACCTGTGTTCTCTAGCGTAAACATCCACGTTCTCAATTTCGCCTTTTTGCAACAATTTATTATCTGCAAATTCTTGCGGAAACTTTATTTGCTGCAATAACCTTAAAAATAGTTTATTTTTATCAGTCACGAAAATTATCCTAACTCTTTATTAACAAAATCATCTAATTCAGACAGTGTCATTTCAGTAGCTTTTTCGTCAGCAGGTCTTTTGACTTCGACTACACCTTCAGCTGCTTTTTTACCGACTGTTACCCTGACCGGAGCGCCAAGTAAGTCAGCATCCGCAAACTTCACACCAGCACGCTCATTACGATCATCATATAATACATCATACTTAGCACTATATTTTTCTTCAAGTTTTTGAGCCAGAGCAGATTGATCATTATCTTTCATTTTCATTTGAACGATATGAAGACTAAATGGTGCGATTTCTTTGGGCCAGGCTACACCATTTTTGGTTAAATGTTGTTCAATGACCGCAGATAATACTCTAGTAACACCAATGCCGTATGAACCCATTATAACGGGCTGGTCTTTACCATTCTGATCTAAAAAGTCTGCACCCATAGTTTTGGTATAATATGTTCCCAGTTTAAAAATATGACCAACTTCAATAGAAGTAGTGAATTTTAAAGGGAGATGATCAACCGGATCCGGTTCACCTTCATTGGCTACCCTAATATCTCCAAACTTGTCTGGATTAATATCACGCTTTAAATTCACATTTTTAAATTGAAAACCAGTTTTATTAGCACCAACAACAACATTATACAAGTTTTTTACCGTGTTATCTGCAACAACTTGATCTGCCCAGTCAGCATTAATTGGTCCGACGCTACCCTTAGTGACACCAGTTATCTGTTCTAGTTCATCATCTGTAGCTACTCTAAGTGAATTTACATCTAACAGGTGCTTTAATTTTACTTCGTTGATCTGTTTGTCGCCACGAATTAAAACCAATACCTTTGCTTTTTCATCAGCAAGGTAAAGGATACTTTTAACTATCCGTGTAGCTGGCACTTGCAGGAATTGAACAAGATCAGAAATAGTTTCTTTACCTGGAGTAGCAACTTCTTCAACTTGCTTTAATTGTTCTTCTTCTGGCTTGAAAGTATCGACACTTGAAGCCATTTCTAAGTTAGCTGAGTATGTTCCTGTTTCATTAGTGGCAATAGTATCTTCACCAATTGCTGCAGGAGCTTGGAATTCTGTCGAATTTTTGCCACCCATAGTACCAGAATCAGCAATTACTGGGGTAACCTTTAAACCACACCGATGATAAGCGGCCGTAAAAGCTTTCTTTTCATCCTCAAACTGCTGATCAAGTTGCTCTTTGGTAGCAGCAAAGCTATAGGCATCAAGCATTATAAATTCACGAGACCTTAATAAACCAAAACGAGGTCTGTTTTCGTCCCTAAACTTTGATTGAATTTGGAAAAGAGCGATTGGCATTTGTTTATAGCTCTTTAAATCTTTAGCGACAATATCAGTAAAAGTTTCCTCATGAGTCGGTCCCAGTAAACTTTGGCGACCATGTCTGTCCTTTAATTTAAACATTTCAGGCCCATATTTTTGCCATCTACCCGATTCTTCCCATAGAGTCGCAGGCAAAAGATCTGGCATTGCCATTTCCGGCACGTTGATTTTTGCCATTTCTTCGCGCATTATTTTCTCGGCTTTACTTAAGACGCGATATCCTAAGGGCAAATAGGCATAAACTCCAGCTGTTACTTGGCGAACATATCCACCTCGCAACATTAATTTATGACTTTCAGCAACAGCATCAGCTGGTGCCTCTTTTAAAGTCGGCATAAATAATTTAGATTGACGCATTAATTCTCTCTCCCAAATTGTTTTTTATTTAATTTTTTTATTTAATAAAGTACCGGTAGATATCATTGCCCGTTACAGCAATAATTAAAACTAACAGTAAACCGAAACCGATTAATTCCACTATAGCTTCATGATTTTCAGAAATTGGTTTACCACGAATGATTTCAATAATGTTTAATAAAAATTTACCACCATCTAAGCCAGGAATTGGTATTAGGTTAACAATACCTAGGTTAATAGAAATCATTGCCAAAAAAGCTAAAATATAGGTGAAGCCCATTTTAGAAACCTGTGAAGTCTGTGAATAAATCCCAACTGGGCCGGAAAGTTTATTTAAGCTGAAGTGACGGAATAAACCACCAACTGCATTAAAAATCATCCCCGTAGTGGAAACGGCTGTATCCCAGCCCCGCTTAAACTTAGCATTAAAACTATCATCGCTTTTGGCTCTAATTCCAATCTGATAAACTTTTTGCCCCTGCACCTTAACGACTTGTGGTTGAACACTTATCACTTTTTGGTGATTATTTTTGACCACCGCAATATTAGTTTTTTCGCCTTTGCTTTGATAAATTTCTTCAGATATTTGTTCAAAAGAGGTTATTTTATGACCATTAACAGCCGTTATTTTTGAACCAGGCTCAAGTTTTGCAAGCGCAGCCGGCGAATTTGGTGCCACTTCTGCTACTTCTGTAGTAGCTGGTCCAGGAACGGTAAAGGTCCAAATCAAAAAAACAACAAAACCCAGAATAATATTCATCAAAGGGCCAGCAATGTTAGTAGCTAATTTTTGCCAGACATTTGCTTCTTGAAACTGCGTGTCACGGGGAGCAATAATCAGTTCAGTATTTGATTGATCAATGATAGTGGCATCATGATTAACATGATATGTTACTAGTTTTTCTTCTTCGCCGTTTTCATACCCTGAAATAAAGAGTTTATCAACTAGATCAAACTTAGTGATCTGCAATGGAATTCCTTCAAGCGGGACATCCGACTCAGAAGCATCAATCCTGACTACTTCATTTTGCTGATTAAGTTGTAAAACTACTCTCATACCAGGAGCTAACGTAGTTTCATCATCTTTACTTGCCAAACGCACATAGCCACCTAAAGGCAGCCATCTAATGGTATAAGTAGTAGGATTGCGTCGTACTTGGAAAAGTTTAGGTCCCATCCCAATTGAAAATTCACGCACTAAAATGCCGCATTTTTTAGCAACAATAAAATGCCCAAACTCATGGACAAAAACCAATATTCCAAATACAACTAAAAAGATTAGTATACCTTTCACAAGAATTCTCCTAGTGCATGATTCCCATTAGAGCAGCAAATACAGGCAAAACAAAGAGCATACTGTCAAAACGATCTAAAATACCGCCATGACCAGGTAGTATTTTGCCAGAATCCTTAACCCCGTAATATCTCTTATAAGCTGATTCAACTAGGTCGCCCATTTGGCCAACAATTGATAGCACAAAGGCAAAAATAATCATTTCAACTTGAGAATGATTTAAGTTGACAAAATAAACATAAATTGCCGCACAAATCACTGCACAAATTGTGCCTCCAATTGATCCTTCCCATGTTTTATTGGGACTTATCACAGGCCATAACTTATGTTTACCAATTTTTCGGCCAATCATATATGCACCTGTGTCAGTAAGCCATACAACGACAAAAACGTAGCAAAGAAGTGCAAGACCATTACTTGCATTTCTGACGCTTGCCATATAATGAAAGCCTGTGCCGACATATAATGAGCCTAAAGTATAAACGGCTACATCGTCAAAAGTGGTTTTATTTTTAGTTAAAACAGTCCAGGTAAGCATTAGCATGATAAGGGCAAAATAAATACCATATTTCGTCCAGTGAAATGGCATTGACTGGATAAAATTATCTGGTACAGCCCAAGTGATTGTAGCCAGTAACGCCAATAAAAAATTGACTGAAACCAGAATTTGCTTTTTCATTAAAAAGAATTCACTAATACCAACGGCTGCAAAGATGACGGTGAGCCATTCCATCCAGAGCCCACCCATAATTACAATAGGAATAAATAAAATTAAAGCAATTACTGCTGTGATTATACGTTGTTTCATATAAATACCTAACTATCCGATTCATCAAGTTTGCCGAAACGACGATGACGATTCTGAAAATCATTAACAAATTTTTCTAAATCAGTTTTAGTAAAATCTGGCCAATTTTTCTCACTAAAAGCAAGTTCTGAATAAGCTAACTGCCAAAGCATAAAATTAGAAATCCTTTGTTCACCAGATGTTCTAATTAATAAATCAGGATCGCTATATTCGCCAAAACTCGCAGTCATCAATCTGTGGGAAATCATTTTCTCATCAATTTCTTCGCTTGTTATCGCATTTGTTTCAACGAGCGTGGCAAGTTCTTTTACTGCAGTCGTAATCTCTCTTCTAGAGCCATAATTGAAAGCAAAGTTCAAAATTAAGCCGCTATTTGTGGCGGTTTCCGCCATTGCTCTTTGGACGACATCATAAGTCTTAGGCGGCAGCTCATCCAAGTAGCCCATAATATTCACTTTGACATTTTCCTTCATCAGTGTAGGCATAAATTTATCAAAAAAACGCACTGGCAAGTTCATCAGATATGCTACTTCCTCCTTAGGTCTGGCCCAATTTTCTGTAGAAAATGCATATAGTGATAAGACTTTGATACCAAGCTGATCTGCTGCCAAAGTTATTCTTTCGACATTATTCATGCCTTCGTAATGGCCTGCAATTCGTGGTTTCCCTTGCCTAGTTGCCCAACGACCATTACCATCCATTATAATAGCTAAATGGTTTAATTGATTTTTTTTACTTGCCATTTAATTAGCCTTGTGTAATTTCCTTACGCTTTTCTTCCGCAATTTTGTCGATTCTTTTAGTAGCATCATCCGTAACTTTCTGCACTTTCTTTTCCAAATTGCGTTGTTCGTCTTCCGTGATTTCATCGTCTTTCTGTTGTTTTTTCAGACTGTTCATAGCATCACGACGAACATTCCTAATGGCAATCTTACTCTCTTCAGCCATCTTGTTGACTTCTTTGGCAATTTCTTGTCGTCTTTCACCAGTAAGTTGCGGAATCACTAAACGGATCACCTTACCATCATTTGCAGGTGTTAAGCCCAAGTTTGAAGCCAAAAGAGCATGTTCAATATTATCAAGACTGCTTTTGTCATAGGGCGTGATTAATAATACTCGCGGCTCCGGAATAGTGACACTGGACATTTGCGTTAGTGGTGTCGGGGCACCATAATAATCAACTTTTACACCTTCAAGTAAAGCTGCATTAGCAACACCAGCACGAATAGAGCCCAAGTTTTTTTCAAAAACGGTAATTGATTTATTCATATTATCTTGTGCTTTTTTAATAGCATCATTATTCATTATTTTCTCCTCCGATTACTGTTCCAATATTTTCACCTAAAACCACTTTTTTAATATTACCTTCAGTATTAACGTTGAATACAATAAGAGGGATGTTCGTGTCCATTGAAAGTGAACTTGCCGTTCTGTCCATGACTTTTAAGTTTTTAGAAATAAGATCTAACTGAGAAAGTGCACTATATTTTTTGGCATTGGGATCAACTTTCGGATCAGCAGAGTAAACTCCGTCAACTCCATTTTTAGCCATCAGAATGACATCCGCGCCTATTTCAGCGGCTCTTAGTGCAGCAGTGGTATCAGTCGAAAAGTAAGGATTACCAGTGCCACCACCCATAATTACTACTCGCCCTTTTTCTAAATGACGAATTGCTTTTCTTCTAATATATGGTTCTGCTATTTGTCTCATTTCAATCGATGTTTGTAATCTAGTAGGTACGCCTACATGTTCCAAGCCATCTTGAAGAGCTAAACCATTCATTATAGTAGCAAGCATACCCATATAATCAGCTTGTGAACGCTCCATTCCTAGTTTTGCACCAGTTTCACCTCGCCACATGTTACCGCCACCAACGACAATACCAATATCAACACCGAGATCATGAACTGATTTGATTTCTTTTGCTAAATGACTAATGACCGTGGGATTTATTCCAGTTCCTTCAGCACCAGCAAGAGCTTCACCAGAAATTTTTAAAACTATACGCTTATACTTAACTTTAGTCATGACAGCCTCCTCTATTAACTTTAGTTATTCTACCATATAAAAAGCGCAAATGTGGACTTAGAAATAAAAGAGAGGGATTTCTTAAAAAAATTCTTTGAACTAAAAATTAACGGGAAAAGCAAAAAATCTCAAAGTTATCTACTTCGAGATTTTCAAAATATAATTAATATTTATTTTCCCTATTAATTTGCAGCAATAAATTATAAAGTGACCCATACAAATTTGAATCGTTCCTAAAATGAGCAGAAACAATGGCAGGCTTAGTTAAAGTATTTCCTATAATAGGGTTCTTTTCCTGTACCAATTTGTCATATTCTTTGTTAATACCACTTATTAAAATTGGTTGGGCACTGATACCACCACCAATAGCAATTTTTTCAACATCTACTACGGTTTGGATATTGAGAATTAAACCAGCTATTGTAAGACAATAGTTCTGAAAGATATTTACCGCGTCAGGTGACTTCTCCTTAATTGCCTCAAAAGCATGAAGTCCATCATTTTCTTTAGGATAATTAAGTTTGTGGTTTATCTTTTTAATAAAATTGACGGCAGAGCCAATGTTACCCAAAGAGCCCTGCATATTATCTGGGTGAGACAAATCATTAATCATAAAACTTAATTCACCAGCCTGATAATGTGTTCCTCTTAATAAGTGACCATCAATAATTATACCACCGCCAACTCCTGTTCCCAAAGTAATAGCGGCACAATTTTGTTCACCTTTTAGACTCCCCAACCAGTTTTCAGCTAGAACACTGGCTTTACCATCATTAATAACAGCAACCGCTATGTGATACTTTTTACCATATATTTCGGCAAAGTCAATGCCATCTAAAAATGGTAAGGCCCCGCCAAATCTTATTTTAGTATTTTCAATTTTACCAGGAGCACAAAAGCCGATGCCCTTGATATCTGAAATATAGCGGTTAACAATCTGGTCAATATTTTCTAAAAACTTTGCTTTATCTTGATCAGTAGCAATTTTATCTTTTTCAATTATATTTCCAGCAGAATCTAATTTAGCAAATTTAATTTCAGTTCCACCAATATCAATGCTCAAATAATTTTTCATAAATCTCTTCCATATAATGACAAAATCAATAAAACCGTTTGGCTTTAAAGCTAGCACAATCCAGCACTCAAAATTTTACACCAAAACAGTTTTAAATTTGAAATATAATTTATTACTTGGTGTTTAAATTTTATTTCAACAAGTTGTTCATTATAGCAAAATTTACAATTTTAGAACAGCTTTTATTTATGCTGCTTAAAAAGCCATGGTAAAAGCTCAGGATTATTATATGCATATGCCCAGCTAGCATGTGGATTTGGTCTCACTTTTCCTTTAGGGAAAATTGTCACCTTCAGTTTCTTTCCCCCAGCGTTTTTAATTGCCTCCTCAGCTTTTTTAGTGCCTAAAACCCCTACTACCGGATCATCTTCAGCATGAAAAGCCCAGATCGGTAGTTGCGCCAAGGACTGTCCTTCTTCACTCGTAGCCAACATATATCTGCCCTTTCCTTGTTCTCCATAACCTTTTTTGCCATCTTCATAGACATAACCTGAACAAGGAACGAGTGCTGCAAACAAATCAGGATAATTAGCTCCCAAAAACCAGGTAGTAGAGGCACCATTTGAAAGTCCTGTTAGATAAATTCGTTTTGAATCAATATTATATTCTTTTGTTATCTGTTTCAATAATTGAAACAGAGCAGCGCGAAATTCTTTTCTAAACCAACCATTTAATGTCGGTGCCCAGGTAGCTTGGGGAACCAAAATTACAGCATTCTCTTTTTCCTTAGCATATCTATATAAGGTCTTGGGGACATCATTTCCTAAAAGTGGCATACCATTATAAAAGCCGCGTTCACCTGAACCATGTAAAAATAATACCAAAGGCCTGGGAACATTTTTATTACCAGAAGCATAAATTGAATAGCTCAACTGTACTTTATCGGTTTGTATGATTTTTTCTGCAAAATCTTTTAAGAAGGGATCTTTGCGGTATTCTGCTGCAATATGTGGTAAATGATTTTTAACTTGAACAAGAATATTAGGCAATGATACATTATTAATAAATTTCTCGGCATCAAAGCTTAAAACTGACAATTCACTCATTTCTTCAAAGTAATAAATTAAGCTATTTGATTTTTCTTCAACGTTTCTAATATTAATTTCTTTATTATTTACCGTAAAAGAAACGTCCTTTTTTAGTTTTTTTAAATCAGTATCAGACTTGAGCATAGCACTAGTGACAAAAGTGCCATTATCTGTAACTTCTTCTTGGTAAATTATATTAATATTCATTTTGTGATACCTGCCTTAATTTCTTTTTGCTAACTTATTGCGCAAAACTGCTAGTATTATAAAAACTATTCCCACGAACACCAGGTACCACATTCCTATTTTAATAATAGCAATTGGGCCGGAAACACCTAAAATGGATGCTGTCAGCGCCATTGTATATGGGGAAAGGAATGCTCCCCCATTATTAAATACCTTAGCAAGAGAGAGGAAAAAGTCTTTCGAAGTTGCGGGCACATCTTCCATTACTGCGCCATAAATGTAAGGAAAAATGATATTAGTGGCCGAAATAATCATCATTGAAATGGTAAATACCAGCATGTTAGGCGAATGTATGATGCCCCAATAACCGATAATACCTAAGACCATTGCAAATACAGGAGTATAATGTTTCAGCACTTTATAAATTTTGCCGTAAAAAGCGGTAAAAACAGCTCCCACAAGACCAGCCAAAGCTAAAGAGGTGGAAAAGAATTCCTGATGATTCAAATTTAATTGCTGGATTACTAGTGGCGCATCAGTTTGTTGTGGCATAATGGCATTGAAATAAACAAAAGACATCAAAATAGCTATTAAAGCCAAAACTGGTACATTTGTGGTCTTTTTTTCAGCTTTAGCATTTTTGAAAATTTCTTTTTGTTCGGCTTGTATTCGGTTTTCAGTACTTTGTGTATATCCCAAGGCAAAAAGAATAATAATTGGGATAAAAAGCAAATAAACTAAGTATGCCGCATGCCAATTTATTCCCAGTAATAGTCCAGCAACAAAAACTGCTAGGCTTTGGCCAAATGTTTGAATGGCCGACTGGTATCCCAGAAGTGTCCTTTGTTCATCTCCTGCCCAAATATCACCTATTAAACTCGCAGTTGAGGTGGAATAAAGTCCATTACCCATTCCGAGAACAAATCTCGATACCTGAATTACATGAAAATTATTTATAAAAAATGGTAAGGTTCCACCAATTAAACCTAAAAATAGCCCCAGCAAAACGGTTTTGCGCTTACCTAAATATTTAATAAAAATAGATGACAACAGCACAAAAATTACCATTCCGATTGATGGTATAGTCAGTAAAGCCTTCACATTTGCTGATCCTTCACCTGAAAACTGCTTTTCCATCATTGGCATAGTACCAGAAACTGCACTGGCAGCTGTCAATAAGGTTGAAATAGCTAAAATACCTATTTTTAAAAGCGGCTTATTTTTATCAATTTTAATAGTCATAGCTCCTCCTTAATATGTAATCGCTTGCATTAACTACACACTAAGTATAGGGAAAATGTGCTTTACAAAGTTAAAAAATTAACTTATAATAGGCAAATTATTGACTTTTTAATTGTTCACGATATTGTTTAGGAGAAACTTGGTATATTTTTTTAAATAGCTTTTGTAGGCTCTTAACATTAGCAAAGCCACAATGATCGGCAATAATATTAATGGGTAAGTTGGTATTGGCAATTTCCTGATAAGCATATTGTAATCTAATCAATTGGAGGTAATGCATAAGACTTGTATGAACTTCCTTTTCAAAAAGACGATCAAGATAATTTTTAGAGAAATTAAAGTGTTTTGCTATATCGCTAAGTGTCAAATTTTCGGTAAAATTTTGCGAAAGATAAGCAATAATTTCTTTAACTTTATCCTGTTTTTTAACCTCATTAAATGTTAAAACTTCGTTTTTTTGGACTAAAAAATCTTGCAGAAGATGCGAAAATAGTAAATAAAAGTGCCCGAGAATTTCAATTTGAGCATAGTGATTATCCTTCTTCGTCCACAAATAATAAATGGCCGCTAACTCCTTTTTAATAATTTTATTTTTCTTAGGATCGGTATGTTGGGAAACAAAATAGTAATTAGCAATATTAGGCACCATCTTTTTCATGGTTTTTGCAGGAATTAAAAGAGTGAGCGATCTTCTTTTGTCACCTGGAGCAATGTTTTCAACACCATGAACTTCTCCAGAATTTATAATTATGAAATCTCCATCTTTTAAATGAGTTTTATGACCTGAAACAAAATAGTCACCATCACCGTGTACTGTATAATCAATTTCGAGAGATTGATGCCAGTGCTTAGTGATTTGAATAACAGACTTGTTATGAATAATGATTTTAAACGGTAAAATTCCTTGTGTAATGACTATTTCGTGTCGAAACATTTTAATTGCCCCCTCCAGGTAAATAGCCGCTTGCTAATAGAAAATGGCGTAAAAGTTGGTTGAACTGGCTTGGTACTTCTGCCATTATATCATGTCCACAGTTATCCAAAATGGCGCACTTAATGTGTAGATTATTTTGACACATCCACTCGGCAAATTTTGCATTGTAATATGGACTTTGGCGGGAAGCAAAAACAGCCATTTTACGATCAGTATATTTTATAAGATCGCGCCAATCATATTGAATATGCTCTTGTAAAAGGTCCAGATTGCTTTGTCTATTAAAAGGGAACTTTCTTTTAATTAAATTAAGTCTATGAGTTACATCCGAATCAAGTCCATGTAAAGTTTCCTGAGTATTCGGGGCTTTTTGACATTGAGTTTTGTAATTTTGAGCAGTGAAATTCATAAAGCCAAAATGCCAATTTGTCGTGTTTAGCATATATGGACTCTGATCAACAATACAAGCTAAATCAATTAAGCTTGGTTTGCTATCAATTAAAGCAAATAAAACGCTGCCTCCCATTGAGTGACCAATAAAAGCAGCGTGATTAATTGCAAGAAAATCCAACAATTCAATTAGATCAGTAGTTAATCGCCTAAGAGTATGACCGCATGCCGTCCGCTCACTTTGACCCATGTTACGATGATCATAAGTTAAGACCTGGTAACCCATATCCACTATATAAGAGATTTGTTTCAGCCAAATTTCTTGATAACCTCCAAAACCGGTTATTAGCACTATTGGTTTACCTTTGCCGTAGAGATGAAAATTTAAATTTACACCGTCTTTTGTTTGATAATAGCTCATCTAGTTTACCTTTAAAAAATGCCATGGATCAGCCGTAAGGACTGGGCCAGCAGTTGTCTTGACTAATACTTTGGGACTACGGTTTGCTGCGTATTCTGCTAACGCAAACCCATTTTGTCCTTTAACTACCTGAACATCTGCATGAACTTGATATTGGTTTAGCATGGTCATTAATTTTCTAGACTGTTCAATATTAATCTTTCTTTTTGCAACTAAAATTATGTCTAAATCACTTCTATGATTTAAATTATTTTGTACCATAGCAATGCCTGTTGCCATTTCATAAGCCAAGGAGCCTCCAATACCCCAAACATATTCACTTAATATGGGATATATTTTTTCCAGAGCTTGAAACTGAGGCAGCTTTCGCCTTTCAGGAGCTAATTTTTGCCATGATTTGTTTTTTATAAAATAAGCTGGACTATAACGACTTATTACTCGCTTTTTCACTAAAAATCCAGCTAAACGCTGACTCCTACGACTTCCTCTCAAACCCACAGGAATAAGTCCCTGCTTTGCAAGCCCACGTCTGACAACAACGATTTTTGCTTTAGACAAAGAATCCTTTGCCCAGTCAGGTAAAGGATTCCCTTTTAAAATTAAATCATGGTTGTCATTGAATGTTAGCAAGTCATGTGGCCAAACTTGTTTTATTTCTTCCATTGATCAAACACAATCCGGCGCATTTCGTTTGTCGCTTTTCGTCCACTTTCAACAGCAATTGGTGTCTCGTATCTAAAACTTAAATCAGTTGGTTGATTCTTTGTGCTTGCAATTGCTTCATCAATAATTGTTTCAATCTTTTGAGTCGCTTCCACATTAGCATCCCATGAAGAAACGTCAGGCACTAACTTGTATAAAGCACCAAGTTTTTCATAATTATGAATATCATAGGCCATTGCTGGAACGTGCTTAGTAGCCTCTTCAAGTTCCGCAATTGTACGCTCAGTAATTCGAGCGGCAGAAGCTTTAGACATAGCCTGGATTGTGATTGAATCGTCTGTTAAAGCAATAATGCGATTTGATTGCAATCCGTGGGCCAAAAATCCACCTGAAACAGCATCACCAGGAATAAAGGCAATTACGGGATGCCCAGATTGACGGGCTTTTGCGTAAGCCGCAGCAGCAGATGCCAAACTTATATGAATACCAATTAATTCCTCTTTATAACCATAAGCCTGACTTGGTACATCCACCACTAAAACCAGCGGACGCTTTGTCTGCTTATCTTTATCTTCTGCAACAATCTGGTTAACAACTTTAGCTACTAAGAAACCTTCCTGTAAGCCAACTTCACCTTCTCGTACTCGAGGAAAACGATTATGCTCATCAGGAACAATAGCAATATATTCTTTCCCATCTTTTGCAGCATGAAGAACCGTAGAGTAATTAGATTCAGCATTTTCAATTCCTGTCAGTTTTTCAAACCAGAGTCGACCACGTGATTTTGTTTTTGGTTGTTTACTTGCATGAGCTTCTTGAACTTCATGCTCTACTGGATTGTTTGCCGCAAATAAATTACTATACTCCTTGGTATCTAGGGGTTGAGTAAAATCAATTTTATCTATTAAAGAAAGATAAAAATCAGCTTGCTCAGTTCTATGTGCATCCTTATTTTCCATAATTGCATCTGAAATAGCTTCTTTAATGGCTGCAACATCATCTGTAACGACTTCATCAGCAATGCCAGTTTTAACCCTTTGACGTGTGCCTAAAGTGTCCCATATTAAATTCTTATCACTTGAATCAAATTCTCTAACACCAGCTTCTTGCTCTATAACTTCTGGGCCATTCAGCGCAATCCTGGCTTTTGGAGTTGTAATAAGGTATGAGAGAATTGCACTTGTAATAGACATGCCGCCAAAACTACCTACTCTTCCAGGTACAACACCTATTACCGGCACATATTTCTTGAGAGCAATAACTGCATTTTGTATTTCTGAAATTGACAACAACCCGTAATTAGCTTCCTGCAAACGTACGCCACCAGTATCAAGGATAATAATTGGATACTCTTTTTCACCTTTTTTATTATCCTCAAGCGTTTTTTCTAAGGCAGCTACAATTTTTGCACCAGAAACCTCACCAATTCCGCCTCCTTGAAAGCTTCCTTCAATTGAGATTATAACGGCATCCTTTTTGTTTAATTTACCTTTGACGACAATCACACCATCATCACTTTCAGGAACAATGTTTTGTGGTTCCAAATGTGGTGAAATGAAATCAAATTCAGGGCCAACAATTTCGCGGCCTGAATTTTCATCAAGTAAACTAAAAGCACGTTGACGTCCATTCAATTCTACAAAACTATTTTTCATCGTTTAATGCCTCCATTGCTTGAGTGAGGCGAAGATTAACCACGCCTGGGGTCGCTCCAAAATCATGAATAACAAATTTACCCTTTAAAGGATAACGAGTAAAAAAGCGATCAAGAACATTATGCCAAACTTCTTTGAACCCATCACTACCAGTTACGATGTCTACCGTTGTCTTCTCAGCCGGATAAAGTAAGATTTCCAAGTCTCCGGAAGCCACTACACCAACATGAACAAATTTTTTTACAGTTTCTGAATTTTGATAAGTAAAATTAAGTTTCTCCATTTTATTGACCTCCATTATGACCATGATCTGAACTTAGCCGGTGGATTGTATAAACCGTGTGACCATTCGACCAGATCATCCATTGTTTGAGCAGCTAGTAATGAGCGTTTAGCATCTTGTCTGCGAACTCCTAAGTCTTCAGGAAAAGCAACAATCCCTTGGGCGCGCAATTTCTTAACCTCTGCAGAATCAGAACGAAGCCCAATAGGAGTGACACCGGCAATTGCTTCAATAGCAGCTTTACGCTCTTGCATACTATCTGTTTTATAAAGATATGCAATCCCTTCTTCAGTCACAATATGCGTGGTATCTTCTGTGTAAATCATGATTGGCACATTAGCTAGTTTTGCTTCTTTTCTAACTTCCTCTGCGTCCAAATGATCGACAAAAACTGGTTTTTTATTTGAACCAAAGGTTTCAACCATTTGTACCACTAATTTTTGACCTTTTGCTAACGGATTATCGGCCGGCTTTAAGCTTTGCCAGGCTGCAGTCGAATGCCGTCTCCCTGTTGGATTTGAGCCCATGTTAGGAGCACCACCAAAGCCTGATAAACGACCATGAGTAACAGTAGAAGAGTTGCCCCACTGATCAATTTGCAAAGTTGAGCCAACAAACATATCGCAGGCATATTGACCAGCTACCTGCCCAAGAGCACGGTTAGAACGCATAGTGCCGTCTTTACCCACAAAGAAAATGTCAGGACGAGCAGCAATATATTTTTCCATACCAACTTCTCCGCCGAATGAATGGATCGAATCGACCCAGCCACTTTCAATTGCAGGAATTAAAGTTGGAGTCGGGTTCAATTCCCAGTTGCGACAAATTTTACCTTTAAGACCTAACTGCTCGCCATATGTTGGCAGTAAAAGCTCAATGGCAGAAGTATTAAAGCCGACACCATGGTTAAGAGTTTGAACATTATGTTTTTCATAAATTCCGCGAATTGCCATCATTCCCATCAAAATTTGCAATTCACTAATTGCTTGGGGGTCACGCGTAAACAAGGGTTCAAGTTGATAAGGTTTATCAGCAGGAATGACTACATCTACCCAATCAGCCGGAATATCTACCCGAGGAACCTTGTCAACAATTTCATTTGCCTGCACAATGACAATTCCATCGTGAAAAGCTGCTGCTTCAACTATTGTAGGTGTTTCTTCAGTGTTAAAGCCGGTGTATAAATTACCTTCATGGTCAACTTTGTCCGCTGCTACTAAAACAACATTTGGAATTAAATCAATGAACAAACGCCCAAAAAGCTCTAGATAAGTATGAATGTCACCTACTTTCATGGTCCCATCGGCAATCATCTGTGATACTCGCGTACTTTGTGGGCCAGCATATGAAAAGTCCATTTTAGTAGCAATACCTAAATCAAAAATATCAAGATGTTCCGGCCTGGAAATGCTGGACATAATCATATGCAAATCATGAACTTTTTCCACATCTACTTTAGCTAGGGCTTCAGACAAGAAGGAAGCCTGTTTCTGGTTATCACCTTCTAAAACCACTTTATCCTGAGGCTTAATTAAAGTCTCAAGAACCTTAACAACATCTTCCGTTTGAGCAAATTTACCATCCAGAAGCTTACTTGCACTATTTAGCCGAGCAAGCTTTGCATCTCGATGAGAATGCCAATTTCTTTCACTCATTTTATTATCCTTTCCATTTATTTAGTAAAAAGTCGGCATCTGACACTGACATTTCACTTAAAACAATATTAGCTATTTGATCTGTTTTCATTTTTAATAATTTGGTAAACGCGTTCCCGGGAGAGAACTCAATACTAATTTGAGGATTATACTCAAGCGCCACATCGATCATTGTTTCCCAAAAAACTGGATGGATTAAATTATTTGCTAAATCATATTTAACTTCTTCAGCTTTTTTCACAGGATGACCATTATTATTTGCTAGATAAATACAATCAGGATCCTGCAAGTTCAGCTTTGTTATTTCCTGACTCAATTTATTTGCTACTTTTGCCATTAAAGGCGAATGTGATGGGTTGGGAACGCGCAACAATTTAGCCTTTGTCGCACCACTTTTAGTAGCAAGATTTAGTACCTGCTTAATAGCAGAAAGCTTGCCTGACAATGTGTTTTGCAATTCCGAATTTTGATTAGACAAATATACCGGATTTTCTGAGGTATGTATAGTTTTAACCATTTCAGCAACTTCTTGCCGAGATAAACCTACTATTACTCCCATACCATAGCCTTCTGGATAAGAAGACTGCATTAATTTTGCCCTTAAACTAACTAATTTAAAAACATCCTCTTTAGTAATTACATTTGCGGCATAAGCAGCGCCAAAAACTCCGAGAGAATGACCCGCAACAAGATCTGGTTGCCAACCCATTTTTTTAAGTTGATCAACCTCGCTAACTTGCAAAAGCAATATACTTAGCTGTATCTGTTGTGAATCTTGGTAGCCTTCTAAACTGTCTGTTAACTTCACTCCCGTCCAATTTTCAACTTTTAATTTCAAATCTGGGTCTATATCTTTTAACATACCTGGGTTTTGACCTCCCTGCCCAGGAAACAACCACAAACACTTCACGTTATCACCTCTTTGGATCTCACAATATTAGTTTAATCCCATTTAATAACCATTTATAATAGAAAATAGGAATAATAGTTAACTAAAAAGTTATTAATGAAGGTAAAAAATGAACTTAACAAGTCTGAAGTATTTTGTCAGTGTTGCAAGCCTTGGATCAGTTACTGAAGCTGCTAAAAGGGCGTTTGTAAGTGAATCGGCAATTAGTAAAACGATTAAACAACTTGAAGAAGAAATTGGGGTTAAGTTGTTTGATCGTCAAGGAAGAACTATTAAATTGAATCAACAAGGAAAAGTTTTTTACACGTATGTTTCTGACAGCCTTAATTTATTGAATCGTGGCATAAACGCTGTTAGGGTTAATTCTATAAACAAAACCAGTGAAATTAACGTACTTTTTACCGTAGGTTCTCCCTTAATTCCAATTATTGCTTTAAAAATGCAAAAATTACTGCCCAATGTCAGTTTGAACATTCATCAAAGGACAACCTTTGCCAAGGATCTCAAGCAATTCGATTTTATTATTTCTTCAAATAAGATCACCGATTTTACGACAATTCCACTTTTAAGAGAAGAAATTGTAATTGGCTGGAAAAGAAACTTTATGCGAAAAAAGAATATGTTTAATATCACTGAACTAGAAAATTTTACTTTTGTAGGTGAAAATGACGAAACAGAATTACAGCAAACTATCAATAAATTTATGCTCAGTAATGATTTAAAATTGAATTTTAAATACCAGTCAGATGAACCGGCGACTGTTAGAGAAATGATCATTGCTGGATTAGGAATAGGTTTTATTCCTTCAGTAACTTGGGGAGAATACTTTAAAAATTCTAATGCAATTGATATTGCCAGAATTATTCCTAAACCTCCTCATCGCATAATTTATTTAAACACGCCACATCAGACATTAACTGACACGCAAAGATTGTTCAGTAATGAAATTGCCAATGTATTGGTAGAAGCACAATCATATTAAATTACAGAAAATGAGCTTGCATTTTTTTAAAAAAGCGCATATATTGAATTTAACTTCTTAGGGATCTCACAAATCTACTAAGAAAGGTCTTAAATAAAATGGATAAATATCATTATCCGGCATACGAAATAGCTGACATAGGTGATTACCTGAAGGTTTTTGCTTGCAGCGCCGTTATGTCTCAACCAATAATGTCCTTAATTATGGGAGTGGGACAACCATATAATACGCAAGATATTTTTGGCGTTATGTATAATTTGGTTAAGTACACTGCTCCAGCATTTATCTTTGGCATTTTGTATACAACTATTCGTACTAACGATATAGCAGGCAATTTTTCATACCAAAAACATTTACGAGCAAACTGGTCAAATTTGTTTGTTCCTACAATCTGGTGGACTTTGATCTACTTGTTGGGAATGCCCTGGCTTCAGCAAATAAGAAAGTTCAATAATTTTGGTACATTTTGCTGGCAATTTGTCAACGGTAACGCTGCTCCTCATCTATGGTATAACACCATGATGTTACAATTTATAATTTTGATGCCAATTTTCTGGGGAATCAGTCGTTATGTTACTAACAACGTAAAACGGGGTTTATCAGTTGCCGGTATTACGTTTGTTTTGTATTTTTTCTGGCTGTGGTTTTATGACTTTTACGTTTTTCATGGGCCACACGAAAAAAGCTGGTATCTGCTGGATCGTATTTTCATTTCGTTTGCGATTTACGGTGTTTTTGGTGTATTGGCGTGGCAATTTAGGGATTACGTTAACACATTTTTATATAAGTTTTGGTGGCTAATTTTAGTTGTTTTTGCTGCATGCTTTTTCTGGACTAATTTTGAATTACATGGCTTTGGCCATCCGGTTCTTTTTGCAAATGCGCCTTATTATAAACCATCAATGACATTTTATTGCTTGGCTGTAATTGCTTTGGTAGCTGCACTATGTCTATTTAATATCAGGCACAAATCGGAGAAATGTTTAAAAATTTTTCACTTTTTAGCAACCTATGCCTATAGAGCATATTTATCAAATGTGTTTTGGGATCAACTGCTGTGGCGTGGACTAAATATGAGTTATCATGCCGTTTACCATCCATTTCTAACCTTTTTTGGCATGTGGGTACTGACATGGACATTATCCTTCACTTCAGCATATTTTCTTCATATTTGGTGGTCAAAAGCAAAAAAGTTCTTAAGCGGGTTTAGTCTAAAATAATAAATATTTCTAACCAAAAAGCACCTTGACACTAAAAAGAGTCAAAGTGCTTTATTTTTTTACTTTTTTACTATAGAAGCAATGCCTGCCATAATATTTAAGTACTGCTTTTCATTTTCTACAAAAGAATCATTGTTAACAATAATATCTGCTATGTCCTTTACTTTTAGTGCCCCATGCTTGATTTTGAACTGATCCTTATTTTTGGTCCGTTCTACTATTTCGTCAAAAGTAAAATCTTTGCCGTTATCAATTGTTTGCTTTTGGTATTCTCTTTGTGAGCGAACTTCAAGAGGCGCTTCAATGTAAATGTTCATCATTTTAGGACCCAGTTCTTTTTTAAGATAGACACCTAATTCCGAACGGTAGAGGCTTTCTATTGATGCATAATGAATATTTTCTTCTTGCATTTTACCTATTAAACGATATAAAAACTCTTTAAACACTTGTTCAGTGTCTTTGGCATAAAGATTGGTAAAATCTTGTTCTGATGGATGTCCAGTGAACTGATAATTACGTTCTATCATCATTTCTTTTTCTATTGCAATAATCTTCATTCGTTTAATACCAATGCTGTCAAAATAGATTCCAGCGGCAGATTTACCGCATTCACTTAATCCGCCCAAAGAAAACATACCTTTGACAAAATTTTTACGATTTTCAAAATCTTGCTCAGTAAATTCCATTTTCACGCCTCCATTAAAAACTAAAATACTGCGCTGTAAATTAACAGTGCAGTTTTAAAGTATACACGGAATGCTAATCTTTTGCAAGCGATTTCATGATAAATCAAGTGATTTTCATTACAAATTCGGCTCCGTCTGGAGTAGACAAGAAAATAGCTCCAGCTATTAATAAGAAACCGACCAAAAAAGCAATATATTTTGTTGTTTTAGAAAACCGACCAGCAAAGCTAAGATAAATTAATATTGCTCCAAAGGCAAGACCTAAAACCATAATCCAAAACTTCATAAATTTCCTCCTATGTTACTATTTTCACCACTTACTTTTTATTGGTATCCAGGCCTCATCATATCTGATATGCTTTTGCGAATTATCTAAGACTAAAAGTAAGGAAGTTATGATATCACCATTTAAAAGATAATTATTTTCTTTTAAATAAGATCTTATAGAATTTAACCACCCCTTATTATCAATATTTTGAGCATTACCCACTACAACTGTATGCAAGCAAGTTTTGGAAGGGATAGTATTAACACGATTACTATTTTTTAAACCAAAAGCTTTGAAATATTTTTCGCTGATAATCATTTCAATTTCTGGTTCAATTTTTGATGTTTTATTCAAAATATCCTTTTTTCTATAACGGATTGAGCCATTCGTTATCGGCATTAACTCATTCCAAGTGCGATATTCATCTGTTTGTTCTTGATTACTTTTATGAGGACCGTCCATTTCTCGTAAAAACAATGTTTTTAATGTTGGTGATTTTGTTATTTCAAAAAAACGCTGATAGTTTAAAACTTTTTGTAAAAGTTTTATGTTATGAGTCATTACTTCTATGGAGGCTTTAATACGGTCAAATTCTTTTTCAGAATCATGCAAATTTTTTATTAAAAACTCTAAAGCAATATGTTCTTTGGGAGCATTTAAGACATCCAGTGTGTCATTAAGAGTTAAACCCGACTGACTAAGATACCTAGCCATGAAAATTCGATATGTATCATTTAAATTAAACTGTCTCTGTTTATTATTGCCTACTCTTTTAGGGTTGATTAATTTTTTTCTCTCATAATATTCTATGCCTTTAATGGAAATTCCAAAATACTTTCCCAACTGTGAAGAAGTATAAACATAGGGATACGCTTTATGATCTATCATTTTTCTACTTCCTTTGCATGCTTATAGCTATATTAAAGCAGAAAAAAAGACTTTAATATATTTTGTCAAAGTCTTTTAAATTTTTTTAACTAGTTTTCATTCAATTTAGAAACTGCATCTTTAGCTGCAGCGCGTCCAAATACTCCACAATTTAGTAATGACATACCATCTCCAAAGTAATCGATTCCCATTACTCCACTGTCAGCACATGAACCGGCTGCGTATAATCCTGGAACGGGCTTTTCAGTACTGTCAAGAACCTGACCGTTTTCATTAATTTTTGCTCCAGTATAACCATCAGTACAAATTTGTGGCATTCTTAAAATGTAAAATGGCGCAGTTATTTTGATCATATTTTTACTGTTTTTGTGGAAGTCCTCATCTTTTCCTTTTTCACAGAGTATATTGTACCGCGAAACTGTTTCTTTGAGGTTATCAGGATTAATTCCAACATCCTTTGCCAATTTTTCAAGATTATCTTCTTTATAACCAAAGTTTTTACCATGAATTGTCTTTTTGGTTAGGCCCAATTCCGTCATAACTGGGTACTTTTCTGCCGTCTTCTGCCCATAAACGGCATAGCCTTCATCATAACCATTACGCCAGCATCTTTTAGTAAACTCAAATGTGAAATCATCTTCAGAAACCAGTCTGTGACCGCCACCATCAACACATAAGACATCATAGTTTGGTAAAGTAGGAGATTCAGGAATCGCCTCTGGGAATTTATCGCCAAAAGAGACACCGTAAAAGTAATACATAAATTGCAAATAAGGAACATTTATTATTTTGGCATTAACCTGCTTGAAAAAGTTCAAAGCTGATCCATCGCCATTGCCAACTATTACCTCTATATTGGTCATTTTAGGATTAAGTTCCTTAATTTTTGCCATATTTGCGGTATAAGAACCTGTTCCAACTATTACCGCTGACGCATAGATCGACAGTTTATCACCATCTACAGTAGTTGCTTTAACACCTTTAACTTTTCCATCTTCCACGATTAGCTCATCTACTTTTATTCCCAATCGCAGATCTACACCTTTTGCTTTGGCTGAATCAACCAGAGCATGAATTAAAGTGGTTCCCATACCTTTAATAGTGTGAGCGCGTTTTGTTAATCTTGGCTTTTTAGGAGCTATATTAACCACTTTATCCCATTTTATTCCCTGATTTTCTAAAAATGAAATATAATCTGCAGACTCATTAGCTAGCTTGCGTAACAATTTGGGTTCAATATTTGGCTCATCACCATAAACAGTCATTAAATCATTATAAAAGTCATCGGCTGAGTCCTTAATCCCCCTTCTCTTTTGTTCATCCGTATCAGCACCCATGACAAATCCTTGTGCACGGGTAGTAGAACTGCTATAAGTTTGTCCTGCTTCTAGAAGGATTACTTTAGCACCTTCGTCTGCTGCTTCAATTGCAGCACTAAACCCAGTTAAACCTGCTCCAATAGCTATAACATCTGTATGTATTTCCTTATGCTTAGGAGCAGGTTTGTGAATTTTGCGATTTGCAAAAGATTGTGGGTTACCCTCTGCTTTTGAAATTGCTTTTGCAACACCAGAAAGGTATGCATTTGAAGAAACTGTTGCACTAGTGATCACATCAACAGCAGTAGACTGATTTTCTATTATTTTATTTTTTAACAAATCAAATGCCATTCCGCCAATTACTGGCGTATCAGTATATTCTGGCACAACAATATTTGTTATTTTATTATCTTTAAATGTGACATTCATCAAAGCCCTGCCAGTACCAGGCAGTCCCTGGTTTTCTTTAAAAGACTTTACTTCAACTGTATAATTACCATCTTTTACAGTAGTTTCTGTTTCGGCTTCTACACCATTAAGCTGATTCTCAATTTCTTTTAGCGCATCATTAAAACCCTTAGAGGTTCTGGAAGCACCAGAAACAGCATCTACTTGAAAACTCTTATTTTTATTAGCTGCAGTAATTAATTTGGGTAAAGCCTTTTCGCCGATATCTTGGCTTTCATTACTTGAAATTAACTGTATTTCACTTAATTTATTGTCAGCAAATTCTCCTTTTAAAACTATCTGACTCTTAAATCCCTGGCCTTTACCTACAAATGATTTCTTAGTCATCTTTAAATCTCCTTATTAAATATCTTTTACAAATTTATTTTAATTGATGAAGTAACTTCATCGTCAAGATCATAAGTGATAAAAGTCACAATTTTTATAAAAAAAGTATCTTGCTGCCAGTGCAACAAGATACAGTGCCAATTTTTATAAAAGCTCTAGCACTTAAATACATTTCACTTTCCTATGTGATTTTCATTATAAAGTCCGCTCCGTCTGGTGTAGCTATAAAAATGGCTCCAGCTAACAGTAAAAATCCTGCTAAAAAAGCAATATATTTTGTTGTTTTAGAAAGCCGACCAGCAAAGCTAAGGTATATTAGTATTGCTCCGAAAATTAGTGAAAGAATCATAACCCAGAAACCCATAAATATCACCTCGTTTTAAATAAATCTAGTTATAAACAAAATTTTGTCCTTTAATAAATACTGCACTAATTCTAAAAGAAATTCCGCAATAAATGTAAATTGCTTTTAAAAATAAAAGAAAATTTAAGTTTTTTTGTTGAGATAGCTGTTTATTTTATACGTTATCTTGTTTTTTCTTATCATTTAGGCTTGATTAAGATTTTTGTTACCTTAAAATGAGCGTTCAACTGAATACAAAAAGCCCTCATCAATAGAGATGAGAGCTTTTCATCAGATAATTTTATCAAAAATATCTATTTCATTTGTTCTTTTACTTCAGCAGCAAAGTCTTCTTGTTTCTTTTCAATACCTTCGCCAACTTCGTAGCGCTTGTAGCCGACAACTTCGCAGCCTTCTGATTTAGCATATTCTGCTACAGTCATGTCGCCATCTTTAACATAAGGTTGGTCTACTAAACAAATTTCACTAAGATACTTGTTTACTCTACCTTCAACAATCTTAGGAATAATCTTAGCAGGTTTGCCTTCATTTTCAGTTTCCTTAGTGAAAACTTCTTTTTGACGATCAAAGTCAGCCTTTGGTACAGAATCTTTGTTCAAGTATTCTGGATTAATTGCGGCAACGTGCATGGCAATGTTCTTAGCTGCTTCTTCACTGTTTCCTTTTAAGGTAACAACCGCAACAATTGCACCACCATTATGCTTGTATGCACCAAAGACTTCGTCATCATTTTTAGTAATTAAATCAAATCTTCTTAAAGTGATTTTTTCACCAATAACTGCTGTTAAATTAGTGATAGCATCACCAATTGTTGAATCAGCCAACGGAGCTTTCAATGCTTCGTCAACGTTTGCTGGTTTCGCTGCCAAAATAGCTTTGGTAACATCATCTACCAATTTAATGAATTTGTCATTAGATGAAACGAAGTCAGTTTCTGAGTTGACTTCAACCACAACTGCATCGTTGCCATCAAAAGCATATTCAGCCAGGCCTTCAGCTGCGATACGACCACTCTTCTTCGCAGCTTTAGCAACGCCATTTTCTCTTAAAATGTCAATTGCTTTTTCAATATCACCATCAGCTTTAACCAAAGCCTTCTTGGAATCCATCATGCCAGCACCGGTGCGGTCACGTAGTTCTTTTACTTGTTTAGCAGTAATATTTGCCATTATTTTCCCTTCCAAATAAAAACTTATTAATAATTAAAAACTAGTCTTCATCTGAGTCAGAAGTTTCTTCAGCTTCTACTGCTTTTTCTGCATCATTTTCAGTATCAGCATGCTTTTCTTCTGCACCCTTAGCCATTTCAGCTTCGGCATTATCGTCATCTTGACCTTGTTTACCTTCAATAACAGCGTCAGCCATGGCACCAGTAATTAAACGAATTGCACGGATAGCGTCATCATTTGCCGGTATGACTACATCAACTGGATCTGGATCAGTGTTAGTGTCAACCATAGCAACAACAGGGATACCAAGAATGTTAGCTTCGTGAACAGCAATCTTTTCTTTCTTAGGATCAACTACGAATAAAACGTCAGGAATTCTAGGCATATCTTCAATACCACCTAAGAATCTTTCCAATTTATCCTTTTCTTTAGTCAAAAGAGAAGCTTCCTTCTTTGGCAACACATCAAATGTGCCATCTTCTGACATCTTCTTCAAATCTTTTAATCTTTGTACTCGGCTTTGGATAGTCTTCCAGTTAGTCAAGGTACCACCTAACCAACGTTGGTTAACGTAGTATTGACCAGCACGAGTAGCTTCCTCAGCAATTGAATCTTGTGCTTGCTTCTTAGTACCAACAAAAAGAATAACTCCGCCATTTTGAGCAACGGCTCTAACAAAGGCATAAGCATCATCCAACATTTTGATGGTTTTTTGCAAATCAATGATGTAAATACCATTTCTTTGGGTGAAGATATACGGAGCCATCTTAGGATCCCATCTTCTGGTTTGGTGACCAAAATGGACACCAGCTTCAAGCAATTGTTTCATTGAAACTACTGACATATTAAATTCCTCCTACGGTTTTAATCCTCTCAAGCGGTCATTTCAGTATTTCACCATTGTGTGGCACCAAAATACTGATCGCCCTTGATGTTTTCTACATATATGCTAAAACGCATACGTTAAAATAATACTAGATTATTGCTGAAGATGCAAGGCTAAAAGTCAACTTTATGCTCTTTTAAAAACTTTTCTTTCCATAATCTGTTATGGTGTTTAAACCAGTATTCTCTTTTAAGTGCCAAATTTTTATCCTGAAATTCTTCATGATAAATTAACTTTACTGGTCTGCGTGATTTAGTATATTTAGCACCCTTACCGCTGTTATGTGCCTCTAATCTTTTTAGTAAATCATCTGTAAAGCCCCCATAAAAGCTGCCATCACTACACAACAAAACATAAAAAAAGTATTTTTTAATTTTTTCCCTTTTAGCCTTTTCTTGTACAGTCTCACGAATGATACACTGAATAGCAGGAAGATAATTGCCTTTTTGATCGTGTACCTCAATTGCATCTTTTAACACTAATCCGTCGCTACCAGTATGCTTAACTGCTTCAATAATTATCAAATTGCAGTCTTCTCCACGGTGAGAAACGTATGGCTGGATCACTTTTATACTCAAATCATGCTGAAGACAAAAATAAGCAATTTCGTTTAACCGCTCAGGCCTATGAACCATAAACATTTTTCCCTTCATCTTAAGCAGGCCGCTCGCCACAGCAATTATTTCTTCAAGATTAATTAAGATCTCGTGTCTAGCAATGGCTTTTGCTGGATCGGGATTAACTTTATGGTTTGGCGCCACTTTAAAATACGGTGGGTTTACGACAATAACATCATAAGAATCTTTTCTTAAAAATTTGGGGGCAGCCTTAACATTTTTTTGAAAAACTTGAATCCTATTTTCCATATGGTTTAATGCAATAGATCGTCTGGCCTGTGACGCCACTTCTTTTTGAATTTCAATTGCATCATATTTGGCACGATTAAAATAAGCCATATACATTGTGGCTGCACAATTACCGGCACATAAATCAGCTACTTTAGAACTGTCTTTGATAGCATTTTTTGCGGTTGCCGCTAATAACAGCGTATCTAGAGAGAAACTAAAAGAGGTCTTATTTTGAATAATTCGTAAATCATCACTATACATATAATCAATGCGTTCATTTTTCAATAATTTTGCCATAAAAATTTGTCCTCTTCCTCAGCTTTGTTATAATATTCTACATCAATTGGAGGAAATTATGTTTTATCATTTTATTCGTCCCGTAGCTCGCTTTATAGTTTGGCTATTAAACGGACATCTACACGTTAATCATAAAGAAAGAATTCCAGAAGGCAACTATATTTTAGCAGCACCGCACAGAACATGGTGGGAACCAATATTGTTTGCACTTGCCGCTAGTCCCAAAGAATTTATGTTTATGGCTAAGATAGAATTATTCAAAAATCCCATATTGCGCTTTATCTTAAAGCACGCACATGCTTTTCCTGTTGATCGGAAACATCCTGGACCTTCAGCTTTAAAAACACCAATTAAAGGTTTGAAAAATGGGAACTATTCACTAATTATTTTCCCCTCGGGTACCAGACATTCAGCTGAAATGAAAGGTGGCACTATTGCTATTGCCAAGCTGTCGAGTAAGCCCATAGTCCCCGTCGTTTATCAAGGTCCCCTCACGTTTACCGGATTGCTAAAACGGCAACCTTTGGAAGTTTGTTTTGGCGAACCATTCATGGTTGATCGTAAAACTAAGCTTACACATGAAAATGAAGCACAGATCGATAACAAATTAAAAAAGGCCTGGGATAAAATTGATTACGAACAGAATCCAAATTTTCATTACCATCCTCAATAAAAAGAGATAGTTTTACATAAAAATTATTTTATTCCAGTGTTAGAATATTAGTGTAAAAATGTCAGACGGAGGATTTTGAAAATTGTTAGAAAAAACTTTTTACAGAACAATGTTAAGTAAGTCTTTCCCGTTCCCGGTTAAAGTAACTTACTGGGACGGTAAAAGCGAAATATATGGAAACGGTACTCCGAATATTGAGATTATTTTTAACGAAAAGATCCCAACCAGCGCTATTTCTAAAAATGCTTCTTTAGCTCTTGGAGAAGCATATATGGATAAAAAAATTGAAATTAAAGGGAGTTTGCAAAAATTAATTTGCGGAGCTTATGAAAGTGCTGGAAGCTTTTTGCGCTCCAGTAAATTCCGGAAATTTTTACCAAAAGAAAAGCATACAGAAGAACAAAGCGAAAAAGATGTTCAACGTCATTATGATATCGGTAATGACTTTTACAAATTATGGCTCGATCCTACTTTAACTTATTCCTGTGCTTATTTCGAAAATGAAAATGATGACCTTGAAACTGCGCAGTTGGCAAAAATACATCATATTCTCAACAAATTAAATCCGGAAAAAGGCAAAACTTTACTTGATATTGGTTGTGGTTGGGGAACGCTCATGCTGCTAGCTGCAAAGGAATACGGCCTAAAGGTGACCGGTGTAACCCTGAGTGAAGAACAATATAAGTTAGTGCAAAAGAAAATCTATGATCAAAACTTACAAGATGTTGCTGAAGTTAAATTAGAGGACTATCGGGAATTAGGCAATCAACAGTGGGACTACGTAACTTCTGTCGGCATGTTTGAACACGTTGGTAAAGAAAACTTAGGCCAATACTTCGGAGATGTTGCAAAATACTTAAAGAAGGACGGAGTCGCTTTAATTCACGGTATAACTCGTCAACAGGGTGGTGCTAAAAATGCTTGGCTTAATAAGTACATTTTCCCAGGTGGTTATATACCTGGTTTAGCCGAAAATATCGACCATATTATTGCAAATAATATGCAAATTGCAGACATCGAAATGCTAAGAAGACATTATCAAAAAACTTTGGAAATTTGGGATCATAACTTCAACAGCAAACGAGATCAAATTCAAAAGAATATGGGCGAACGTTTTACCCGAATGTGGGATCTATACTTACAGGCTTGTGCTGCTTCCTTTGAATCGGGAAATATTGATGTTGTGCAATATCTCATTACCAAAGGACCATCCGGTAAAAATTTACCTATGACTAGGAAATATATGTTAAACAAGTAAAAAAATATCACATACAAAAAAGCTGATAAAACAAAATTTATCAGCTTTTTTAATGTTAAAACAAGAAAATATTTTAAGGCTCAAAAATTTTTCCTGGGTTGATAATATAATTAGGGTCAAACAGCTTTTTAACTTCACGCAATAAATCAGTATATTCTTTGCCATAAAAGTCTTCAAAGTAATTTGCTCTGGCATAACCAATACCATGTTCACCTGACATATTACCATCAAGAGATTTAGCAGTCTTATATAGTTCAGAAATAACCTTATCGCTGGTCTTGGCATATTCTTCATCTGTCATATTGTCAGAGCAAAGGTAGATATGCAGGTTACCATCGCCTGCGTGACCAAAGTTTGGAATGCGAATATTTAGTTCCTGTTCAAGTTCTTCAATACGATCCAAAACTACAGGAATGTGATTTATTGGTACACAAACATCAATTTCGTCCATTTTTGGAGTGGAATTTTGAATTGCTAAAAGCAATTCTTCACGACATTTCCAAATTTTCTTGGCTTCTTCGGAATCAGCACCCAGGACAACAGCTTTTTCAGCTTTAAACGGCTTTACTACTTCCAAAGTTTCCTTCAGCTCAGCCTTCCACTCATCTTCAGTAAAGGCATCAATACCAATCATAATGAAGCCATCACCTTTTTTAAGTGGAAATTCATCTTTAGCATATGATTCCCATAATTTAATCACTTTACGTCCCATAAATTCAACAGTTGTTGGCACAACACCTGATCTTAGGATAGCCGGAACGGATTTAATTGCATCATTTAGAGTTGGAAATGGAATAATAGCATTTATTGACTTGTGAGGTTTTGGATATAACCGGATTGTAACTTCCGTTATAACCCCAAGAGTACCTTCAGCACCGATAAACAAATCTTTTAACGAATAACCTGACGATGATTTAACTGCTTTGGAGCCAAATTTATATAACTTGCCATTTGTCAAAACAGCCTTGATCTCACGAATATGCTCTCTGGTTACACCGTACTTTATAGCCTTAAGACCACCGGCGTTTGTTGAAACATTTCCGCCTATTGTAGCCCAATGCATAGCAGGTGCTGGCATATAAACAAATGGCTTATCAGCACAAAACTCGTCTAGGTCCTTCAACCTGATTCCTGCTTGAACTGTCATTGTCAAGTTTTCAGGATCGTATTCTAAAATCTTATTCATCTTGATCATATCAAGTGAAATTCCGCCATCAACTGTCAAGTTAGCTCCCATTAAACCGGTGGAATTACCTCTTGGAACTAAAGGTATTGAGTGGTCACTTGCATATTTAACAACGTTCATGACTTCTTCATTAGTTGTCGGTTGAATTACCAAATCTGGCATTGCCCTCACAGTACGAAATTGGTCATGATCCCAGTGCTTTGTGGGATTAGTAATAAATCTTTCTGGATCTGAGATAAATTTTCTTAAATTTTCCAAATCAGTTTCATTGATTTTATGATATTCCATTATAATTCCCTTCTTACTAAAAAGCATAGTATCCTATGCTTATAAATTAATTTACCCTATACTGGAAACGCTGTCAATAGTGTATATATTTATAACGTATATAAATATTTTCCAAGTTAAAAGTCCATTAAAAGTTTGAATTACACTTATTTAATCCTAGAAAATAAAAAATAAAAGCTTTTAATTTGGTTTCTTTTATTAAAAATAGACACAATAAAACCTCCAAATTGAAATAATTTGGAGGTTTTATCAAAGTTTTTATCGACTAACGTTTTTACTTTTGACTGTTCTGTAATGTATACAAGTTATAATAATAACCCTTTTGTGAAAGAAGCTCTTCGTGATTACCCCTTTCAACGATTTTGCTGTCATTTAATACAATAATTTGATCTGCATCCACAATAGTTGAAAGTCTGTGCGCAATAGCAAGAGTAGTACGACCCTTACGAAGCCGTTTCAAGCCCTGTTGAATAAGTGTTTCGGTTTCAGTATCAACATTTGCTGTAGCTTCATCTAAAACTAAAATTTTAGGATCAGTAACTAATGTACGAGCAAATGAAATCAGTTGTCTTTGTCCTTGGCTAAATTCACTTCCTCCTTCACCCACTTTTGCATGATATTTACCAGGAAGATTTTCAATAAAGCCGTCCGCTTGGACAGTTTCAGCAGCCTCTTTTATTTGTTCATCAGTAATATCTTTATTATAAAGACGGATATTTGAATTTATATCCCCATAAAACATGAATGGCTCCTGCAATACCAGGCCAAGTTTTTTACGCAGTTCAGCTTTAGGATACTTTTTAATATCTACACCATCAATTAAGACTTCACCCTGATAGAATTCATAAAAACGCATCATCACGTTTATAATTGAACTTTTACCTGAGCCAGTATGACCTACAATACCGAGAGTTTCACCGGGATTAACGGTGAATGAAATATCATGTAAAATTTCGTTTTTACCATCGTATGAAAAACTGACGTGCTTAAATTCAATTTTTCCTTGTGTTATTGTCAGGCCTTTTTCAGCATTTTGTTTAGGTTCATAGTCAGTATTATCCAGAATCCGGAAAATTCTCTTGCCCGCAACGATACCGTCCTGGAAGAAAGTCATTTGATCCATCATATTAGCGATTGGATTGAAAAACTGTGAGATGTACTGTGAAAATGCGTAAACCACACCAGCTGGTACAAAAGTTTCCCTTAATGGAAAACCAAAGTACATTAAAGTTAAAGCAAGGGCGAGTGAATACAGTAAACTAGTCAAAGGGGAAAGCAAAAGAGAATTAAGATTTATCATATTAAATCTTGTTTTCATTAAAGCTGTATTTTCATCTTCAAAATGATTAGTCATACGTTTTTCCTGCTTAAATTGCTGGATTAACGAAACTCCTTCGATTGACTCATTCAGGTTAGTATTAATGCGACTCAATCGCTCACGGTAACTGCGGTAAAGTTTGGAACTTCTTTTAGAATATTGCCATATTATTACCAAGAGTAAGGGCAGAAAAGCCAACACAATCAGCCCAGCCATCACATTTGTTGAAAACATTGCCACCATGGCTGAAATGATTGAGAAAAACGACATTACAACACTAGATAAAACGGTAAGAAAATTACTCAATGTCATAGTATCATTAGTTACTCTTGAAACTATCGATCCAGCCGGAGTTTGATCAAAGTAGCGCATTCCCAGAGTATGTAATTTTTGATACAATTCCGCACGCAAGCCTTCAAGCGATTTTTCAGAACCTAGGGCAAAGAAGTACTCGTATGTGAATTGTAAAATTCCTTTGACAACTGAACCAAAAGCATAGAGAAAACCAGCAAATAATATTATTTGAGTGGTTACATCTGCTTTTACCAAAAAGTTATCTAAAAAATACTGTAAACCATAAGGCAGCAGAACATTAATTATACTTACTAAAAGCGCTCCAATTCCGGCAATAATCATTTCGTTCTTAAAATGCATTACAAAACGCAAAAGGCGCTTAAAAATGCTGAGCTGTTCTTTTACTGGTATTTCTTGAGACCAAACAGATTGAAATGAGTTTTCATCATCCATCTTATTCACCCACCTTGTCTTCTAATTCCTGTCTTTGCCACATATCAGCGTACCAGCCATCTAGTTTGAGTAACTGATCGTGAGTACCTCTTTCAACAATGCGGCCGTCTTTTAATACTAAAATTAAATCGGCATTCATGACAGAAGTAAGTCTGTGTGTCGCAATTAAAGTTGTCTTGCCTTGTCTTTCTTTCTTTAAAGAATGCAAAATAGCCATTTCTGTTCTGGCATCAACAGCAGAGAGAGCATCATCTAAAACTAATATTTGACTGTGCTTAAGTAAAGCTCTTGCAATCGACATCCTTTGCTTTTGCCCACCAGAAAGTGAAACACCATTTTCACCAACCAGGGTGTTGTAGCCACCCGGCATTTCTAAAATGTCATTGTGTAAATCACTCTTTTTTGCGGCAGTGATAATTGCATCCTTATCACTATCTGCATTTGAAAATGCAATGTTCTTTTGAATACTAGTAGAAAATAAATAATTATCCTGCGGTACATAAGAAATTTGCCGCAATAAAACATTAAGTGGAATTTCTCTAATATCATACCCATTTAGAGTTATCTGGCCATCATACTTGTCAAATTCTCTCAGCAAAAGCTGAATTATAGTTGTTTTACCGGCTCCAACTTTACCAACAAGTCCCAAAGTTTGTCCCGTTTTTAGAGTAAAATTAATATTATTCAGCACTTGAACATTTGGTTCATCCGGATATGCGAAAAATTTAACGTGATAAGCAAGATCCCCTGCTATGTCCTTAGCCGAAATCTTTTGATCTGCAAATTTATCAGTAATTTCTGATTTTTCTTCCAGCAACTTTTCTATCCGGTCGTAACTGGCACTACCACGCTCTAAGATGTTAAAAAGATAACCAATCGCAAACATCGGCCAAACCATATTGCCAATATATGCAATAAAAGAAACCAGTTGACCAATGGTAAGAGCTTTATTGAAAACCAAAAGACCACCATAAATAATGGTAATAGTATAGGTTAAACCAATAAGCAATGTTCCTAAAGGATCAAACAGTGAATCCCATTTAAAAACTTGTTTATTAATTTTAATGGTGTCTTCAACCATCTGGTCAAAAGCGGCAGTATCTTCTTGACCCTGACCAAATGTTTTTAAAACTTTAATACCTGAAACTGATTCCTGCGTTTTATTATTCAGCCTTGAAAAAGCCGCTTGGGATTTGTCAAATGCATCGTGAAGCCTGTCACCTAATTTCCAAGCTCCCCAAGCTAGAAATGGTAATGGCAAAAGAGCAACAATCGTCAGGCGCCAATCAACAAATGCAATCATTGCAACCATAGTCGATACACTCATGATAAGAGAATCCACCAAAGTTAAAACGCCTTCACCCGCAACTTCCTGGACAGCTGAAACATCATTTGTGGCATGAGCCATTAAGTCCCCGGTTCTGTGACGTTGATAAAAAGTACGATCCATCGCCATAAAGTGATCAAATAATTTCGATCTCAATTGCAATTCAAGTTCAGCAGCTCCACCCCATATTTGTCTACGCCAAAAATAGCGAAAGCCATAAAGCAAAAGGGCGGAGAAAATAATAGCTAAAATTAACAGACTATATTCTTGCCAGCTAATGTGACCCTTATCCAATTGATCTGCCATTAAGCCTAATATTCTTGGTGGTACTAAGTTAACAACAGATGTAAGTGCTAAAAATGTAATACCGATGAGGTAACGCTTTTTCTCTTTTTTAAAGAACCAACCTAATTTAAAAAATATTCCCATTATTCACCTTAAAATTCAGTAAAAAAGCGGAGAAATTATTCTCCGCCGCACTAATTCAATCTAGTAAAATTGTTATTTTTGGTGCTTCATCATGTTCATCACTTGGTTGACCTTCTTAGCCGAAGGCTTTTGGCCCATTTGAGACATCATAGCAACAATCATATCTTCACTGATTGGCGGATTATCTTTAAAATATTTTTTCATATATGATCTAGCACCATAGAAGCCCCCTACAAGGCCCAATAATAGTGCAATCACAATCAGAAAAATCGCTAATCCTAAATTCATAAAAAATCACCTCAATTTGTCCAATAGTTATATCTTACCTAAAAAATAAGGAAAATTAAAGATCAAAGTTAATCTTTTCTTAAACCTTTTTTTCTTTGAGCTCGCTTTGCTTTCTCAGACGTAATTTCCTTACCATTCTTGTCAATTATGACTAAATTTTCAACATCTTGCTTGAAGCCAGCTCTAAAATTTTTGATAAATTCCTGGTGTAATTCCTTACGTTCTTTCTCTTCAGCTTCAGTTAAGCCTACGGATTTCTTTTTGTGATAAAGCTCATTAATACGATTGATTAATTTTTTTTCGGGATCTTCACTCATCTTTGCACCTCTCAATTAAAAAATTCTACCTTATTTTGGCAACGAAAAAAAGTATAAATTTTTTTAGAACGTTTGTTTGCATTATACGAAATATTTTGCTAAAATTAAATATATAAGAAAACGTTTATAATACTGGAGATAATTATGACAACTAAACAAAATACTAAGCAGTTGCAAATTCTACGCTATATATATGAAACAGTTGAGGACAGAGGATTCCCTCCTACTGTACGCGAAATTTGTCATGCTGTAGATTTATCTTCAACTTCAACTGTACACGGCCATTTATCTAGGCTAGAAAATAAAGGTCTACTGATCAAGGATGCCACCAAACCAAGAGCTCTGGAAATAACCGATGAAGGTAAAAAAGCAATTGGCGTCCAGCCGAAAGAAATTCCCGTAGTTGGTGATGTCACAGCTGGTCAACCGATTTTGGCTGTTGAAGATATAGAAGATTACTTTCCCTTACCTCCAGATCTGGCAAACGATGCCGGAGATCTTTTCATGTTGAGAGTTCATGGTGAAAGTATGATAAACGCTGGTATCTTAAACGGAGACAATGTCATTGTCCGTAAGCAGTCTTCAGCAATCAACGGAGAAATTGTAGTGGCTATGACCGATGAAAATGAAGCAACTGTAAAACGGTTTTACAAGGAAAAAGGTCACTATCGATTGCAGCCTGAAAATGATACGATGGCACCGATTATATTGTCAAGTGTTCACATTTTAGGTAAGGTAGTTGGTCTGTACCGTAATACTATTATTTAATAAAAGAACTTTATAGCATTATTGGGATAAATAAAAATCATTTTTTACGAGTTTCAATAATGCTTTTTATTTGCAAAATTTCTCCTACTTCTTCCAGCACTTTTTTCTGCATTTTTAATTTGTTTATTTTTGCATTTATAACAGCTATTTTATCCTTAATTAACTTTAAGTTTTGTTTACGCTGCTTTTCAGTACTACACGACTCATCGTGTAGTTTTTTTATGTCCTTTATTTCTTGAAGTGAAAAGCCTAAGCCTTGGAACTCTTTAATTGCTTCAAAAGTATCAGTTTCGTTTTCAGTAAACCAATAGTTTTTTCCCTTACGACCAGGATTTAATAATTTTAAATAGATATAATGTCTAACGGTATCAGGTGTAGTATTTTCCTTTTGAATAAATTCTTTCAAATACATAATTATTTCCTTGACGTTGGGTCGACCCCAGATGGTTAAATTTTTGTGGAGGTATTAAAATGTCATATCTTACAATCTTATTTAATATTATATATGGTGTTATCATGATCAGCGCCAGCTTTCTATCTTTTACTAGTTTGCCAATTTGGCTAATCATGATCAACGTTTTGTTTGCATTAGGCATTATTGCCGGAAGTTTTCTAAAAAAACCACTTTTAACTACTATATTTCTAGTAGCAGTTTTACTTACCGCTCTAGCAAATGGAATTTTTCTTTACGGACAAATCACTTGGTCTCACTGGTTTATCAGACTTATTTTGACTATTATTTTGATTTGCTTGAACTTTAAGTATTTTTAGATATTTATCTAGCAAAACTCCTGTTAATAGTCAAGCGTAACTTCTCAAAATACTGTCATGATGGCAAGAAATTGACTTTCCACAACTAATGCATTAAATCTATTCACAAACTTTATATTGAAAATATACTTGAAAATGTTGTTTCTAAAGCTTTTATGTTATTTGCTTGTGAATTGTGTGGCTGTTTCACTTTGGTTCCACAGCAGTATTTTTTCACAAACTTGGTTAAATTTCCTTAATAATATTTGCTGCCAAATTAATGGCTGTCTCATGAGCATCTCTGCCCCAGCTTCTGTCATCATGCTTTTCTAGGTCTTTAAGAGAATCCGCTGTAAATAATATTTGTGCAAAATCTGCCTCTCTAAATTGTGCACACGCAGCCATTGCTGCACATTCCATCTCTACACAAGAGGCTCCCAACTCTTTAGCCTGCTTTACTTTCTTGACAGTTTCCCTAAAGAAGCCATCAGTTGTCCAGGTAGTTACTTCTTCAACCTTAAGACCTTCTTCTTTCAGCAATTTTTTGGTCTTAGTTAAAAACTCTGACTTTAAGTCAATATACGTTCCTGGTTTCATATAGTGGAAAGAAGTGCCCTCATCTCTAATAGCTTTTGTAGGCACTAGAAAATAGTTTTCTGGTAAATCAACTAAGCAGCCTGCTGATCCTATTGCTAAAATCTGTTTAACTCCGTAACTTATTAACCAATCTAATAGCGCTACAGCAGCTGCAGCACCTATCTTTGCCTGACAAAAAGTAATTTTTTGTCCGTCTAAATCAACCTCATAAATTGGAGTTTCTCCTTCGAAGCAGTCAAAGAATCCAAGCTTTTTATGAGGATAACGAGCCAAAAAATCACTGATTACAGCAGGAGTTAAGAATGCAAACAACAGCTTGGGCTGAAAATGAAAGTTATTAATTTCTTGTTCGTGATCGGGTTCTAAAACAGCCCTCGGATCAGTATCAAAAGTTAACAAAAATGGTTCTTTCATAATTCTCCTCCTCAATAAAAATATATTGCTAAAGATTTTAACATAAACAAAAAAGAGAATCATCCCTTTTGGAAATGATTCTCTTTCACTTAAGCGTGAATTAACGACGCTTTTCTGCAATTCTAGCAGACTTGCCGTGACGATCACGTAAGTAGTAAAGTTTAGCACGACGTACACGACCATGACGCAATACTTCAACTTTAGCAACACGGGGATCGTTTACAGGAAAAGTACGTTCTACACCAACACCAGATGCCATTTTACGCACTGTGTAACTGGCACCAATGCCAGTGCCCTTACGCTTGATAACTACGCCTTCAAACATCTGAATACGTTCATGTGAACCTTCGACAACACGCACATGAACACGAACTGTGTCCCCTGCACGGAAGTCAGGTATATCATCACGTAATTGTTCTTTAGTTAATTCTTGAATTAATGGATCCATTTTTATTTTCTCCTTCTGCGGCATTCATTAGCGTTTTCTACGTCAGCGGAATACCCCTAACTATTAGTGCAAAATAAATTTACACCTCAATCATACTAGCAAAAATACCAGGTAAAATCAAGTTTGATCTTCTTCTTGTTTTATTTCTGCCAGCATTTTTTCTTCTTCTGCACTTAAAGCATGTTGCTCAAGTAAATCTGGTCTGCGTAAATAAGTTGCACGCAATGCTTCTTTATGACGCCACTGCGCAATTTTTTGGTGATTGCCTGAGGTTAAAACCGCTGGAACTTTCATTCCTTGAAAATTCTCCGGTCTAGTGTATTGGGGATATTCCAGTAACCCATGAGCAAAGCTTTCCTCTACTGGTGAAGCATCATTACCTAAAATTCCGGGAATTAACCTGACTGTAGCGTCTATCATACTCATTGTTGGCAGTTCACCACCTGTCAAAACATAATCACCGATTGAAACAATTTCATCAGCCAAATCATAAACGCGTTGATCAAAACCCTCATAATGACCGCAAATAAATGTCAGGTTTTCTGCTTGAGACCAATCCTGCGCCATTTTTTGATTAAAAGTTTTACCCTGCGGTGCGGTAATGATTACTTTACCTTTATTCTTAATTGAGTCGAGTGCTTTTTTGATCGGCATAATTTGCAAAACCATGCCAGCACCCCCACCATAAGGACTGTCATCAACGTGATGGTGAATATCAGTGGTAAAATCACGAAAATTGACTAAATTGAGCTGCCATTTGCCATCATCTAGCCCACGCCCAAGCATCGAAGTCGTGAGCGGGGTAAACATGTCAGGAAAAAGCGTCAATACATTAATCTTCATTGCGTAATCCTTCCAAAAGTTCTACAAATATCTTTTTATGTGCAATATCTATTTTCTTAACTACTTCATCAATATAGGGGATTAAATATTCATTACCATTTTGTTCGGTAACTTCCCAGACATCGTTTGCACCGGGAGTCTCAATACCAGTTATTTTACCTAAATCATTGCCTGACTGATTATCTATGATTGCACAACCCAAAATATCGCGGTAATAATATGCGCCATCAGGCAGGTTATGTTGATTTTGCTTGCTGACAACTAGCGTTTTTCCTAGCAATTTTTCAGCGCTATCAATATCAGTTATTTCATTAAATTGCACTAGCCAAAATTGCTTAAAAGGTCTACCGCATTTAACAGTTAATTTGGTTTGCGGATTATCCTTTAAAGCTAGTTCTTGGTTTGAGGCAAAGCGTTCTTCAGGAAAATCAGTAATCAGAGCAACTTTTACCTCTCCTTTTAGTCCATGGGTAGACAATATACGCGCAACATCATAAAATTGCATAGTTTCTCCTACTCAAAGAAAAAAGCTTGAAGCAGTTGACTTCAAACTTTTAATAAACGATTCACTATTTATTGAACTTTGAATCATGCAGCTTCTTCATTAAGCCTGCACCTGAAAGTAGTGAACGTACAGTATCTGAAGGTTGTGCACCCTTCTTTAGCCATTCAAAAATTTTATCTTCATCTAATTTCAATTCCTTAGGAACGGAAACTGGATTATAATAGCCAACTTCTTCAATAAAACGACCATCACGTGGCATTCTGGAATCAGCGACAACAATTCTGTAAAATGGCTTTCTCTTGGCACCCATACGGCGCATACGAATTTTTACTGACATAAAATTATTTCCTCCTAAAAGTTACGTTAAATAATATAGCACGTATTTTTAAAGGTGTAAAGTGTTTTTACTTAACAGGTGCTTTTTTTATGAATGATACCTCTTGACCTTCATCCGTTTTTTCTTATTCTTCTTAAATTTCTTCCCCATGTGACGCATAGCCATTCGTCCCATTGGTGAATTCATTCCAGGCAAATTATCCATTCCCTTAAAATTACCTTTGGTAATTTTACTCATCATATCTCGGGCTTGTTTAAATTGCTTAATCATTCTGTTGACTTCAACAATTGGCCGACCGGAACCAGCTGCGATTCTCCTTCTGCGACTTGGATTGAGCAATTCGGGATTTTCTCGTTCTTCTTTAGTCATAGATGAGATGATCGCTTTTATGTAGACAATTTGTTTTTTATCAAAATTAACATTTTTAAGCTGTGGATTGTTAGCCATTCCGGGAATCATCTTCATCAATTGATCAAGAGGACCCATTTTCTCAACTTGTTCAATCTGATCGACAAAATCGTTGAAATCGAAGGTATTTTCCTTCATCTTTTCAGCAACTTCTTCAGCCTTTTTGGCATCATAATCCTGCTGGGCTTTTTCAATTAAAGTCAGCATGTCGCCCATGCCTAAGATTCTTGATGCCATCCGGTCAGGATAAAACGGCTCTAAGTCAGTTAATTTTTCACCCTGTCCGGTATAGATAATCGGTTTACCAGTTACAGCTCTGATTGACAGTGCAGCACCACCACGAGTATCACCGTCAAGTTTGGTTAAAATCACTCCCGTAATATCTAAGCGGCTATCAAAGCCTTTGGCAACATCTGTTGCAGCTTGACCTGTCATGGCATCTACTACCAATAAAATGTTATCTGGCTGCGCCACCTTTTTAACTTGCTCAAGTTCTGCCATTAACGGTTCATCAATTTCCAAACGACCAGCCGTATCAATGATGACATAATCATTTTTATTTTTATCAGCTTGACTTAAACCATTTTGGACAATTTGAGCGACGTCTTTTTCGTCTCTTTCACTATAAACAGGGACTTTTAACTGGTCACCAATTTGCTCAAGCTGGTCAATGGCGGCTGGACGATAAACGTCGCCTGCAATTAACAGCGGCCGCGCTTTTTCTTTTTGCATTAATCTGTTAGCCAACTTGCCCACTGTGGTAGTTTTACCAGTACCTTGCAATCCTACCATCATGATAATAGTGGGAATGTGCTTAGACTTGTTTAAGGTTACGGCACTTTCCCCCATCATCTTGGTTAATTCGTCATTAACGATTTTAATAACCTGCTGACCGGGATTAAGGCTTTCCTGAACCTCTTTACCCAAGGCTTCTTGTTTAATCTTTTTGATAAAATCTTTAACAACCTTAAAGTTGACGTCAGCCTCAAGTAAGGCCAGTCTGATTTCTCGACTGGCGCTATTGATATCTTCTTCAGATATTTTCCCTTTACCGGTTAAATTTTTTAAAGCTTTTTGAATTCTCTCACTTAAATTTTCAAATGCCATAGAATTATTCTCCCCTCAGTTGGTTTAATAAATCAGTAGTTATTTGCAAAGCCAGGTCTGACTTGTCTTTCCGAAGTGCAGTCGTAACTTTAAGCAATTTGTCTTCTATCATGTTGTAATCTCTTTGCATGTGCAATTTATCTTCGTATTTTTTAAGCAGGCGCCGGCAACGACGCAAATTGTCGTATACGGCTTGACGAGAAACTTGATGGTTTATAGCTATTTCTCCTAAAGATAAGTCATTATAATAATAATCTTCAAAATAATCTTGTTGACTCTTGGTTAAAAGACTACCATAGTATGCGTATAGATCGCCTAGCATTTCATTTTTTTCAAGTTCGTCCATTACTCTCACCTTGAACCAGTATAGCAAAAATGTCAGAAGTTGACGATCTTGAAAGCCAAAATTTAAGTAAATGAAAAATATAAATTCTTGCTTTCTGAAATGTAAATCTGTATCATTATTTTTAATTTGGTTTTGGGGATACCTATGTCAATTTTGAATAAATTATCCCTTAAAATTCTACAAACGGTACATATTATTATATAATTTCGTACCGTTTTTTATTTGGAATCTCTGCCAAAATATCTGAATGAGGTAAGTTAGTAACAACTGTTTAACCCGTTCGCATTTAAACATTAGCAAGTGCTTTTAAAAACGCAGTGTATTTTCAAACAAATTATAAACTAAAGTTAAGGGGTAGTTTAATGTGAATTTATGGCAATTAATGAATCGCAAAGAAGATCCAGGCATTTATCAAGAAAAAGACGGTCATTTAGTTAGAACGCTCAAGGTGCGTGACTTCCTGGCACTTGGTGTGGGCACAATTGTTTCTACTTCAATTTTTACTTTGCCTGGAGAGGTTGCGGCTTTACACACCGGTCCGGCCGTAGCCATATCATGTGTGATAGCATCTATTGTCGCCGGTCTGGTAGCTTTTGCTTATGCAGAAATGGCTGCAGCTATGCCTTTTGCAGGTTCAGTTTATTCTTGGATTAATGTCATTTTCGGTGAATTTTGGGGCTGGTTTTCAGGCTGGGCTTTACTAGCAGAGTATTTGATAGGAATGGCCTTCATTAGCTCCGGTTTGTCAGCCAATTTGCGTGCACTAATTGCTCCACTCGGCTGGAAACTACCTGCTAGTTTAGCTAATCCATTAGGTGTCAATGGCGGTTTATTAGATTTGGTCGCTCTATTAGCTATTTTATTAGCAGCCTTTCTAGTTAGTTTTGGCGTTTCTAAAGCCTCTAGAGTTGAAAACATCCTGGTAGTTGTCAAAGTGCTCGCTATTTTACTTTTTGTCGTTGTTGGCTTAACAGTTATCAAAAAAGCTAACTTTATTCCTTTTATACCTCATTATCGCGCCACAAGTCACGGTCCTTTTGGTGGCTGGCAAGGAATCTATGCCGGAGTTTCCATGATTTATATCTCCTTTTTAGGCTTTGATACAATCGCTTCAAACTCGGCTGAAGCTGTTAATCCCCAAAAGACTATGCCGCGTGGAATTATCGGCTCTTTATTAATTGCGGTGGTGCTTTTTGTGGCTGTGAGCTTGGTTTTAGTGGGTATGGTTCCTTACCAGCAATATTTAAATTCTGCTGAACCAGTCGGATACGCTTTGAGAACAGCCGGTTTTACTCACATAGCCACCATAGTACAATCGGTTGCTATTTTAGGGATGTTTACAGCTTTGATCGGCTTATGTATGGCAAGTTCCCGCTTAGTGTATTCATTTGGCCGTGATGGTATGATTCCTAATAAACTGGGTAAATTAAATAATAATCACCGTCCCGCAAACTCATTATGGATTGTGGCGCTAATTGCGATTATTATTTCAGCTTTTATTCCCTTTTCATTTTTAACACAATTGGTTTCTGCCGGTACTTTGATAGCTTTCATGTTTGTTTCAATCGGTATTTACCGTTTGAGACCACGTGAAGGAAGAGATATTGCCGATCCGGCTTTTAAAATGCCCTGGTATCCGGTCCTTCCGCTTCTGGCATTTTTAGGTTCTTTTGCTGTTTTTTGGGGATTAGATCTGCAAGCAAAGAAATACATGTTAATCTGGTCACTAATAGGGATTGTTATCTATTTTGTTTATGGTATTCGTCACTCAGCCATGAACAAAAGCAACAAAAATTGAATCATTTAGCTATAGTTAACAAAAAAGTCTGGAAAAATTTTCCAGACTTTTTTAAATATTTTTAAACCAGAATTGAATTTATAGGTTTTCATCCATATTAAAAGTTAATTTTGACATATTAATTGAATCAATCATCATTTGCGCCCATAATTTCTCAGACCGTTTTCTGGTATAAGCAACTGTTTCTTGGTTTGCTTTGGTTAAGTATGAAGTCAACTCACTGCCATTTTTAGTTCCTGCTGCTTTAATAACATCATAAACCCGGCGACGATAATATTGGTTCAATTCATTTAAATAATCTGTATCCAATTGCACAAATTGTGGATAGTGGGTTTCTACCAAAGCCGCCAGTGATTTATAGTACCACCAAGCATCGTTAAGATTATATGTCATAGAAGTATTATTATATGAAGGATCCGTGTCCTTCATATTAGCAAAAAATGGTACAAATGGTGTGAAAGTTGGACCACCAATGCACAACCACATAATAGCAGCTTTATCATGATCAACATCATTTCTAATTTGCAAGATATGAGAATTTTGGGTTCTGTTTAATCCAATTGGCCGAAAACGGTGTTTTTGCTCCTCTGTTCCTTTACCAAATGGATCATAAGGTGTGTTTTGGTAATGACTGCCGAGGACAAATTCAATATCCTCTCTGGTTATTTTCTTCGCCGCACGCCGAATGAATGGTAAATCACCGTCAGTCGGTTCTTGTTCAATTTCAGGGTTAAAATATTTTTGACCATACCAAACTCTATTAGTGTTATAGTAACGATCTTGTTCACTATAAGTGCCAAAAATGTGGCGGAAATTCCAACCTTGATGATCAACATTTAAATGATTTTGCGAAACAAATTCTTGGATTCCATCACTCCACATAAAGTTTGCAGTATCATCAAAATCAACTTGTGCGATTGAAACCCGGTTGGCTGCTATTGCATAAGCATCATCTGGAATACGCTGTGCTACCCAGTGATGGCCGGTAACTATTTCCATATACCATATTTCATCTTTATCACTAAAGAGAACTGAGTTACCAGCTGGCGAACCGAATTTGGCAATCAGTTTTCCTAAATATTCAACTCCGTTTCTAGCAGAATCAATATATGGCAGCACAACAGATTGCATGCAATCTTCGTCAAGTCCGTCCTTTACCAGGGGATCGAAAGCTAGTGCACGTTCATTGCCATATGTCGATTCAGTACAGGACATAGCAACATTTTTTTGATTAATGCCGCTCTCATCGTAATAGCCGCGATTTTTATAGTCAACGTTAGGTACAGCTGGAACCGCCTGAGCGTTTTCCGGTAAGTCTAACTTAAAATTGTTTAACCAAGATTTAATTTGACGGCCACTTTCATTTTTAGCTGCAGGTCTGATAATGAACTTTTGCGGCGTAATAGGACGAAAAGTATCATCATTCCGAGCAATCATAGTTGAACCATCAACCGACGCATTTTTACCTACTAAAATTGTTGTACACGCACTGTATGCTTTCATTAAGTATCTTCCTTTTGCACAAATTTTATTCTTAAATTAAATCATGAAATAGTCCAACTGCATAATTTGCAGCATCAAAATCTGCCAAATCGCTTGCCTTTTCACCTAAACCGACTAATTTAACCGGTAATTTCATTTCGTTTCTGATCGCTAATACTACCCCACCTTTTGAGGAGCCATCTAACTTAGTGAGCACCAAACCTGTTAGTTTGGTAGTTTTATCAAAATCTTTGGCCTGCAATAATGCATTTTGACCCGTTGAGCCATCAAGCACTAAAAGAGTTTCAGTAGGTTCTTCTGGAGCTTGCTTTTTTATCGTTCTTTCAATCTTTTCCAGCTCATTCATTAAATTCTTTTTATTTTGCAATCTACCAGCTGTATCCACAAGTAAAAAATCATAATTTTCTTGCAGAGCTTTTGTCGTGGCGTCATAAACAACAGAAGCCGGATCGGCTTGTTCCTTGCCAGTTACAACAGAAACACCAACTCTTTTTCCCCATTCACTGAGCTGTTCAACTGCACCAGCTCTAAATGTATCGGCTGCAGCTAAGAGAACAGACTTACCTTGGTCCTTAAAACGTTTTGCCAATTTGCCAATTGTAGTGGTTTTACCGGCGCCATTGACTCCGACAAAGAGATAGATATTTGGTTTACCGTCATTATGAACAGTTAGCTTTTCATTTTCTGAATTACCACTTTCATCATAAAGGTCAACTAATTTTTCTACTATCACCTTTTTTAAATCGTCTCGAGATTTGGCTTTTTGCAATTTAGCTTCATCACGCAGTTCGTCTGTCAGTTCTTCAGCTGTTTCATAGCCAACATCAGACTCAATTAGTAGCTCCTCCAAATCGTCAAAAAAGTCTTCGTCAACTGTTCTAAACTGTGCGAAAAAGCGATTTAATCTAGCACCAAAACCTTGATTCGTTTTCTCCAAGCCTTTTTCATATAACTCAGTTTCATCCTCCTGATCTTCGCTAGCTGTTTCGTCCTCAGCTTCTTCATTTGGAGTCTGCTCCAGCGATGAAGTAGTAAAATCTTCATTTTGCTTTTCAGATTCATCTGTCTCAGCAGAATCTTTTTCTATTGCAGCTGACTCGTTACTACCGTCTTTAGTAATTTTTGTTTTTTCATCTTCTGCTTGGTCAGCGGAAACGTCTTGATCCTCTTTAGGACTTTCGTTTTTAGGTTGATCATTATTTTCGTTATTTTTGGTTTCGTCATTTTCACCAAACAATGATTTTTTAATTTTATCAAATAAACCCAATTTTATTTCACCTCATTTTTTAATTCTTTTAAAGAAACGGATAATACTTGTGAAACTCCTGATTCTTGCATTACAACACCATAAAGCTGGTCTGCTCTTTCCATTGTGCCCCTTCTATGTGTGATTACAATAAACTGGGTATGCATGTCATATTCTTCTAAAAAGTTGGCAAAGCGAGTAACATTAGAGTCGTCCAACGCAGCCTCGACTTCATCTAACACGCAAAATGGCACTGGCTTAACCTTCAGCATGGCAAAAAGAAGAGTGATTGCGGTCAATGCCCGTTCCCCACCAGAAAGTAAACTGAGTCTTTGCAGTTTCTTTCCTGGTGGTTGAGCTATAATTTCGATACCGGTAGCTAATAAATGATCCGGGTCAGTTAAGACTAGCTTGGCACTACCGCCCCCAAAAACAACTGGGAATAGTTCATTGAAGCTTTTAGCTACAGCAGTGAAAGTTGTTTTAAACCGATTACAAACTTCTTGATCAAGTTCTGACATTGATTCTTCTAAATTATCTCGCCCTTTTAGCAAGTCATTTTGTTGAGCATTAAGAAAATCATACCGTTTCTTAACATTATCATACTCTTCAATTGCTTTTAGATTAACTGGCCCGATATCAGCAATAGACATACGATGCAATTTCACATCTTTTTGCAGTTGGGCACGATTTGCTTCGGTATTTTCCTTTTCTGCTTGATTCAAAGCTGCCTCATATGTTAACGAGTAATCAGAACTCAGGGTATCTAAACGCTGGTCTATCTGGCTATTTAATTGCGCTATTTTGACAGAATATTCTTTTTGCTCGGCAGCCGCATCTTTACGCAGATCATAATTTCGGCTTGCCACCTGATCAAGCTGGTTAATTTGTGCATCATACTGGCCTAGTTTAGAACTCAAACTATTAAGCTGCTTTTGTAATTTCTGCTTCTTAACGGCGCCATCATTTTTTTCCTGCTCAAAAGCTGTCTGTTTTTTATGATCAAGAAGATCATTCTGTTTAAGTTCATTTAATTTTTGCTCTAAAGTAGCAATTTGTTTTTGCTGCTGGTTTGCATCCCGCCTTTTTTCAGATATTTGTTTTGTAATATTTTCCAACTTGTTGGCATAAACAGCAATCTGCGGATCAAGCTCGTTCAATTTGGACTGAATATCATGATTTAGTTCAGTAAAATTTTTAATACGCAGTTGCAGATCACTAATTTTTTGCTTTTGCTGAGAAATATCTGTTTGAAATCTCTTCTTTTCTTTTTCCGCTTGCATAATCTTTTGCTTAGTGGAATCAATTTCCTGATCGCGTTCTTCTTTTTGCTGCTCAAATAAACTATTAGCAGCCTTTAACCTGTTAACTTCTTTTTCCTGATTTTGATACGAAAGTGCTGTCTCACCTAAATTCTGTTTCAGATTTTGGAGCTTTGCTTGTGCATCTTTTACTTTTTTGAGCAAAACATTATTTTTCTTATTGACAACAGCTAAATCTGCTTCGCTATTTTTTATTTTCAGCTGTAATTTGCCAATTTTTTGCTTTAGTTCACCAAGTTCTGCTGTAGTTTGAAGCGGAGAATTACTTTTTTGATTGCGCACTCCTCCTGTCATTGAACCACCAGGTGAAATAACATCGCCATCAAGCGTAACAATACGATAGCGAGAAACGCGTTGCCTAATTTTTAGCGCATTATTTATGGTATCAACTATTATGGTATTACCAAGCAAATAGTTAATCGCGGGCGTAATATTTTGACCAGGCAAACTTTTAACTATTTCACTTGCAATACCTTGAAAGCCAGAAAAAGATGAAATCGTATTAATCGTCGAGGAAGGGATCGAATACTCCCGCAAGCCATCAAGGGGTAAAAAAGTAGCTCGTCCAGCACGATTTTCTTTTAACTGGTTAATGGCATCCCGAGCATCCAGTTTTGTTGCAGTTACTAAATTTTGAACTCCATTACCCAGAGCCGTAGCCATGGCAATTTCATATTTTGCAGGAAAAGTAATTAATTCACCCACAGCACCTATAACACCATGGTAATCTGCTAAATTATTTAGCACATTTTTAACACCATAAAAATATCCTTCGTGACGTTTACGGATATTTTCCAGTGCATCATGGCGTGCCCTTAATTGACTGAATTGTTGGCTTTCTGTAGAAAGAGAATTTTGCAAAGTCAACAAATTATTTTGCGTTAGTTCTTGCTCTTCAGATAGCTCCTTTATCTGTTGTTTCTTATTTTGATAATCTTGTTTAAGCCTTTTGCCTTCGACCTGAAGTCTATTAAGTTCATCTTTTTCTGTTTTTAGTTCGTCAGAAACATTTTCTGTTTGCAGTTGGGTATTATCACTAAGCTTTTTTAGTTCAGAATTAAGATAAACGATTTCATTGTTATTAGAAGTTTGATCTTGTAACAACTGAATATAATTTGATCGCAGCTGCTCTAAATTTTGGTTCAGTTGTTCCGGGTTTTCTTTAAGCTGTGCCGTTAACCCTACTCTCTTATTATTCAGTTCCTCTTGTTCTTTTTTTAGATAGCTTTCTTCTTCAAGCAGATTAGTTGTTTCCTTTCTGGTACTCACTACCTGCTCTTTTAAGTCGCTTAACTCGGACTGATATTCTTTTTTAGTAGCTTCATTATACTGTTTGCTCTGCTCGGAAACTTGCAAATGCGTATTTATTTCGGAAAGCTTTTTTGTCAACGAAAATAAATCATTTTGGACTTGATCTTTTTGAGCATTTAAAGTCTGAAATTCTTTTCTTTTGTCAGCTACCGCACCCTGAGATGTCTTAACTTCTTGATCTAATTTTGTTAACAGATTTTGATTTTGGTCAGCTTTTTCTTGCACAGTTTGTTTTTGTTTATCTAAATCTTGAATCTCAAATGCTAACAAAGTTTTTAGTTCCTGATCCAGACCTTTTTTCTGAAATTGATATTCCTTTGCGAGAGAGCTTTGTTCATGAAGTGGCTCAATTCTCTGCTCCAGTTCTTTGACTAAATCATTGATGCGCACCAAGTTATCTGTTGTCTGTTGTAATTGAACTTTTGCTTCTTCTTTTTGCTTTTTAAAATGTAATACTCCAGCTGCTTCCTCAAACAGTGAGCGCCGCTCTTCAGGACGGGAATTTAATACTTGATCAACCCGTCCTTGTGAAATGATGGCTAAGCTTTCTTGTGAAATGCCAGAATCCAGAAACAAAGCTCGGACATCTCGTTGTCTAACACTTTTTTTATTTATTAAATATTCGTTATCTCCCGACCGTAAAATTCGCCGAGTTACAATTACCTGCTCATCCTTAAAATTAAGTTCACCTTTTTTGTTGTCAAAAATAAGGGAAACTTCAGCGTGATTGGCCGGCTTACGAAATTCACTACCCGCAAATATCACATCTTTCATGTTTGAGCCCCGCAAAGACTTGGCGCTTGACTCACCCATGACCCATCTTATTGCTTCGGTAATATTGCTTTTACCACTACCATTAGGACCAACTATGCCAGTAATACCAGTATCGAATTCTATTTTTGTTTTTTCGGCAAAAGATTTAAAGCCGTCAATTATTAGTTCAGTTAGTGGCACACACTCATCTCCCTAATTAAGCTTATTTAAAGCGGTTTTTGCAGCCTCTTGCTCTGCAGCTTTTTTATTATGGCCTTGCCCTTGAGACAATACTTTGCCATTGACAACTAACTGTACAGTAAAACTAGACGGCAGCTGTTCTTCTTTCAGAACTTCATATTCAATCTTTACTGGTCCGTTTTGCTGCAGCAATTCTTGTAAATCTGTCTTATAATCACGTGAAGCATCAAATTTCCCGGCATCAATTAACGGATACACTGTTAAACTCAAAAAATGTTCGACTGCTTCCATGCCCTGATCAAGAAAAAGCGCTCCGTTAAATGCTTCAAAAACATCCTCTAGCAGTGTCTTACGAGAACGTGCACCAGCTTTTTCCTCACCATGACCTAGATTAATTTCAGCCGGAAAGCCAAATTTCTGAGCAAATTCCGCAAAGCCTTCAGTATCAACAATATTAGAACGCATTCTGGTTAATTCACCCTCATTGAGACTCGAGAAATTACGATAAAGGTAATCAGATATTGCTAATTCTAAAACTGCATCACCCAAAAATTCCAACTTTTCATAATCACGAATGCCGTCTCCAGGATGCTCGTTGGCATATGAAGAGTGGGTAAAGGCTTCTTCTAATAACTTCTGATCGTTAAATTTAATTTTATATTTCTTATCTAATCGATTAATAAACTTGGTACTAACCATTCTATCATCTCCTTAATAACCTAAATTATACCAGTTTTTGAGTGTAAAAAAGAAAACTATTGTTTCAAAAAAACAATAGCCTTCTAATTTTTATTCTATATTAACTTTTATTTTGTATAAGCAACCTTGTACCAAAGTGGATGTCCGTTATTTTGCTTAGATGGCTTTTGTGAATAACCGGTAAGTTTGCTGTTAACGGCATCAATTTGATATGCATTGTAAAGCGGAACAACATAAGCCTGATCAAACATGTATTTTTGCCATTCATGGAATTTTTCTACACGATACTTATGGTTAAACGCTTTTTGAGAATCCATCTCTTTGATTAGTTTCGTATTTTCTGGAGTGACAAAACGTGAATAGTTGGACATTGTCCCTTCACTGTACATTTGTTCTTGAGAAGGTTCAGACGAAAGACCCCATGCAGCCATAAACATGTCAACGTCAGGTGAATCATGTTGAACTTTATCATAAAATGAATTAAATTCTGTCAAGCGGCCACCGACCAGTTTAACATTTAAACCAATTTTATTCCATTGTTGAATAAAGTTTTGCATGATTGGTTGTTGAATTGAATTACCAGACATAGCCATGAAATGAATAGTTAATGGCTTGCCATTAGGTTGTACACGCCACTTGCCTTTTTTCTTGTAGCCAGCTTTATCTAAGATTTGATTGGCTTTCTTAATGTTATAGGTATACCCTTTAACACTTTTATCAAAATAATCACCGAATTCTGCTGGAATTAAAGTTGGAACTTGGAAGCTTAAGCCATCAGTATAGTGTCTATAAACAGCATCAGTATTCATTGCATAAGCTATAGCTTGACGTAATGCCTTGTTATTCATTTTGGCTTTCGGATTCATCACGTTCTTTGATTTTTTACTATCCCATTTACCAACCTTGAAAGCTAAATAACTGTAATATAGAGGAATTTTAGCAACAAATGTGACATCCTTGGTATCCTTAACTTGTTTCCACTGGCTGTTAGTAACCCTGATAATATCAAATTTATGATTTTTAATTGATTGTGAAGCAGAGTTCGGGGAAACAACTTGATAAACAATTTTATCTAATTTCGGCTGACCACGCCAATAATATTTATTTGGAACCCAGGTAACAGATTGACCACGTACAATTTTATCAAGCTTATAGGGACCAAAGAACAAAGGATTCTTTCTCAACTTATCTGATGATTCCAGTTTTGCGAAAGGAACATCTTTTAAATAGTGATATGGTGCGGCTGCCTCCCAAATATAGCCGTTACCACTATAATACATACCAGGTTTTAATTCTTTGCAGTGTAACACTACTACTCGTCCATCTGGACCATCAGGCATTTCTATTCCTGAAATTGTTTTGGCCTTGCCTTCATGATATTCTTTCAACCCATTAATAATATTGAGTTGATTGGCGTATCTTTGAGATTTAGTTGCTTTATTTGCAATTATCTCATACGCGAATTCTATATCCTTGGCAGTAACCTGCTTACCGTCAGACCATTTAACGCCCTTTTTAACTGTGATAGTGGCAGTATTGGCTTTACGATCGAGTTTAAGAGTAGCTGGACCCTTATCGTTTATCTTGTAATCATCATCTGTTTCAAATAATGATTCTTGACCAGGACTTGCGACATCAGCACTTGGTTGATCCATTTGCAGTTCTTCGTTAAAGACGCCGGTGAATGGTGTATCAGTTATTTCAGCAACTTTAATTGTTCCACCCTTCTTGGCAGTCTTAACTGGGGTTTCAACTGGGAATTTGCTAGCAGTCTTAGCTCCCTCATTGCTAGTGCTCTTATTGCTTTTACCACAAGCTACTAAAGTTAACGTAGCTGTTGTTACAATTCCGACTGTGCCTATAATTTTTCTTGTTCTCATCATACATGTCTCCTTTATATGCAAAGTTAATAGTATTTTGGAAACAAGCTAACAGATAAATGTTAACATTAATCATTAAAAAAGCAAGGCAAATCCAGAAATTATACTGTCTATAAATAGTAAAGTAATTAAAAAATAAATATTATTCAAATAATAAAAATTCTTTCAAATGTTTTGAGTAATAAATATCATAAAGAATTAAATTTATATTTTAAAAGATATAAATGATTCATATATATCAGTATGACACTACAAGTATTAAGGAAAAACTTTAAAAAGCAAAAATAAAAAATACCAAACTATTTTGCTAGCCTGGTATTTTTACTTAAATTCTATTATTTAACAAAACCAACTTGGTACCATAGCTGGTGACCATTGTTATTTTGTGATGGCTTCAAGGAGTATCCAGTAATCTTGTCATTTACAGAATAAATTTTATAAGCATTTACTGTTGGAACAACATAAGCCTGGTCAAACATGTATTTTTGCCATTCGTGGAACTTTTGAACACGATATTTATGGTCTAAAGCCTTTTGAGAATCAATTTCATCAAGTAGTTTACTGTTCTCTGGAGTTACAAAACGTGAGTAATTAGATGGTGTTGCTTCTTTGTAAAGGTCTGCTGGAGATGGTTCACTTGAAAGGTTCCAACCTGCTAAGAACAAGTCTACTGAAGGATCATCGTGTTGAACCTTATCATAAAATGAGTTGAATTCTGTCAAACGACCACCGACTAAGGACACATTCAAGCCAATTTTATGCCATTGTTGCAAATAATTCTGAATAAGTGGCTCTTGTACAGCACTCCCTGACATCGCCAACAGATTAATTTTCAACGGCTTACCATTTGGTTTAGCACGCCATTTACCCTTCTTTTTATAGCCAGCTTTATCCAAAATTTGGTTTGCTTTTTTCAGGTCGTAAGTATAACCCTTAATGCTCTTATCATAGTAATCACCAAACTGTGCCGGAATCAAAGTTGGGACATGGAAAGAAAGCCCTTTGGTATAGTGTTTATAAACTTGGTCAATATTCATCGCATAAGCCATTGCCTGACGTAGTGGCTTATGATTCATTTTGGCATTAGGATTCATGACATTTTTGCCCTTTTTGGCATCCCACTTACCAACTTTAAATGCCATGTAACTATATGACAAAGGAATTTGAGCGACAAAATTTACATTCTTAGTCTTTTTAACTTGATCCCATTGTGAATTAATAACCTGAATAATATCAAATTTGTGACTCTTAATTGCTTGACTAGCGGAATTAGGATTAATAACCTGGTAAATGACCTTATCTAATTTTGGTTTACCACGCCAATAATATTTGTTTGGTGTCCAAGTTACTGATTGCCCACGAACGATCTTGCTGACAGCATATGGGCCAAAGTATAACGGCTTTTTCCTAATTTGATCAGACTCTTTTAGCTTACTAAAAGGAACATTCTTTAAGTAGTGATATGGTGCAGCTGATTCCCAGAAATAACCGTTACCACTGTTGCTCATACCTGGTTTCAATTCAGGGTAATGAAGCACAACTGTTCTCCCGTTAGGACCATCAGGCATTTCAATACCTGAAATCGTCTTGGCCTTACCATCATGATATGCTTGTAAACCTTTAATAGTGGCTAACTGACTAGTATATCTTTCTGATTGTGTGGCCTTATTAGCGAATATTTCATAGGAATATTCCACGTCTTTAGCAGTAACCTGCTTGCCATCTGACCACTTAACACCCTTCTTGATAGTGATGGTGACAGTCTTATTCTTTTTATCCAACTTCATTGTAGCTGGACCTTTATCGTTAATTCTATATTTATCATCAGTATCAAAAAGTGATTCTTCACCAGGAGATGCAACTTCACTGTCAATAGCACTCATAGCTAACTCATCAGAAAAAATTCCTGTGAATGGTGTATCTGTTTCTAAGGCAACTTTAACAGTTCCACCCTGTTTAGCTTCCTTCTTGGGTACTGCTACCGGAAACTTACTAGCTGTTTTAGCATTAGAATTGTCATTGGCCTTATTATTAGATTTACCGCAAGCTACCAGCGTTAAAGCAGCTGCTGTTACTACCCCCAATGATTTATATAAATTAGATTTTTTCATCTCTACATAACTCCTTTTTATTATCAGGAAAATTTAATTTTCAAAACAAGTTAATAATTAAATATTACCACATAAAATTAAAAAAGCAACGGTTTATTCATTTTTGTTTAATAGATATTTATTTCAAAAAGAGCAATTTCTGATGTTAAATGTTGCCGTAAATACCTAATACCAACTTTATCAGTCTTTATGGGGTAGAAATTAAACAGTTTAATTTTTGAATTTCTTGTCATAAAAGTTAGTGATAGAGAAATTAAAGAAAAAACTGCTAATGAATAATTTAGTAATTTTTCAAAATTATCCATTAGCAGAGATTTTAAAATATTAATGATAAAACTAAGTTTTAATTTTCTCTTTGCCGCGCATCTCCAGCCCTTTGTAAAGCACGACCAACATAATTGATACTTAAAGAAATAGCTAGTAGCAGTATTGTAGCCGGCAGCCATAACCAAGGCCTGTTGACAACGTTAACCGGATCATTGGCAAATCCAATTAAAGTACCTAAGGAAGGAACTGTAGGCGGTAACCCGTAGCCAATAAAGGATAAAGTTGCTTCAATACCGATGTTTCCGGCAACTGTCAGTACCACATCAATAATTAGCATAGAGCCAATGTTTGGTAGGACTTCTCTAAACATTATTTTCAAGTCTGATGAACCAGAAGTTTTTGATGCCAGCACATAGTCTCTTCCTCTTTGAGAAAGAACAAATGCCCTAAAGTATCTTGCCGTACCTGTCCAGCCAAACATCGAGATTATCCAAACTAAAGTAATAGGGCTGTAATGTGGTATAACAGTTACCAAGACAATTTCTATAGGCATTGTTGGCAAAACCTGCACAAAGTCCACTATTCTCATAATGACAGCGTCAACATAGCCACCATAATATCCTGAAACAAGGCCAACAACTAAACCAACGGTCTCACAAACAGCAGTAACCCCAAGTCCGATAAGGATAGAATTACGACCACCCATAATTAATAAGTTAAGAATATCTCGTCCACCATCATCAGTTCCCAGAATATGACCATCAGTGAACCAGCCTGTATAAGCATCGATTATATTTGCTTCAGTAACTTTATCAGAGTTTAAGAATAGTGATCCGCCAAAAGTTAATAGTAAAACTAAGACTACCACTATGAATGCAGTTAAAGCTTTCCTGTCCTTAACAACTTCTCGTACAACTACTCTAAAACTTGAAGCAGGAGAAGAAACTCGCACTTTCTTGGCTTTATCAGTTGAAGTGGTTTTATTTTTTTTCAACATTTGTCTCCCCTTCTTTACTTTATCCTAATTCTTGGATCTACAATGCTCATTATAATATCTGATAATAAATTACCGAGTAAAGTAAGAAAACCAAAGATTAAAATTAATGCAGTTAGCGTAGTATAGTCACGCTGTTGTATTGAGTCTAAGAACAATTTTCCCATACCAGGATAGCTAAAAACAGTTTCAATAATCATTGAACCACTTAACAGACCAGTTATAACTGTACCAAATGAAGAAGCTATAGGTAACAAGGAATTACGTAAAATATGTTTATTAAACACAACTTTTTCAGGAACTCCTTTACTGTGGGCTGTTCTAACATAATCTTCAACTTTATTATCGACAATTCCTGTTCTTAAATATTGCACGATTCCAGTAGTCGTTATCAACGCACTCAGGATAGCTGGGAAAATGATATGGTAAAGCTGACTGCCTAATGTACCCCAGAAACCAGAAGCATTAGGAGAAACCGAACCTGAAATAGGGAACCAGCCTAAGAGAAAGCCAAACAGCCAGATACCTAAAATGTAAAATACAAAAGGAGGAATAGCAAAAGTAACATAATTAAAAATTTGTACAGCTTGATCTTGCCATTCATCTTGATGTTTACCAGCAATCACACCAAGAGGGATTGAAATACTGTAACTGATTATTGTTGTTAACAGCGAAAGCCAAAAAGTGTTTACAGCTCTATCAGCAATTAAAGATGTCACCGGAACGTGCTGAATGTAACTGGTACCCAAATCACCTTTAAAAATATTACCTACCCAACGAGCATATTGTACTGGGACTGGATCATATAGTCCCGCAGCTCTTTTAAGAGCCTCTAGTTGCTTAGGGTCAGTATTAGGATTAATTTGTCCCGTAAATGGGTCTCCCGGCATCATTTTTGCCAAGAAAAAGACTAAAATGCTTAAAATGATCAATTGTGGGATCATAATTAAAACACGTCTTAAAACAGTTTTCCACATGATTATGCTCCCTCCTTATCATTTGTTTCTTCTTCAACTATTTCTTTTTCAGGTAAAGCGACTAAATGTTTATCTGATACGTGTTTAAGTGGAAAAACTCGTCCATCTTTGTCGTACCACTTACTTTGATCATTCTGAAATTCTTGTTCAACTTCTTGACGGTGTTTCTTATGTTCATCTCGATGTTCAACATCTACTTGCGGAATAGCGGAAAGCAGCCTTTTCGTATAGATGTGCATTGGATGCTGATAAATATCTTCTCTTGAACCAATTTCAACCAAACGACCACGATGCATAATAGCCAAATTCTCAGACATATGCTTAACGACACCTAAGTCATGAGAAATAAAGAGGTAAGCAATATTGTACTGCTGCTGAATATGCTTCATAAAGTTCAGCACCTGTGCTTGAACTGATAAATCTAAGGCACTGGTTGGCTCATCAGCGACAACCAGACGTGGATTAGTAGCAACCGCTCTGGCTACGCCAATTCTTTGTCTTTGACCGCCTGAAAATTCGTGCGGATATTTATATATTGAGTCACTAGGCATTCCAACGATATTAAGTAATTCTTGCACACGATCACGCTCTTGATCAGTTGTTAAATTTTCAAAATTGCGTATTGGCTCTGCAATAATATCCTCAATTCGTTTTCTCGGATTTAAACTTGACAGAGAGTCCTGAAAAATCATTTGGACATCTTTATTGTAATTGAGTCTGCGGCGATTTTTGGATTTGGTAATATCGACACCCTTATACATAATACTGCCGCTGGTAACAGGTTCAACCCCAACAATAGCCTTGCCTGTAGTCGACTTGCCTGAACCTGATTCACCTATAAGTCCGTATGTTTCTCCTTCATTGATAGTAATACTAATATCATCAACGGCACGAACATAATCGGTAATACGATTCCAAAAACCAGATCTGATAGGATAATGAACTTTTAAGTTTTTTACTTCAATAATTTCTTTAGCCATAAACTACTCCCCACTCACTTCATCTTGAAAGTGGAACGTCTTCCAGCAAGTACATCTAACCCAATGCCCTGGTTCAACTTCATGCATTACTGGATTTTCCTCATGGGCACTTGCAGGTATCCACGGTATTCTAGCAGCAAACCTGTCACCTTTTCTAGGCATATTTTGCAATGATGGAACTGTTCCTTGAATAACATGTAAATCTTCTTCTTCATCTTCAGATTGAGGCATTGAATTTAACAAAGATCGGGTATAAGGGTGAAGTGGATGTTCAAAAATTGTTTTGACATCAGCTTTTTCTACTATTTGACCACCATACATAACAGCAACCTCATCAGCTGTTTCAGCAACTACTCCCAAGTCATGAGTTATTAAAATAATACCAGATTGAGACTGCTTTTGGATATCTTCAAGCAAGTCCAAAATTTGTGCTTGAATAGTTACATCAAGGGCAGTTGTCGGCTCATCAGCAATGATAATTTCAGGTTTACATGCAACAGCCATGGCAATAACCACACGTTGCCTTAATCCACCAGATAATTCAAATGGATACATGGCGTATGTTTCTTCAGGTTTCGGCATACCCACCTGATTAAAAAGCTCAATTACACGTGCATGACGTTGTTTCTCATCCATATCTGTATGGTAATACAAAGTTTCTGCTACTTGATCACCAACTCTCATTAGTGGATTTAAACTGGCCAAAGGATCCTGAAAAATCATTCCGATTTTATTCCCACGAATTTTATCGAACAGTGATTCATTCAGGCCTACCAAGTTCAATTCATTATAAAGAATATCACCTGTTACTTTTGTATTTTTATGGTCGTACAAACCGATAATACTAGATGCGATTGTACTCTTACCACAACCAGATTCACCTACAATTGATAAAATTTCATTCCTTTTCAAAGTTAAATTAATATCATCTGCAGCATCATAAAATTTCCCATTTAAACGATATGCTGTATGTAAATGCTGGATATCTAGCAAGAGATCACTTTGTTTTTCCAAAGGTCATTTCCCCTCTCAAATCTTCAATGAATTTATTAAAGATATTTAATAAATTTATTTAATTTCTAATTATAACCGTGAAACAAATTGTATGCAAACTAATAATTAATTTTTTTAATTAGTTTTGATGATTTGCAACGTAATTAACAGCATCACCAACAGTTTTAATTTTTTCTGCATCTTCATCAGAAATCTCGGCGCCGAATTCATCTTCTAATTGTAAAATGAATTCCACTAAGTCAATGGAATCAGCGTCCAAATCACTAGTGAAATTAGTTTCATCAGTTATTTTGTCTTTATCAACTTCAAAATTATCTGCTAAAATATCCCTGATTTTATTAAAAATTTCTTCTTTACTCATGTTGCTACTCCTTGTTGTTACTTGCTTTCGTTAGCAAATTCTGCTTTAAAATTATCAATTATTTTTTCCTGTAAAATTTTATCAATTTGCTTAATTGTAAAATATACAGCACGCTGATCTGAACGACCGTGTGTTTTAACTACAGGAGCATTAACTCCGAGTAAAACAGCACCACCATATTTAGCTACATCAAATTTTGAAATTAAACTTTTTAGTGCCTTTTTAATCATCAATGCACCTAATTTAACAAAAGGTCCATTATTGAGCAAACTATCTTTTAACAGATGGATTAAAACACCAGAAGTGCCTTCAATATTTTTTAAAACTGCATTGCCTGTAAAACCGTCTGTCGCAATTACATCAGCTTTACCGTCCAATAATTCGTTGCCCTCAATGTTACCTATAAAATTAAGCTTGCTATTCAGCAATAATTGAAAGGCTTGCTGATGAACATCATCACCTTTATCATTTTCAGCCCCGTTATTAAGCAGACCAACCCGGGGGTTTTTTATTCCTCTGACTTTTTCAGCATAATATGAGGCCATTTTAGCCCAAGCCAGCAAATATTCCGGTCTGCTTTTGGCATTTGCACCAACATCGATCATATTGAAACCATCATCAGAATTCTTTACTGGCAGGGTCGGCATAAAACCCGGACGAGTTACTCCTTTAATTCGTCCTATTATAAATATACCACAAGCTAAAATGGCACCCGTATTTCCTAGTGAAAAAAGTGCATCTGCCTTGCCCTGCTTCACAAATTGCGCCGCCACGACAAGTGATGAATCCTTTTTAGACCTAATTGCCTTAACTGGTTCATCTTCATCATTAATTATCTGAGTGGTATTAACAACTTCTGTTTGACTTTTATCCTCGCCTAATAGTTGCGTTATTTTCGCTTGATCGCCAAAAAGTATAAATTTCGTTTGCGGCAGTTCTTTTTTTGCCTGCAATACTGCTTGAATAATCTCTTCAGGAGCATTTTCTCCGCCCATTGCATCAATAGCAATAGTTCTCATCTTATCCTCAACCTTTACTAAGTTCTTTTTTGTTGTAATTGCTTATATTCTAACACTTGTTTTAAAGTTTTATTTTCTGATTTTTGCAAGAGAGGATCATTTTTAATCAATTTTTTGGCCTCTTTTTGTGCCACTACCATGGTATTGTAATTGTTAACAACGTCTCCTACCTGAAATTCAGGTAAACCAGATTGTGCCTTACCAAACAGATCACCTTCACCGCGCATCTTTAAATCTTCTTCTGCTAACTTAAATCCGTCTGTTGTTGATGCCACTATTTTCATACGAGACTTACCGGCCTGGGTGTTGGGATCAGCTAAAAAAATACAGTAACTCTGAGTTTTTCCCCGACCAATTCGTCCACGCAACTGGTGCAGTTGACTAATACCAAAGCGATCAGCATTATAAATGACCATCATATTAGCATTAGCAACGTCTACTCCTACTTCAATTACGCTAGTAGTAACCAAGATATTAATATCACCTGCGGCAAAAGCAGCCATAATGTCGTCTTTTTTATTTCCTGGCATTTGCCCATGAAGTAAAGCAACCTTTTCATTAGGAAAGTCACGACTTAGCTTGTCGTAAAGCTGTTCAGCATTTTTTAAATCTAAGGCTTCCGATTCTGAAATTAAAGGTGTGACAGCATATATTTGGAATCCCTGCTCTAATTGCTCATGCATTAGTTGATATACTTGATCCATTTGCGTGCTCGTTTTCCACCAGGAAACTATCTTTTTTCGTCCTGCCGGCAGGTTGTGTATTTCGGAAATAGTCATGTTGCCATACACTGTTAAAGCTAAAGTTCGCGGAATTGGTGTGGCTGTCATTGCTAAAACGTCAGGCAAATTTCCCTTATTGACTAAGGCTTGTCTTTGATTAACACCAAAGCGATGTTGTTCATCAATAATAACTAATCCCAATTTTTTAAAAATCACACTAGATTGAATTAAAGCGTGAGTACCTATCACAACATTAATAGTACCATCAGTTAGTTCATTATAAATTTCTCTACGCTCCAAAGTTTTGGTAGAACCCGTCAAAAGAGCACAGCGAACTCCCATAGGTTTCAGCAACTCATCAATCTTTTTAAAATGTTGGGTTGCTAATATTTCTGTTGGAACCATAAGGGCAGCTTGAAAGCCGGCTGTCACTGCCGCAAAAAGTGCATAAACAGCGACTATTGTCTTTCCAGAACCCACATCCCCTTGCAACAGTCGCTGCATTTGAACTGAAGAAAATAAATCAGTAAAAATTTCGTTAATTACATGCTTTTGATCTGCAGATAGTTCAAATGGTAGTGACTTAGTAAGCTTGGCAATTTCATCTAAGTTATACTTTTTAGCAATCCCCTTATTACGCGGATTGTATTCAGTCAACTGGGCTAGTTCAGTTTGAAATATAAAAAACTCTCTAAAAATGGCACTTCTTTTAGCAACCTGAGATTCTGTAGCATTTTGTGGATGATGCATTTCTTGTACAATACTACTTTCAGGTAGCAAACGATATTTTTGCCTTATCTTAGTAGGGACAACATCGTCAACTTCAGCTAAATAATCATCTAAGGCAAGATTGATTAAGTCTATTAGTTTTTTTTGCTTAATTTGCCGGTTTACTGAATAAATGGGTGCCATACCACTGTCATTTTCTTTTGCTGCAACGAACTTAAAGGCAGCCAGGCTTTGTCTAGCAGCATTATACTTACCGTAAATTGCTACTTCTTTACCAACCGCAATTTTTTCTTTTAACCAGGGTTGATTAAAAAAATTGACCATGATGACATCATGGTCAATTCTTAACTTAAAACTAAGGCGGCTTTTTTTATATCCAAACCTGGTTACAAAAGCATCTGTTGCAACAATTCCCTTTAGCATTACCTTTTGACCATCCATGATCTGATCAAGAGGAATCGTTTGAAGTTCATCATAACGAAATGGAAAATAATACAACAAATCATAAACGCTATAAATTCCCAAACTTCCAAGAGCAGCAGCAGTCTTTGTTCCCACACCTTTCAAATCGGTTACTGGAGCAAAAAGTTCTTTTGCTATCATAATTACTCAACGGAAATCAGGAAATTATATACTGGCTGACCACCATCATGAAGCTCAAATTCAAGGTCATCATGCTTTTTCTTTAATTCATCAACGAGCCTTTGCGCTTCGTTTTTATTAGAATCACGCCCATACATTACTGTGATAATTTCTGAATCTTCATCCAGCATTTTTTCTATCATAGAGGAGGCAGCAACAATTAGATCAGAAGCCGCTACTTTAATATCTCCATCAACTATTCCTAAAAAGTCACCTTGATGAATTGCTATATCATTAATCGTTGTATCACGGTTAGCTTTAGTAACTTCTCCCGAAACAACAGTATCAAGTGCATCAGTCATGTTAGCAACATTGTCATCAAGAGAATCATCCGGATCAAACGAAAGCATCGCCGTCAAACCCTGTGAAATAGTTTTAGTAGGAACTATACCAACAGGAATATCACTAACTTCTGCAGCTTGTTTAGCCGCCATAATAATATTACCGTTATTTGGCATTACAATTGCTTTTTTGGCACCCGATTTTTTGATTGAATCGATAATATCTTGAGTTGAAGGGTTCATAGTTTGTCCACCAGAAATTATCCGGTTAACTCCTTCACTTTCAAACAGCTTACGAATACCGTTACCTGAAGCCACGGCAATAACAGCAAAATCAACGCTTTCTTGATTCTCTTCATTGTTATTGACAATAGTTTCATGTTGAATTCGCATATTATCAATCTTTATTTTTCCTAACTGACCAAACTGACTGCCATATGCAAAAACAGCTCCAGGTTGCTCTGTATGAATATGAACCTTTGCTACTTCTTCATCTGAAACAGCTAAAAGAGAATCACCAAGTTTAGACAAGTGCTCTCTAAATTCATCTAAATTAAAGGTTTTCTTTGCCGGAACGTCAGCAGTTAAATCAACCATAATTTCAGTACAGTAACCATTAGCAATATCTTTAGTGGAAAGCTGAGATTGGACGGATTGATGATGCATTGCATTAATCATTTCATCCATTTCCCCTTCGTCAGGCTGGTAACGATCAGCAAATTCTTCGCCTAGAAGTCCTTCAAGAAATCCTTCATAAATAAATAAAAGTCCTTGTCCTCCTGAATCGACTACTCCAACTTGCTTCAAAACCGGCAATAGGTCAGGAGTTGATTTTAACGCTCTTTTGGCGCCTTCAACAATCGCTTTCATGACTTCTGCAACATCATCGGTTTCATTGGCTTTATTAGCACCTTCCTGTGCACCAATTCGGGCAACAGTCAAAATTGTTCCTTCAACGGGTTTCATGACACCTTTATATGCAGTGGCAACTCCATTAGAAAAAGCATTGGCTAATTCCTGTGCATTAAGTGTTTTCATGCCCTGAGTGGCTTTATAGACTCCTCTAAATAGCTGAGAAGAAATAACTCCACTGTTGCCCCGAGCTCCCATTAACATTCCTTTTGCGAGGCTTTCTGTCAAGTCCCCTACGCTATCACTATTATTTTGGGCAACAGCCTTTGCACCACTTTCAATAGTTAAATTCATATTTGTTCCAGTGTCTCCATCAGGAACCGGGAAAACGTTCAAAGAGTTGATAAACTCTGCATTGCGTCCAAGTCTGTGTGTGGCAACGCGAACCATATCTCTAAATTTTTTACTGTCTATTTCCTTTAAAACCAATATTTTTAACCTCCGCTTGAGTTATTCGTCAAGCACTTTAACACTTTGAACGATGACATTGACAGCTTTAGTTTCAATTCCAAGTTGATTTTTCAAATTGAATTTAACACTATCCTGGACATTGCGGCTTACTTCAGATATTTTTAGACCATAGCCGACAATTATATAGACATCAACTGTAATCCGATTATCTTCAGACCTGACAACGACACCACGTTTATAATTTGCTCGATTTAAAATTCCGTCGAAACCGTCACGGATAGCATTTTTTGAAGCCATGCCAACAACGCCGTAATTGGATGTAGCCGCACTTCCGACAACAGTTGCAATCACTCCGTTTGATATATCAATCAAACCGTTCTTTGTTTTGATTTTTACAGCCATGTTTACCTCCGTATCATTGTTCTCAATATTATGAATCTATTTTATCATAGTAATCAAGTTTAAATACAAAATTCCCTTCATAAAAAATACTTTTGGAGTTGCAATGATCTTAAACTTATGCTATCTTAACTTAGTATGAAAACACAATAAAGGGGGTTTAGCAAATGGCAAAAGACTATATCACTGGCAAAAAGACCACTTTTGGTAACACACGTTCACACGCGTTGAATTCAAACCGTCGTGCGTGGAAGCCAAACCTTCAAAAAGTTCGTATTCTTGTTGATGGCAAACCAAAGCGTGTATGGGTTTCAACTAAGACTTTAAAATCTGGTAAAGTTACCCGTGCCTAAATAAAAAGTTTAAAAAAGCAGAAGAAATCTTCTGCTTTTTTTGTTGCTTAAATATTTTGAAAACGATTAATATCTTTAGACTGGATGACCGCTACTACTCCTCTTGAAAATGAAAGTTCAAATGTATCTTTTTCTGGTAAAAATTCATTCGAGCTAAATGAGACAGGATTTGCACTCCTAAAATTGGACAAATTATATTTAGCTCCATTTATATTTAAATTCAGTACCTTATTTAAGGTTGCTACTCCAAAATATTGATAACCTAGCTGCCTTTTAACTAAATGTTTTCCAGCATTATAAAATTTAATTGAATTTTGCTGGTCAATAAGTGTTATTTTTTCTGCAAACTGGTTAAATTCGGGCTTAAGAACCATAAATAAATTAGACAAAAAGTGATCCAAGCGTCCACCCGTGGCACCAAAAATAGTCAAATGAGAAACACGGTAATCTAAAAAGGCGCAGCGAATAGCCAGCTCAGCATCAGTCCAATCTTTTTCTGGATTCGAATATCTAATATCAGCAACATTTTTTTCGATTTCTGCTAATTCATTTCTTTTTAGTGAATCAAAATCTCCTTCGGCCACATCTACCTTAATGCCCATTTTTTGTAAAAGAAGCGACCCGCGATCGACACCTATTACTAAATCACCAGTTCTATTAGCTTTTAGAAATTGCTCTTTGAGATCGTCAGGCCATAACTGTTTAGGCGCTCCTAACAGTGCAAAGGATTTCATTGCAGTATGCCTTCTAACTCTGTAATTTGCTGCTTAATACCATTCTGACAAAATAAATAAGAGCCAGCAACGAAGATTTTTGCTCCTGCATCCTTAGCAATTTTAGCAGTTTGTTTGTTAATTCCCCCATCAACTTCAATTGGTACTGTTCCAGCGCTTAAACTTACGGCCTGCTTAATCCTTGAAGAAGATTCCGGAATGAATTCTTGACCGCCAAAACCGGGATAGACAGTCATTAGTAAAATTTGATCAACTTTACCAAGAAATTTCTGTAAAACAGAAATTGCAGTATCTGGATTAAGAACTAGACCCGCTTTAACATTGTTTTCTTTTAAATAATCCAGCCAATAATTGAGTTTATTCTCATTCATTGCCTCATAGTGAAGTAACACTATCTGTGCACCGGCTTTGACAAAAGCAGGTACCAATACATCAGGGTTATTACTCATTAGGTGAACTTCAACTTCAGTTGTCGGAAAAGTCTTTTTAAAATCAGATACGAGCTGCGGACCAAATGATAAATTTGGCACAAAATGTCCATCCATAATATCGATATGAAAGCGGCTGATGCCGCAATCAATCGCCATTTGAATATCTTTTTCCAAATTTAGATTATTGATATTTAAAATTGACGGTGCAATCACTATTTTTCTCCTCACTTTAAATACTCGGGCAGCCTGCCGTTTTCTATTTCTTTGCGTATTAACAAATAATCATCATAGCGGCTTTTTTTAATTTTTCCCGCTTCAACTAATCTTTTTACTTCACAACTGGGTTCGTTTAAATGCTGACAACCACGAAACTTACAATTGCTACTGGCTTTTCTAAATTCAATAAAATAATCACATAACTCTTTTACTTTAATTGGCGTAAGGTCAATTGCTGAAAAGCCTGGAGTATCTGCAAGAAAGCCTTTTCCTAAAGGAAAAAGGTTAACTGTTCTGGTGGTATGCTTACCCCGATTCAAGGAATTAGAAATGGCGCCTGTTTCCTGCTTGACGTCACTTTGAAGTGAATTAATTAGAGTGGATTTACCTGCTCCTGATTGTCCTGCAAGAGTCCAGATGTTTTCAGCAGCAATCTCATGAATCAGGTTATTGGCGACCTCTTCTTGGCTATAATAAATTCGATATCCTATAGCGTTATAGTAAAGCAAGTCTTCGTGAATCTTGTTTAGCTTTGAACTACTTAGTAAATCGCTCTTTGACAGGTAAATACTTACAGCAACGCCTTGCCATGAAAAGAAAGTTAAAAAGCGATCCAATAACTGCAAAGAAAAATCGGGTTGAACTGCTGACATTACTAGTAAAACATGATTCACGTTTGCTAAAGCAGGTCGACCAATCAGGTTTTTACGAGGTAAAACTTCCACCAGGTAATTTGTGCCTTGGTCATCAATTTGGATTTTAACGTGATCACCAACAGTTGGTTTTAATTTATTCTTGCGAAAAACTCCCCTGGCACGAGTTCTTACAATATCATTAGCAGTTTGAACGTCATAAAAGCCTGCAATCAGACCAATAACAATTCCCTGATCCTTTCTAATCATTTTTGACCTTCTCATTTAAAATTACCTGGCCATCGCGTACTACTTTCAGTTGGCCAGGGCCGTCCCTAAGTTCGAATGGGATTGAGAAATTCATATCTTTTTTGATATATAAATCCCGGTAAATATTATCAATTGAGTGATTATCATCCGCAATATATATTTGAACATGATTACCGCGCTTATTATCAGAATCATCTTCATCATTATCTTCGTAGCTAACCGTAAAGTTTTTAATTGCCGTTAAATCGCGTTTCTTTTTTGCTCCTTCTGAAACATTAACAGAAATTGTACTTCCACGAGGAACCTGTGTACCTGCAGCCGGACTCATGGAAATAATCATTCCCTTCTTTACTTTGCTGGAATATGCAGAGCTAACTTGCAGTGTTAAGCCGTGTTTATGTGCAAATTCTTGTGCCTGCTTTAAAGAATAATCTTTTAAATCAGGTAATTTAATCATATGATGCTTCGAACGCGGATTTTTCCCTTTAGATATTACTAACGTAATTGTTGTTTGTTCCGGCTTTACTTCAACGTCGGCAGCAACACTCTGAGAAATGACGTGATCAGGTGGAACACTTGATGAAAATTGATTCTCACGAATCACTTCAAAACCTAATTTTTCAAGTTTTTGGACAGCAATACCATATTCATCACCAGTGACATCAGGTACTTGAACCATACCTGCTCCATCAGAAATATACAGGTCTATATAGCGACCTCGTTTTATTTCCGAGCCAGCAACAGGTGCAGTTTCAATTACTTTGCCACGATCAATACTATCAGAATTTCTATGCTTTATTTTGCCAACCTTTAAGCCAACACTTTCAAGTTTATTTCTAGCTTTCTTCTCACTCAGATTTGTCACATCGGGAATGCGGATATCACTATTTTTGTTATTATTGAGCACAAAAAACATCAAGCCAATTATTAAGATGGCTGCAAAGCCTACAAAAAGCCACCACCATTTATATTTACGTAAAGCTTGCGTAAAGCTGGAACGATTCTTGTGATAGTCAGCAGTCTTGTCTTGAGTTCTGTTTTCCGCATCAGTCTTTTCGACTACTCGATTGGGTTTGAAATTCGGCAAAATAATGGTTTCATCATCATTATTGCCATGAGTGGGTTTAAAAACTGGCTCATTAGCCCGGCCAGGTTCCAAACTGGTATCAAGGTCATCTTTCATTTCCTTAGCAGAATTATACCGGTCGCGCGGATCTTTGGCTGTTGCTTTTAAAACTACATTCTCTAATGGTTGCGGAATATTAGGATCTTGTTTTCTGATTGAAGGAATTGGCTCTTGAGCATGTTTTAAAGCAATTGAAACGGCGGAATCGCCATTAAAAGGCACATTTCCTGTAATCAATTCATATAAAATAATCCCCAAAGAATAAATATCAGATTGTTTGGTTACCAGTCCACCTCTAGTTTGCTCGGGGGACATATAATGAACAGATCCGATTGCGGAATTGGTTTGGGTGACAGAATTTTGATTTAAGGCCACAGCAATACCAAAATCGGCAATTTTGATATTGCCATGCTTGTCCATTAAAATATTTTGCGGTTTTAGATCCCGGTGAATAACATTATGCTTATGAGCCAATGACATTGCACTCAGTATTTGGTCCATGATTTTAATGATATTACCTAAATTCAAGGGTGAATTTGCTCTAATATATTCTTTTAAATCAGGACCATCTACATATTCCATAACCATGTACGGCAGACCATGGTCAGTGCCAACATCCAGAACCATCACTATGTTTGGATGACTTAATTCACTGGTAGCAAGTGCTTCTCTTTGAAAACGGGCCAAGGTCTGAGGTTCTTTTTGTAAATCAAGCCGCAAAATTTTAACGGCGACTTTTCGCTGCAGAATAATATCTTCAGCTAGATAAACATTTGCCATGCCGCCTTCACCTAAAGTATCAATTATACGATAGCGGTCGCCTAACAAATAGCCCTTATTGATCATTGCTTGTCACCACTCTCATTTAGAATTAAACAAGCAGTGATATTGTCCTCACCACCCAAACGATTAGCTTCGTCAATCAGCTTTTGGCAACGACTTTTTAAAGACAAATCTTTTGTCGCAAGTATCTGTTGAATCTGGGGATCACTTAATGAATTAGTTAAGCCATCAGTGCAAAGCAAAATAATATCATTATCATTTAAAGCAATCTGCTTATATTCCGGATCAATTGTGCTGGAAACTCCAAGTGACTGAGTAATGATATTTTTTTGAGGATGATTTCTAGCTTGCTGCTTAGTAATTTGACCTAGTTTAACCAATTCATTGACTAGAGAATGATCTTCTACAAGTTGGACGAATTGGCCATCTGAATAACCATAGGCCCTTGAATCTCCTAAATGAGCGATTAAAGCTTCATTGTTGAAAACCACAGCCAATACTATTGTTGTCCCCATGCCATTTAAATCTGGAAAACGGTCAGCCGTTCTCAAAATTGTTTCATTCTCATTACTTAGTTGAACATTCAGCCATTTACGTGCACTGTTTGAATCGTAAAAGTCGGTGACACCGAAATTGTGACCCAAATGACTTACAGCCATAGTCGAAGCCACATCTCCACCTTGATGTCCGCCCATGCCGTCACAAACAATAGCCAATAAAGCATTTTTTTTATTTTTAAAAACCTGTACAGAATCCTGGTTGCTCTTGCGTATTCGTCCAATACTAGAAGCAAATGCTGTTTTTATCAAAATCCTAACCTCGCAATTTAAACTTAGCAATAAAGAAGCCATCGCTACCATAACTATCCGGTAAGATTTTAAGCATCCCCTTTGGGGCTTTTAGCTTACCCGCTGTAAAAGGCTGTAATTCATACTCATCATGCCTTTTTAAAAAAGCTTTAACTACGTCTTCATCCTCTTCTTGGGAAATAGTGCATGTCGCATACACTAATTCTCCATCTTGACTTAATAAGGAACTTACATGATCTAAAATATTTAATTGAATTTGTTGCAATTTAGTTAAGTCATTTAATGTTTTAGTATAACGGATTTCCGGCTTCCGCCTAATAAGACCTAATCCAGAACAAGGAGCGTCCACTAAAATTTTATTAAATTGCTCTTTTTTAAATTCTTGATCTGCTTTTCTAGCATCAAGTGGCTTGACAATTACTTTTGATGCCACATGCATTCTGCTGGCATTCTCTTTAACTAAACGCAGCTTATTTTCATGTATATCAAGGGCGGTAACATGACCCTGCTTCAAATTTTCAGCGATCTGAACAGTTTTACCTCCTGGTGCACTACAGGCATCAAGAACTTCTTCATTACCCTTAAAAGAAAAAGCACTTACCGCCAAACTAGCAGCTTCATCTTGAATTGTCAATCTGCCTTGTTTAAATAAAGCAGTTTTAAAGATTCCTCCATGTTCTAAAATCAGTTCATCTGAAGCAATTTGAGAATCAGCAGGAAGAAATCCTAAATTTGATAACTCTTTTTTGACCGAATTATAATCAGCCAATTTTGAAACTCTCACTGTATTTTTAGACGGTTTATTAATACTAGCTAATATGGCAGCGGTTCTATCTTCACCCCAATGACTAATCAAGTACTGAACTAACCATTTAGGTGTGCTTTCTTTGACACTAAGATAAAGCGTTTTGTCTTTTTTATCTGGCAAAATTGAGCCTCTCCTTAACAAAGCACGTAAGATACCGTTGACAATTTTAAATCCAGCAGAATGCCTCTTACCGTATTCTTTTGCCAATTTATTAGCCTCATTTAGGACCGCTCTAGCGGGAATGCTGTCCATAAACAAGATTTGGTAAGCAGACAGCAATAATAATGGCCAGAGGTAATCTTCCTTGAGTTCTGTCTTCAATAAATCATGAAGTTGATACTCCAAATAAATTTTTTCTTGTATAGTGCCGTAAACAATTCTGGTTGCTAAATTCTGATCAGCTTGAGTAAGCTTAGCCTCACGCAAACTATTATTAAAACTAATATTTGAATAGGAACCTGAACACAATACACGAATTAAAGTAGACAGAGCCACTGACCGGGCGCTTTTAAGAGCCGACAATTTTATCACCTATAGCAAAGCTTTTTCCTTGTCCGTTTAAAAAGCTTTTTACAGTCATTTTTTTCTTTCCTGCTGGCTGAACCTCAAGTAAATTTAAAACTGTATGATTGGCAAAACTGATAGCAAAACGTTTTTTATTAGCAACTACTGTTCCAGCTGGTAGAGTGGTAGTTTCTGGAGCCACTTCGGCTCGCCATACTTTAAACCTTTTATTATCAACCAGCAAATAAGCTCCAGGATCAGGATTAAGACCGCGAATTAGGTTGTTGGCCTCCGTTGCAGTCATACTTATTTTTATTTGTTCCTGCTCTTTGCTAATATTTGGAGAAAATACTACTTTAGTTTCATCTTGAGCCGTTTTTTTCTGAGGATCTGCAATAATTTGAGGCAAAGTCTGAAGCAACAAGTCACGTCCCAAAAAAGACAATTTTTCAAACACGGTTCCTGCTGTATCATCTTTTTGAATGGCGATTGCTTTTTGAGCATATATGGCACCAGCATCCATTTGCTTAACCATTTCCATAATTGTCACTCCAGTTTGCTTATCTCCGTTGATCAGAGCGTATTGGATGGGCGCCCCACCACGATACTTCGGCAATAATGAACCATGAACATTAACTGCAGCTATTTTAGCTGATTGCAAAAATTTACTAGGTAAAAATTGACCATAAGCAGCAGTGATAATCAAGTCTGCCTGCATCGCTGTTAGTGCAGCTACTTCTTCTGATTTTGCCAAATGAGCAGGTTGAAAAACTGGTAAATTTAATTTTTGAGCTAAAACCTTAACTGGAGACTCAGTAACTTCCTGCTTGCGACCAACTTTTTTGTCAGGTTGAGTAACCACTGCCTTGATTTCATATTTTTCATCTGCAAGCGCCTTTAAAATAGGCACGGCAAATTTAGGTGTTCCTAAAAAAATTATTGATGTCATTAAACATTCCCCTTTACATTATGCGTTCAGGCTCATTATCAATATAGACAGATAAGCCATACTTTTTCATTTTTTGTGCCGAATCTTGGATTTGATGTAATAACTGGTTAAGATTATCTTCTTTTTTATATTTTACCAGTATTTGATAATAATATTTGTTTTTTAGACGAGAAATTGCACTAGGTGTTGGACCTAAAACTATTGTTGCTTGGTGTAATTTTGGCTGTAACCATTTTTTTATCTTAAAAGCCTCTCTAGCAGCATTTTGTTCTTTTTTCGCAGCTACTGAAACCAAAACAGTATAAAAATATGGCGGATAATTACCAGCATGTCTAACACGCATTTCGTATTGATAAAAACGTTCATAATCCTGTGTCTTAGCTAGTTTAACCGCATAATGACCTGGATTAAATGTTTGGATGATTACCTCTCCCTTTTTTTGAGCTCGACCGGCTCTGCCTGCCACTTGAGTGAGTAATTCAAAAGTACGTTCAGAAGCATTATAATCTGGCAGCCAAAGACCTGTGTCAGCATTAACAACCCCTACCAGTGTTACATTAGGAAAATCCAGTCCCTTAGCAATCATTTGCGTGCCCAGCAATATATCAGCTTCATGGTTGCCAAATGCATCTAAAATCTTTTTAAATGCACCCTTTCTTCTTGTAGTATCTACATCCATCCGTAAGACGCGAGTACCTGGTAATAATTGATTTAGCTCTGTCATTACTTTTTGGGTACCAGTTCCCAAAAACCGTATTTTTTTACTTTGACAATTTGGACATTTTTCAGGAATTGCCGTCGCATAACCACAATAATGGCACTGCATTTTATTTGTATCTTTATGCATAGTCAATGAAAGATCGCAATTAGGACACTTCATGACATAGCCACATTCACGACAAAGCATGAAGTTAGCAAAGCCCCGCCGATTTAACATTAAAATTACCTGCTCATTCTTAGCTATTCTTTGCTTTATTGCGTTAACCAACTCGGTAGAAAGGTCGAACTGCCCACCAGTATATTTTGCCTTTTTTAAATCCACAATGTTAACTTGGGGTAAACTTTGTTTATTAGCACGATGTGGTAACCTCAACAATTGATAAACGCCCTTTTGCGCGCGTGCTCTGCTTCCAAGAGACGGGGTTGCGCTGCCTAATATTAGGGGACAAGAGTGATACTTACTGCGCCAAATTGCAACCTCCCGCGCGTGATAGCGCGGATTGTCCTCTTGCTTGTAGGATGATTCATGCTCTTCATCGATCACGATCAAGCCAATATTTTCTAAGGGCGCAAAAACTGCACTTCTGGCTCCCACCACAACACGCACTTCATTACGTCGTATGCGACGCCATTCATCATACATTTCGCCTTCAGACAAGCCGCTATGCAAAACAGCAACTTGTTGACCAAATCGGCTCTTAACTTGCTCAACCATTTGTGGAGTTAAAGATATTTCCGGAACCATCATTAAAGCATTTCTGCCCTCTTTTAGCGTAGCGCTGATAGCATTTAAATAGACTTCAGTTTTACCGCTGCCAGTCACACCTTCCAATAAGAAGATACGCGGCTTTTTTACTTTAATTGCTGGTACTATATGGTTAAGTGCCTCTTTTTGATCCTTGTTTAGCTTAATTTTTTTAGACTCATCTTTGGAGCGATTATAGTCTGTCAATGGATCACGATATTTTTCAATCTGCTTTTTATTAAGCCAGCCCTTTTTGACAGCATTAGTTAGTGAAACAGTATTGATGTGTGTATTATTTTCAATTTGACTTTGCATTAAAGGAAAATTATTAAAATTTTCGATTAAATACATAATGAGCTGCTTTTGTTTGACAGCATTTTTCCTTAATGACTCGTAGATACGGACATATTCTTTCTTAGTTTTGCATAAAGAATATTCGTTTTCAGTTTTAACCCGGGCTTTATTTTCAACAAGGTATTCAACTTTGGCATCATTTGAATGCAATAATTGACGTATGGCGGCAATTTGCTTATTGTCGGTTATTTTAGTTAAATCCAATGGGTCTCCCTGGAAAAGACCCATTTTTTGCGCCTTTGCTGAATTAGGTACCAGAATTTTACGGTAGTTGGCCCGCATAATTCTTGGAAGCATCGTTTTTAAAATTGATATGCGATAAGAATAAATATTATCAGCTAAATCCTTTGACAGCTTTACTAATTCCGAAGTTAGCGGCGGCATTTCATCAACCACTAAAAGTAAATCTTTTAATTTACCTTGATATTGACTTGTCGTATTTAGTCCTACCACGAAGCCTTGTAATTTGCGTGGACCGAATGGGACAAAGACCCTTGAGCCTATTTCAACTTTACCAAGTTCCTTTGGCACATGATATTCAAAGACTCGATCCGTTTGCTTAGCCGCAACATCAACGATTACTTGTGCAATCATTTAATCACCTTCAAAAAATGACCTCCATCTCTTTTAGGATGGAGGTCATAAATTTTATTAATTACTGATTAACCTCGCGATGATTGGGATCAACGGTAACTTTACCAGCTTCTATTTCTTCTAAAGCCTTACCAACTGGTTTTTGTGATTTGTAGCTTTTTAAAGCTTCAGGATCACCATCTTCCAATTCATGTGCTCTTTTGGCCGCAAGAACTGATAAAGAATATCTTGAATCAACCTGTGCCAACAATTTATCAATAGATGGATATGTAACTCTCATTTTAGTCCTCCTTAACCATTTTGCGATAAGTATCAATGACACGTTTTACACTAACATGTTCTGCTTCGACAATCGCCTTGATATGATCAACTGCATTGGCAACTGTATCATTAACAACAGCATAATCATAATCCTGCATCACCAGAATTTCTTGACGAGCCTGCTTTATCCGGCCCATAATCACATCTTCTGATTCAGTACCACGATTTTCCAACCTGGTATGTAATGTATGCAAATCAGGTGGCGTGAGAAAAATAAACACTCCATCAGGCATTTCTTGTCTAACTTTTTGGGCACCATTAACGTCAATTTCCAGCAGAACATCTTTACCTTCATCAAGCATTTTTTCAACTGGTGCCTTAGGAGTGCCATAATAATGGTTCACATATTGATTATACTCCAAAAGTTCATTTTGACTGATTGCCTGCTTAAATCGTTCTTCAGTAACAAAAAAATAATCTTTACCATTGATCTCTCCAGGCCGTGGCTGTCTGGTTGTCATGGACACGGAATATTCAAATGGAAAAACTTTATTCTTCACAATTGCACTTTTAACGGTACCCTTACCTACTCCCGAGGGACCCGAAAGGACAAGTAACAAACCTTTTTCTGTCATACCAAACTCCCTTATGAAAAGCTATTGTATCTAGTTTGCACTAAAATGATAATATTTTCAAGTCATGGTATTTTTAACCAACAAAAAAATTTAAATTTAATACTTGTTTTTTAGAACAGATGTTCTTATAATATAAGTTGTCAAACAAATGTTCGGTTAAATATAAGGGATGGTTTGATGAAAAACTCACTAAAAAAACTTTGTCACTATTTTTTCGATTATGATGATGAAAAATTAAGTATTTACAGCCAATATAATTATGAAATTTTAGCTGAACTCAATAGAGCTCTACTTGGCCGCTCATATGTGCTAATCAGTTATCAGGACGGAACAAGTGAAATCGGCCAAATTATCAACCGTATTTCTGCAGGGCGCTTTATTTTGCGTTCAGTAAATAAAAAGATTATAAAGATTATTGATATTGATAATATTTTCAGAATTGATCTTGAATAGTCAATTTTACTAAAATAATTTATTGCCAGGAATCAATGTGATTCTTGGCTTTTTAAATAAAGTGTTTCACTTAGTATTTTAAAACCAGCTTTTTCATAAATGTGAATAGCCGCTTTATTTTCAACATCAGCATTTAAAGCAAAAACTCTGCTGCCTTCCTTTTGCAAAATTGCAATCATCTTTTTGATAAAAAATGTCCCAAAGCCTTGTCCCCGAAATGGCTTATCAATAAACAAGCCAAAAAAGTAATCTTCGTTATCGCCATGATCAACAGCACAATAGCCAGCAACTTCATTACCTGTTAACAACAAAAAGCTTATAGTATCTTTATCTGCCAATGCATTTTTAACATATTTTGTAGATGTCGCAATCTCATCTCCAAAGGCATGACTGTGAGCCTTAGCAACTTGATCAACATATTTCTCGGTTAAAAGTTTAACTGCTAAAATTTGATTTAATCTATCTGCTTTATCAAGTGGCAAAGGTTTTTCAGTCCGCATGTAGTAATCAGAATCTTCTTTGACCACAGTTAAGTTGCAATTCGCTAAAAAGTCTGGATTTTTTGCTAAAAAAACTTTTTCTGTTGGAAATTCCCACTTATGATAACCATATTGCAACAAAATATGTTTGGCACGTTTCCACATTTTGCTAGCAACGTGGTGTCTGCGAAATTCAGTATCAACTACTATGTTGACTTCGACTTCTTCAGCAGGACCGTCATCAGCATAAAGCATTGTTAAACCGATTAACTTTTGCCCTTCATAAGCCAAGACAAATGTTGGCATATCACTGAAATAGTTGTACTTGTTGCTTAAATAAATATTTGAATAGGTGTTATCAGCTTTATTTATTCTTTTATTTAAGCCAGCAGCCTGTTTAGTCTCCTCGTTATTTAAAGTAATTCTTTCAATAACTTTCATTCTTTTCCCTTTCACTATTATTATTTCTTTTTTCTTTTAAAGCTCCTCATCAAATCCTTAGCATTTTGTTTAGCCGCTTGCGTCACGTCACTACCAGCCATCATTTCTGCAATTGCAGTAATTGTTTCTTCTTGAGTTAGAGGCCCAATCTGAGTATAAGTAGCACCATCTTTGACTTTCTTGGCTACCAAATATTTCTGATCTCCCGCAGCTGCTACTTGCGGTGAATGTGTAATTGCAATAACTTGTTTATTTTCACCAATTGAATGTAATTTTTGACCAATTGCCGCGGAAACGCGACCGGAGACGCCAGTATCAATTTCATCAAAAATCATTGTTCCTACTGGTTCAACTTTACTGAAAATTGCCTTCAAAGCCAAAATCAAACGGGATTGTTCTCCTCCTGATACAATCTTGACCAAAGGCATTAATTCTTCACCCGGGTTTGGTGCTATTAAGAAGACAATATTATCTGTACCATTCTTAGTAAAAGTTTTGGTCGTAGCAAAATCTATACTAAAGCGGGCCTTAGCCATATATAAATCTGCTAATTCCTGCTTGATTTTGCTTTCCAAACTCGCAGCTACTTTTTTTCTCATGTCATGCAGACTTTTTGCTTCAGCCTGAAGCTCTTGTTCAAGATTTTTGAGCTGCTTTTGCAGTTTTTCCTCATCAAGTCCGCCAGATTCATATTGACCCAATTCAGTCTGGATTTTGTCATAAAAAGCAAAAACATCTTCTAACGAAGGACCATATTTTTTCTTGAGTGAATTAAGTAAATCTAACCTGCTGGAAACGTATTGAAATCTTTCCTCATCAAAGTCCATTTCGTCAAGAACATTTGATAATTCACTGCGCGCATCACTTAAAGCAAAAACCCCATCATCAATTGTCTTGGCAATATCTTTAAATTTTGCACCATACTCTGTGAGGTCATTTGCGGCGCTTTGAGCATTACCTATTAAAGTTTCAATACCGTGATCCTCGTCATCATATAATTGCATTAAATAATTTGCAGTATCAACGATTTTTTGATAATTATTTAATTCATTATATTCTTCTTCAAGTTGATCATCTTCATGAGGATCTTTCAAGTCAGCCTTAGACAGTTCGTCATTTTGAAAGGACAGAATATCTTGTTTTTGTGCCATTTCCTGTGCATTTTTATGCAAATGACTAATTTGCGCTGTTAATTTTTGCCACTTTTTAAAATTTGATTGGTAAAGTGAGAGTTCTTGTTTAAAATCATTTGACGCGTAATTATCCACTAAATCGATTTGTCTATCCTGATCCATTAAAATCTGCTGGTCATTTTGGCCATGAATATCAACCAGATAATTACCCAGCTCTCGTAAAACATTAATTGTGGTTAATTGACCGTTTATTCGAACAATATTGCGTCCTTTAACAGCTAATTCCCTGCTGATAATCAATTGGTTGTCTGTATTGGGAATACCATATTTTTCACAAATTTCAGTAATTTTTTTAGTCACATGGTCAACTTCAAATAAGCCTGTAACAACAGCCTTTTTCTCACCACTGCGAATCATTTCTTTTTGACCACGGCTGCCCATTAATAAAGAAACTGCATCGATAATAATAGATTTCCCAGCACCAGTTTCACCAATTAAGACAGTCATATTTTCTTGAAAGCGAACCTTCAATGCTTTTATAATGGCAAAATTTTTAATATCCAGTTCAACTAACATTTCTTTCTCCTAAAGATCGGCAACAGCCCGAGCAACCACTTCTTCCGGGGTCCCAGACCATAATAATTTTCCGCCATCTTTTTCTTCTTTTTGTAAATGTATTAAAAATTCAATATTACCTTTGCCACCTTTTATCGGTGAATAGTCAATATTAAGAACATTAAATCCAATTGCTCTGGCTCTTTCAATTGTATGCTTAATGACAGCGCAATGAACAGCGTGGTCGTGGACTATTCCATGTTTGCCGACATGCTGTGGACCTGCTTCAAACTGCGGTTTTATTAAACAAACTGCATCACAGCCATCTTTTAAGATCTGAAACATCGGCGGCATAATTAAATCAAGCGAAATAAAAGAAACATCTGTCATCGCAAATTCGGGCTGTCCGTGAGTGAAATCACTTAGCTGACTATAACGAAAATTTTGTTTTTCCATCACAATTACACGAGGATCATCTCGCAGCTGCCATGCAAGTTGATTATAGCCAACATCCAGTGCGTAAACGAGTTTAGCCTTATTTTGTAAAGCCACATCTGTAAAACCGCCAGTAGAAGCACCGATATCAAGGCAGATTTTATCTGATAAATCAATCTGAAAAGATTTTAAGGCTTTGGCAAGCTTAAAACCTCCACGAGAGACATACTTCTTATCATTTTTTTTGATATAAAAAATTTCATCAACGGGAAAACTGGTACCGCTCTTATCTATTCTCTGGTGATTATGATCAGAAACTAATCCGGCCATAATAGCCCGTTGAGCCTGAGTCCGCGAATGAAATAATCCTTGCTGAACTAATAAAATATCCGCTCTCTTTTTTACCATTACAATACCTTTTTATATAAATCCAGAAATCCTGCTAAAACATGTGAGTCAATATTTTTTAAAGATTGCTGAGCTTCATTAATTAGAGCAGATAACTCTTCACGGCTTTGGGCAACTCCAAGTAAAGTTAGGGTATTATTCTTACCATTTTCGGAATCTTTATGCGTTTTCTTACCTGCTTCTTCACTAGTTTCGACCACATCAACTAAATCATCATAAATTTGATACGAACGACCAAAAGCATAAGCAAATTGGAGAAGTTGCTTTCTTTGGGACATATTTGCATGACCATAATCTGCTGCCATTTCAACACACGCTCTGAGCAAACAGCCCGTTTTTAACCATTCCATCTTATTTATAAATTCAGAATTATGAGCGACACTTTCATTATTAGTAGAGTCGATATCTAAATACTGACCGCCAACCATACCATTGGGACCCACTGCTTTAGTAATAATATTCACTAAATTTGCTGAGTTGCTTCCTTGAGCGATCCACTGAATTCCCATTGGTAATAGTGCATCCCCAGCAAGAATTGCTTCAGCTTCACCCCATTTTTTATGACTTGTTAATTTTCCTCTACGAAAATCATCATTATCCATCGCGGGTAAGTCATCATGAATTAATGAATATGTGTGAATTAATTCAATTCCACACGCGATTCTTATTTCGTTATCACTAATTTTGGCTTTCAGTGCAGCTAAAGTTGCTAAAAATAGTAAGGGACGCAGCCTTTTACCACCAGCCATAACTGAATATGACATGATTTGACTTATCTTTTTATCTGTAACTTCACTTTCAAGATGTTCTCTTAAAAAGTTATCTATTACTGGAGTCCATGTTGCTTTGAATTCATTAAATGTCATTTTTACTCTTCTTTATTTTTCAGGTGCAGCAGCATCATTGGGGTCAAGCTTGCGTTCAGTACCATCACTCTCAATTAATTTTGCTACTGTTTCTTCAGCTTCAGTTAATTTTTTATTCAAATTGCGGCTTAATTTGACACCTGTTTGAAACTGCTCAAGAGCATCTTCCAGTGGAATATCACCGTTTTCCAAATTATTAACAATTGTCTGCAATTCTTTTAATTCTGCTTCAAAATTATTTTTCTTAGTGGCCATTTTTTTCTCTCCTAGTTGAACCAATTATTGCTGTCGCTTGTCCGTCTTTAAAATGCAGTCTGACTTCATCTTTTATTTTAACTTGAGCAATAGAACTAACAGTTTTATTTTGTTTATCAGTAACAAAAGCATAGCCTCTGTCCAAAGTTTTGAGAGGACTGTAATCATTAAGTTGCTGCCCTGTCTGACTCAAAGCATTGCGTTTTACTTGTAAACACTGCTTCGTATTAGCAATTAACCTCTGATAATAAAAATCTGATTGCTGCAATAACGCTGCAATTTTTTTACCAGGACTGACTGCAAGCAGTCTTTGCTTTTCCAACTGGTAACTTTGTCTTCTGCGTTCTAATTGACGCACCATATTATTATGTAAATTATCTCGCAAAAGGTCTAATGTTTGTGCCTGTTCATCATACAGTCGTGTAGGTTCTCGCATGATAACAGAATTATTAATCCGATTTAAAGTATCACGCCGAATTCTGATTGTATTTTGCATACTAGAAACAAGACTATTCTGCATTTGACGAATATTAATTAATTCATCTGCCAAATTAGGAGTGGCGTATTCAGCAGCTGCTGTGGGAGTAGCAGCGCGCACATCTGCAACTAAATCACATAATGTAGTGTCCGTTTCATGACCTACTGAAGAAATAACCGGCATTTTCATAGCAAACACTTGTCGTACTACACTTTCTTCATTAAAGGGCCATAAATCTTCAAGCGAACCACCGCCACGACCGATTATCATAACATCATATTTATCTTTAAACTGAGCTATTTGCTTCATCGCAGATACTAATGAATCGGCAGCCGAATCTCCCTGGACTTGAGCGGGGAACAAATCAACTTCTGCATGAGGAAATCTCCTGTTAACCGTCACTAAAATATCATGGATCACAGCGCCAGAAGCACTGGTTACAACGGCAATATAATCAGGAAAACGAGGTAAGGGCTTTTTATATTTTTGGTCGAATAATCCTTCATTTGCAAGTTTTCTTTGCAACTGTTTCAGTTGTTCATATAAGGCTCCTAGTCCTGCCGGTTCCATCGATTCTGCATAAAACTGGTAAGAACCCTGTGGCCCATAAACACTAACGTAACCCGTTACATAGACTTTCATCCCCTCTTCAGGCTTAAACTTTACTTTATCAAAATATGACCGAAACATTACTACATTAATTTTAGATTTTTCATCTTTTAGTGAAAAATACTGGTGAGAGTTGCGGCGATAACGGAAATTAGACAATTCACCCTGAAGAAATACTTTATGTAAGTAGGGATCGTTTTTAAACTTTTGAGTTATATAGTAATTTAGGTCCGAAACTGTGAGATATTTAGCACTTTCCATATTTTCTCCTTGTCAACTGGACAACCTGTTCCATAAGAGATTCAACTGTGAGTGGCCCCACTCCTCCTGGCACCGGAGTAATAAAGCTGGTTAGCGGTGCAACCTGAGCAAAAGCGACATCACCGACAGTTTTACCCTTTACGCGACTGATGCCCACATCTATGATAACTGCACCTTTTTTGACCATATCAGCAGTAACTAAGTTAGCTTGTCCAGTTGCTGTCACCAGAATATCAGCTCTTTTGGTATATTCTGCCAAATTCTTTGTTTTTAAATGTAAAATTGAAACTGTTGCATCCCTTTCAAGCATTAATGCAGCTAAGGGTTTGCCTACAATACTACTTCTACCTATAATCACGGCATTTTTACCTTTTAAAGTAATGTGATAATAGTCTAGTAAAGCCAAAATGCCATGTGCTGTTGCGGGTTCAACAAAATGTTCCCCTTGCCATAAACGTCCTATGTTTGCAGGTGTCAGACAATCAACATCTTTTTCAGGATCAATAGCTGCTAAAACTTCATTTAAATTAATCTGCTTTGGTACAGGTAATTGAATCATGATGCCATTAACCGCTTTTTCATTATTCAGACGTTTAATTAATTTTAATAGCTCTTGCTGCGGTACCGTTTTTGGCAATTGAAACAGTTTTTGCTCTATGCCAATCTGATCTGCTCTGCTCTTTTTAGTTTTAAGGTAAATTTTACTGCTAGGATCGTCACCAATATTAATTACGCAAAATAGTGGCTGCACCCCCAGCGATTTTAATTCGCAAACTTGCTTTTGCAATTTTCGAGCACGAATATCAGCCAAGCGCTTGCCATCTAAAAGCTGCCCCATTTTTGTCATTTCCTTTTCTAAAAAAATAGTCGGCATAAAGCCGACTATAAGATATTTTTAGATAAAGTTTGCTAACATACCATTAATAAATGGTTTATCTTTGGGATCAGCAAACTCATCACACAAGTTCAAAGCTTCATTAACTGCAGCTTTTGGCTCAATTTCTTTACTGTATTTTATTTCATACAGAGCAACTTCCAAGATGGCCAGCGAAATTTGGTTAATACGGTTAATCCGCCAGTTTTTCTTTAAAAAACCGGCTAATTCACCTTTTAACTCATCCCGCTTTTCAATTACTCCTTCAATTATTTCTTTAGAATAAGCAGGAAGTTCTTTCAAATCAAGCATTGCAACAGTTTTGGCTTCAACTTCACTGGCCGTATATTTAAGATCTTGGTTTGCTAAATAAACGACCTGCATTGCGACTCTACGACTTTCGTGTTGATTCATTTTTACCCTTTTCATCTATGTCAGAAAACAGTTGTGAAGTACCACTACCATCCTCTTCTTCCTCATCTGGGAATTCTAGACCGGTAACATGCACGTTAATTTCGCTAAGAGTTAAATCTGTCATCTGTAAAACCTGCTGTTTCAAAGACTTCTGCAAGTTCGTTGCTATTTGAGGTACATTTTTTCCTGCCTCAATGCTAACGTAAACATCGGCGGTTAAATTGTGTTCGTCATCAATGTTAACAGAGACGCCTTTGCCATGGTTTTCTCTACCTAAAACGCGATTGATTCCAGATTTGACGTTACCGTGCATTTCGGCAACTCCATCCACTTTTTCGGCAGCAATCCCCATAATAACTTCAAGAACACTAGGATCAATTTCAATTTCTTCACCGTTATTTTTATCATCTAAGACAATTTTTGAACTATCTGCCATTTTTTTACCTCGAAAAATTATTTATTTGCGCGAGATACGTATGTACCATCGACCGTATTAATTACTAAAACGTCTCCTTCATTGATGAAGAAAGGTACGTTAACAACAAGACCCGTTTCCATTGTTGCGGGCTTACCACCACCTGATGAGGTATCACCCTTAATATTAGGCTCTGTTTTGGTAACCGTCAATTCAACAGTGTTCGGTAATTGAATTCCTAATGTTTTACCATCATGCATAATTACACTGACGTTCATATTTTCCTTTAAGAATTTAGCTTCGTCTGTTACTTGTTCATTAGGAATTGCCAGCTGGTCGTAGGTTGTTGTATCCATAAAGACGTAACTTGAACCATCATTATACAAGTACTGCATAGCCTTGGTCTCAATTTCTGCAGTTTCAACTTTAGCGGTTGAGCGGAAAGTGTATTCCTGCACTGCACCAGTGTTCAAGCTCTTTAGCTTTGAACGAACAAAGGCGCTACCTTTACCTGGCTTAACGTGCTGAAATTCAACAATTCGCCATAAGTCATTATTATACTTAATAGTTAAACCATTCTTAAACTCATTAACTGAAATCATTGTCATATTGAGTACCTCATCTCCATAATATTATCTTACCAATTAGTAAGCGATTTTACTATAATTATTATTTATCTTTTACAAAGAAATTAAGTCGTCTTTAGGTAAAGTTGATAGTGTTTCAGGACAGTTATCGTTGATTAAGATGTCGTCTTCGATCCTGACACCACCCTTATTTGGCAAATAAATTCCTGGTTCAACTGTATGAACCATATTATTAATTAGTTCTTGTTTACCAAAAGGCAGAGCCGGCTGACAAAGTTCATGTATCTCAAGTCCTATACCATGACCTATTCCGTGGCCAAAATATTGGCCATATCCTTGTTCAGTAATATAGCTTCTGGCTGCTCGATCAACATCAGAACCGTGGTTGCCGGCAACTGCAGCTTCAATGCCCCGTCTTTGCGCTTCGTGGACGATTTTGTAAATTTTATGCATTTCCTGGTCAACTTTGCCAACCGCAACAGTCCTGGTAATGTCAGCCGCATAGCCGTGATAAAATGCACCAAAATCGATTACAACCATGTCACCATTTTCAATCATTTTGTCACTGGCAACCCCGTGAGCCCAGGCAGAACGTACACCTGAAGCAATAATCGTATCAAAACTAGGACCATCACCGCCATTGACTTTGAAATAGTAATCTAATTTAGCTCCTATTTTCCTTTCAACAGCTCCCGGTTTAATTAAAGGCAAAATTTCATTGAAACTATCCATCGAAATGTTAATGGCTGTACGTAATGTTTCTAATTCAAGGGAGTCTTTGATATTGCGAACTTGTTCGACTAATTCTTGACAAATCTCAAAATCAACTTGCGGGTTTAGTTTTTGCAATTTCGTAAATTCAACCGCTGATACGAACTCCCCTTCAATTAAAACTTTTTGCAAGTTAGCTTTTTGCAATTGATTAGTAATTTCAACGTCTTGATCTTTCGTTTTCATTACCACGTCAATTTCGCCTGGAGCTTCAGCCTTAATCTGGTCAATAAAGCGTGAGTCCGACAGTAATATCCGCTCCCCTTTAGCAGTTAAAATTAATTGTGCTTCTTCACCGGTAAAATTAGTAAGATAACGGTAATTAGCTTGATTAAAAATCAGCAAGCCATCGGCATCACGCTCTTTAATTAGTTCGGTTACTTTCTGTATGCGCCTGTTGATTAGTGTTAATAAATCATTTTGTTCAGTCATGCTTGTATTCTCCTGTATATCAAACTTTTACTTCAATTTTAACCCCAAAGGGATATACAATACCATCACATCATTACTTTTTTAAATAAAACAGAAAAAAGACGAGAAGCATATGCTTTTCGTCTTTTGGTTTAAGAACTAAATTACTTAGCTTCTTCTTCAACCGGAATAACAGAAACTTGTTTTCTGTACTTGTCTTTCCGCTCAAATTTAACTACACCATTTACCAAAGCAAACAGAGTGTCATCTCCACCTTGGCCAACATTTTTACCAGGGTGAATCTTTGTGCCACGTTGACGATAAATGATTGAGCCAGCATGAATAGTTTGGCCATCAGCAGCCTTAGCGCCTAAACGACGACCTGCTGAATTACGTCCGTTGGCAGTAGAACCTCCACCCTTGTGGTGGGCAAATAATTTAAGATTTAAAATATTCATTATTATTTCACCTCTAGTTTAATTCAATTTTCTCAACTGTAACCTTAGTATAAGGTTGACGGTGACCATATTTTGAATGTGAGTGCTTCTTAGGCTTGTACTTAAAGGTTACAACCTTTTTTTCCTTACCTTGCTTTTCAACCTTAGCAACAACTTTAGCACCTTTAACTAACGGTGTACCAACTTTAACGTCCTTGCCGTCTGAAGTAAGAACTACTTCATCAAAAGTAACTTCTTTACCTTCTACAGCATCAAGCTTTTCAACAAAAACACTATCGCCTTCAGCAACTTTATATTGCTTTCCACCGGTTTTAATAATTGCGTACATTTACTACCCTCCAAAAATTACTTAGACTCGCCAATTGAGGTGCTCTAACCAAGACTTATGACCTCAAAATGTGCGGTTGCAGATGTGGAGGAACCCACAAATACAACTATTACATCATACTACTATCAGGTTCAATTAGCAATAAAAAATGTCTTCTTTATCTGCTAAATAAGGTTTAAATTTGCCATTTACCACCATGCACTTTAGCAATGTTTTCGGTGACGATAAATGCTTCACTATCAATTTTACGAGCTTTAGCAACTAGCTGACCATATTCGTTAGTATCAACAACAATCACTAGCTGTTGCTTATCCTGATCACTATAACCACCTACGACATTGTAAACGGTCAAGCCATCATAATCCTGCTGCAGCATTTGACGAATTTTTTCTAACTTATTGTTACTCATAATGCGCACCTGATATTTTTTATCAAAACCAGTTTCTGTATAACGCATAGTCATTGTAGTAATTACCTGAGAAAAAGCGGCCAGCAGAAAAGCTTCAGTACCATCAACAAAGATATTCAAAAAAATGACAGACATATCAATAACCATTAATGATAATGCGGGATCAATATAAAAATACTTTTTTATAATCAAAGGCGGAATGGTAGTCCCACCGGACGAAGCGTTAATGCGATATAGCATTGAAACACCAACACCCATTAAGACTCCGCCGTAGATAACTGCGAGCATATTATTCGAAGTTAATTTAAAACTAGGTGTAATTGCCATTAACACAGGTACTAAAAGGCTGCCTAAAGCCACCTTTTTTAAAGTTTCTTTACCTAAAAAAACGGCAGCTAAAATAAGCATCAGAGCATTGACCACAAATACCGAAAGAGAGCGGTTAATTCCCCAAACAGCATCAATCAATATTGAAATACCTGTAGAACCACCTGCAGCAACATTAATAGGAGCATAAAAGAAATTTATTGATATTGTAATTATTTCTAAACCAGCTAAGAAAAAAAGCCAATATTGCCAGGTATGCTTTTGCGTTTTTGTTTTCATCTCATCTTCCTTCCATAAAATTGTTATTTAATATTGTACAGGAAAAAAGCCAAATCATGCAAGAAATATGGGCTTTCCTATTTAACCTGCAGTAAAATTGCATGAGCAAAAACACAAAGCTGACCTTTATTTCTTAAATTATTAAGAAATTATAAAGAAAATCGTTATGACTATCAGTCAGCAACCTGATAATCGATTGTTTGATTACCTTCATACGCTGGCAAACCCTTTTCAGCACGGTATAAAGCTCGCTCAAACGCTTGGTAGCCTTTACTTGAACTAACTGCAAATTTGATGTGATACTTACTGGCAAATTCACTGATATTCCAAGTACTGTCATGGGCAGCAAATGCCGTTACCAGGATTACAATATCCAGATCCTTGATCTGATTTTCCATGATTTTTTTCTTGCCCTGGAAAGCATCAATGGGGATAGGTATGCCATTATACCTTTTGACTATTCCTTCCAACATCGCCTCATTCTGGTTATTGCCAATAGCAATGCCTACTCGTTGATAATGTAAATCCAATGCCAGCTTAGTTAAATTCTCATCTTTTTCTGCAGTAGTGCTTCTTTTCTTTTTAGCGCTATTAGGCTTCTGCGGTTGCTCAAGCTCATAAATCCAGCGAATTTGAATTGCTTCTTCCGGATTTTTTTTCAAACGAACATCGCCATCATACCAAGCTAAGTCAACAATTGAGCCATCAACTAATCTAATGTTTTCATCCCAATACTTACTCGAATCAACAGGAAGAAGAACCGCCTTACCATTAACACGTAATTTCTTTCCTTGAGCATTGCGAGTAATAGCTAAATGACCCGCGCGTCCTTGCACTACCGCATATTTAAACGTTGAGATTGAATCAACTTCCATAGACGGCAATTCACGAAAGCCAACAACGCGTAAAATAGTTGCTTCATAATGGGAATTCTTATCTTCAGGAACGGCCTCTACTATATCACCACTTTTTAAGTTTAAAGAATGAATTTGAGACTCTTTCAACGTATACACTCTTCTATTACTATCATTAATCAAATCACAGCCAGATAGCAAACGAATTACTGTATACCGTTTTCCTTTCCGATAATCTCTCTTACTCTTTTGGGGAATTTCAAGGGCTTCTTCGAAAACTTTTTTATCAATCATATCTTTAGGCGTTTGCAGCAGATTAATTGCTTGCTTTAGGTTGACTAAATTTTGGCGATATTTTTTATTAATATTTGGAGCAAGCGTTAGTTTTTGAATTGCCGAAAGTGCTGTGTTCTTACTGGCAATATCTCCAGGATTTTTAATTAACCGGGCTAAGCTGGTTAAGAGCAAATTAAGTTGCTCTAGATCAACTTCGATATTATTTTTAGCTGTTACTGTTGCAGTCTGCTCATCAGTCATGCCCAAAATTAATTTAATTGCTGCTATCCCATTCTTTAAGCTCTTATCATCTCCCGCCGTCTGATTAAGAATTCTTTTTAAATTATTGCGATAATCGAACATCATTTTACCTATCTTTTTAGAATTTTACTTAATTATAGCAAATGCAAAAACCAATCTTTAAGCCAGGCTTTTAGTCAGAAGACAAACTAGAAAGCTCCTCCACCAGAACCTCCGCCAAAGCCGCCGGATGAACCACTGGAGAAACTGCTAGAGCCAGAAGATATACCGTCACTAAAACAAGAATCAAAGTTGGCAGTAAAACTGTCTTTGCCCGTGTTTGAAATAAAACCGTAATAGAAGTAATTACTGTTTTGAATCTCTTCCTCACTGAATTCGATTTTCATTTCTTTCATGACTTTGTCTGCTAAACCGAAAGAAACGGCATAAGGCATAATATCTTCCCATAGTATGAGATCACCGACATCTTTCATTTTAAACTTGCCGATATCTCTCAGCATTTTCTTGAAACCGCGTATTTTTTCAGTTTCATTTTTGCCTGTTTCAGAGTATATGCCAATCTTTTTATTACTATAAACTAAAGCAAGAAGACTCAAAAGCAGAATTAAAACTTCACCTATAACTATTACCAAAAGATATTTTAAAGAACTTGTTAATGCAATTACCGCAGACGCAAAGCTCACTGCCATCGTCAAAATAATAATACCGATAACTTTAGCCCGACTATTGGTCAACGTATCAGGTAAATATATTTGTTTTTCTTTACTGTCAAAATAATTAGTTGCCCAGGTATCAAAAGAGTTTCCAAGCTTTTTACCATGGTACTTTTTCAACTCTTGCGTCGTGAATTGGCTACCATCACCAATGGTATTAAAAAGGGCTTTCATTAGAGGATTATTATCAAGAATGCTTTTGTCTAACAAGGTTATTTGATAAAAGGTTTTCCGATGGACCTTAAAATCTGCGATCTTGATCTTTTTCTTAGCCGCTAAGCTAATTAAATATGCCGTAAAGGCCTTATTATCGGGCTTTTTAGCAGTATCCAAAATTTGCGCTAACACTGGATCCACATCAGGTATTTCATAATTATGAGCCAATTCGCGACTCTTGCGCGGCTTAAAACCAACTGCTTTGGTTCTGAAACCTTTAATAATTCCTAGAAGTCCGACAAACAAGCTTAATGCTATTAGCCAAATACTTCTTCTTTCTTTTTTCTGCTTATTTCTAATGGTTGCTTGAGCCAATTCTTTCTCTTGCTTGATAACTGCTTGGCGGTGATTCTTGTTTTTAACATTTTTATTTTTGGCAGTGATACTCACAGGGAAAATACTATGAACTTCGATACCGGTGTCGCCAGCAAGATTCTCAGCTATCATAACAATTTTTCCTTTTTTCGGATTAACTTTAAGGTAGCCATCAAGTGGCCCATGAGCCCAGGCTTTCAGTCCTTTAACTGGTCTAGCGAAAATAACGCTGGCCTTGACATAGTCTAAGTCAGTATCCCAGCCATTACCAATAATCTTAAAATTAAGTTCAGCAATGTCGCGATAATTAATAATGGCGTTGGTTATGCGATAAAAATACGTCACAGTAAAATGGCTGTGATTTTTTATAGGATAAAACACTTTAAAGCGATATCCGCGCTTCATTTTTTTAAGAAGATAGTTATTAACTGTTTGTCTCTTTTGATTTTCATTTTTTACCTGTACTTTTACGTCTTCAATTTTTTGATTTGAATTTAAAGCTTGCCGGTAATAAACGCCATGTGCTCGACTATTGAATTGGTAGGTAATTGCCCTTTTCATTGACAAAGAACCATCAGGATTAACTTTGGCACTTGTGATATTTTTAGCAATATCATAATCAACATCGGCTTTTACTTTTTGTACAGGGCTTAAGCTAACTAGAAGCATGCCTAAGAGACAGATAAATTTTAGTAATTTATGTTTCATAATTTTTCCAATCATTTAAAATAATTATTTTAATTATACCGATTACAAACTACAATTAACATATTAATCTTATAATCTCTTCTTTGCCAACATCAATTTTGCTTTAAAATTATTTAAACAAAATCGCAATTTCTGGTTGCAATTACTTAAATTTTTTTCTATAATAGTTACTGTTCTTGCGCAGGAATACGCAAAACTGACGGTCTGGTAGCTCAGCTGGATAGAGCAACGGTCTTCTAAACCGTGGGTCGTGGGTTCGAATCTCACCCGGATCATTTTGTTATAAATAGTTAACACTTGTTTGAACTCTTAAAGAAAAGAACTATAACAATTCAGTTATAGTTCTTTTTGTTTGCTAGTTCTTCTTAATTTTTGAAATCAACACTCTTTGTCTCTTCGGATTCAAGCGGTAATAACCTGAAAAAATACCTAAAAATGTTAAAACTATAGTTCCGCCAACTAGCAGCAATATGCTGTCTTCGTGAAGTTCTCCGATAAATTCATATAAAGAAGATACCATCTTTAACCAACCACCAAGAGAAACAAAATACCAGGCAGTTGCTTTGTCAATAAAACTCATAGCTGTACGTAAATCTGATTCATTTTTGATAATACTGCCCAAAATTTTGACTGCTCGTCTCTTTTCTAGGTATATTTTGACAATAGGTATAATCCAGTAAAGAGGAGAAATCTTAGGCTGTGCTTTGCTTGATTGATTAAATTCTTTTAAAAACCATTCGTAGTCATAAAGCTCCATTAATCCCTGATATAGAGGAAAAGCGAATAGCAACCAGTCACCCAAAAAACTGATACAGTTAATAAACAGTGTGATAATAAACACTTCTTTCTTTTACAATAGAATAAATTTATATTTTACTTGAGAATATTCTAGTCGTTACTAAAGAGTTATTCAAAACTTTTATTTTTAATTTTTTGGCTTTTTAGTGCGGAAAATATTAAAAAGATAAGATCACGTCAGTTCAGCATTTTAATATTTTGCTTACTTGTATTACTTAAGCAGGATGATTTCAAATTGTTTAATTAACTGCTGTATCAGCTGTTTTCAAATTAAATTAAATTAGGACTTGCTTTTTATTTATTATTAAGTTATGATATTGCTTAAATATTTATGAGAGGTAAAGATTATGACGGCAATTAAAAAAATTAATCAACCGCAAGTTAAATATTATTTCTGGTACTTCAGCAATTTGATCTGAGTGCCTGGTTTGTCATTGTCTTAGACACACAGTTCAATCTTCATGACAATTGTGTGTTCAAAGACTTAAGTACTTTCTTCTCTGAAGACTCACACAGTTGTCGTCATCTGTGTGAGTTTTTTATTTAGGAGAGAAAAATGAATACTTTGAAAAAGATTACGCTAGATACCCTAAACGGCTTGTCAACTGGTATAGTTGTAGCTTTAATTCCCGGAGCCTTAATTAACCAGCTGGTAAAAGCTCTTTTACCCAGTATGCCACAACTAAGTTTTATCTTAGCCTTAACTACCTTTGCTTCAGCGTTGTTACCAGCAATTAGTGCAGTATGCGTCGGCATGACAGGTAAATTGACACCTATTCAAACTTCATCCATCGCCTTAGCGGCAACAGCAGGCGCTGGTAATTTCATGATGAATAACGGTAAAGTCACTGTAACAGGCAGTGGTGATGTCATTAATACCGCGATTACGATTATGATTGCTTACGGACTAGTATTGTTTTTTGGTAAAAAATTAAAGGCATACACGATTTTACTGGTTCCCCTTTTAGTTTTACTAATAGCAGGTGGAATCGGCTGTCTGACGCGCATACCTGTTGGTCAACTCACTAGTTTGATCGGTTTAGGAGTCCAAAAACTGACAGACTTGCAGCCCATTATCATGGGAATGCTAATGGGAATAGTATTCGGCCTGCTCATTGTTTCGCCGATTTCTTCAGTGGGCATCGCCACTGCAATCAGCATTTCTGGTATTGCTTCTGGTTCTGCAAATCTTGGTATTACAGCCGTTTCCTTTGCGTTAGCTGTTTTTGGATGGAAATCCAATAGTTTCGGGACATCAATTGCTCACTTCTTGGGCTCTCCCAAAATGCAAATGGCTAATTTAATGACTAATCCAAAACTACTTATTCCGCTTTTAATCAATGCTGGTATCATGGGTGGTTTGGGAGCAGTCTTTCAAATTCAGGGAACACCAATGAGTGCAGGCTTTGGTTTTTCCGGCTTAATCGGACCCATAGCGGCAATGGCTAATCGGCCCGCAAATTTGTTCAATATTCTTTTAATCGCAATTCTTTTCTTCTTTTTGCCAATTGCGTTGGGCATATTGATGAACTACCTCTTTAATAGCAAAGTACATCTTTTTACAAGTAAAGATTTTGAACTAGATTTCAATTAATTTTAAAACAAACAAAAACTGATAGTTATCAATCATAATCGCTAACTATCAGTTTTTTAGTTTTAATTTACTTACCGCGCTTATAAACCAACTTACCATCAGAAAAGGTTAAGTTAACTTTGGCAAAACGAATTTTTTGCGGATCAATGTCAAATAGATTTCTATCTAATACGATGACATCGGCCAATTTACCAGGTTCCAAAGTTCCCAGTTCATTTTCGAAGGATTCAGCATAGGCTGACCACTTGGTATGAGCCTGCAAAGCTTCAGTCAGAGTAATTGCATGTTCTCGGAAATAACCTCCATCTGGTTTACCTTCATTTGGTTCACAACGCGTTACAGCCGCATAAATTGTCCAAATTGGATTTACAGAGTATACAGCGGGAAAATCTGAACCAAAAGCCAAATGGCTTCCCGCATCAAGTATTTCACGGTATGGCCAAGTGTGTGACAACCTCTCTTTACCAATACAAGGCAAATATCCTCCACTCATATAGTCTCCAATGCAATGTTGCGGTTGAACTGCACACATTACATTTAAACTCTTCAGTCTGTCAATGTCGTCTTGTCTAATCATATCAATATGTTCTAAGGAATTGTGCAAAGTTAACTTGCCAATTTTACTTTTGGCATATTCATATGCATTTAGGGCCATCGTACTTGCCTGATCACCAATAGTATGTATTTTGACAGGGAACCCTTCCTTTTGGGCCGCTAGAACATATTTGTTGAGCTCATCCTGAGTTAAAGAAGTATCACCAAATTTTCCAGGATCATTATCATACTCTTTACTCAAAAAGGCAGTATGAGCTTCAACCACGCCGTCAAGAACTTGTTTCAAACCTGCAACCCTATGCTTATTAGTATGGTACTTTCTCTTCAGTTCTTTCGCACCAGCAATATCTGTCAAGGATGGAAATGATGTAATTCTGGTAGTTAATTCTCCAGATTGTTCTAATTCATCAAATATTTCCGGGATATTGTCATTCGTTAGACCTGACGGATAGACATCAGCAACTGAAGTGATACCTAATTCACGAAAGTGCTTTAGACATTTCAGCAAAGATTGTTTCAGTGTTGGCACATTTAAAACCTCGTCCATCATGGCTTTTGTTGCTGGTGGTTCGTATAGAATACCATTTAGTTCGCCCTGTTCGTCATGACCATATATTCCACCTTGGGGATTGGGCGTATCTTTTTTAATACCAATCTTCTCTAGAGCTATAGAATTGCACCAGACGGAGTGAAGGTCAAATGAATTTAAACATACTGGGCGGTCTAAATTTAAAGCATCTAGTGATTCTTTTGAGGGAGTATGAGGATTATCCCAAACTTCTGCATACCAACCTGTACCATATATCCAAGGATTATCAGGATGCGAATCAGCAAATGATTTAACCATTTGTACACATTCTTCCTCACTCTTACAGTTCATCATTTGAATGCAAAAGTCCGGATCATTTTGAACAGAACCTAGCGAAATGTGCATATGAGAATCGTTAAAGCCGGGCATAATCAAATGATCACCACAATTAATCACGGTGGTTTTTTCATCGATATAACCAGTCATTCTATCTAACGGCACGATCTTCAAGATGCGATTTCCCTTGATTAAAACGCAACCAGATATTGGCTTATCACCAGCACCAGTAAAAATAGCTGATCCTTTTAAAACGAAATCTGCTTTTTCCATTTTTTCTTGCCTTTCTATTTATTTTTTGCTTTACTACCAACTTCAGGCAACGCCAATATACATAGTATCGATAATCCGAAAATTAACGACTCAATCCCTAGATTCTTAGCGTAGTCGTTTCCAGCAATCTTGGACACAATGATTGGAATAAAATATGATATCAGCATTGAAACTGTACCAACTATTCCGCCAGCACTACCAGAATATTTCTCTCCTATTTCTGGAAATTGTATTGGCATAGCTTGAACTATTGGTCCACTAATTGCAGTAAAGAAACCATTAATTACTAACATGGCCCATAAAAAGAAACCAGCTGGTGTATACCAGGTAAAGTACATTACGATCGCACCAATTAATGTCGTTACGGTCAAAAACATCTTGTAACGACCAAGCTTGTTGCACCAAGCTGGACCAATTAAAGAGCCAAAGAAACTACCGACAGTAACTACAGAAGACATAATTCCGGCTGTCGAATTATTAATATGTTGACCTAAATTAAGCGCCTGCGGTAAAAAACCAGCATAAGCAGTTGTTGAGGCGATTCCTAAGCCAGCACAAATTGAGACAATCCAGGTATTTTTACTTTTAATAGCAACTTTTAAATATTTCATTGTCGGTTCTGCTGGCGGCAATGATTCGCCTTTAGGAGTATCACGAACAAAAACTATCCAGCAAATAGTTAAGACTAATAATGAAACAGATGAAAACATGTAAGCAGCATTAACAGACGGAAACCATGAACTAGTGATTTGAGCCAAAGTTATTCCCAAGCATGAAGCTGCGTAGAATACACCCATGGCAGCATCCGTATCCTGCTTAAACCAGGTACCCAAAACTTTAATTAAGTTGGCATTTAAAAGTGAAATAAAAATACCGCATAATAAGAGCATTATCATCATCATGGCAAAATTCGCTGCAATAAAACGGCCAAATGCACCAATGATGGATAAAATACAACCCACTGATATTACCTTTTTAGAGCCAAATTTATCTCCTAAAGATCCAGCCGGAATACTAAGCACAACGGCTACTAGCATTGGCGCCATTAAGAGAGCCGAAAACTCAGCAGTCGTAATATGTAATTGAGGCATAATTACTGTGGCCAACGCCGAAACCTGAAACTGAATATAATTAGCAATAAAACACAACAAACTAACAATCGTTAGAATCACCCAGCGATAAGCAGGCAATTTTTGTTTCTCCATAACTTTTTCTCCTTTTCTGTCTGATCCATTTATGGATTAATTCATGGATCAAGTTAATCAAAAAAGAGTAAAGTTACAATCAACTTTTGTTGTATTTTAGGCGTAAAATGTGCTGCAACTAAGTATTTTTTAAAACTAAACTTTAGTAGTAGATGCCAAAAAGACTAAAAACGGTGCTGTAAATGATTGAGAAATCTAAAAAAGACTGAAAAATCACACACCAGTAACATGATTTCCCAGTCTCTTTGCTTAATTTGAGATTTAGCCAATTATTTTTAGCTTATTTTTCTTTATATTCCATAAAAATATGCATTAACTGACTGCGGCGATCAACAGCTAATTTTTTATAAATACTGTGTATATGTGTTTTCACCGTTCCTACAGAAATATACAATTCATCAGCTATTTCCTGATTCTTCTTACCTTTTAAGACTAGCCTTAATATTTCTGATTCTCTTTTTGTCATATTGTAATAATTACAGAATTCAACAACTTGACTTTCTTCGCTAGCATTCTCCTTTTCGTGAAGCATAGATTGATATTGATTCATTTTTTGCTGCACTAAAATTTCTAAGTTATTTTTATTTGCTTCTTCCTCTTCCCTTTTAGCAAACCAAATAATTAATAAAGACAGGATAATTGAAAAAAGATCTTCATTAAAACCGATAACTCTCATATAACTGGTTAAAATGACAAAACTATTTTGATTTAAATCGTTCAAAAATAAAAATAAGATTCCTTCTAAGCATGACAACGTCATAAAAATAGCAGTCAATATTACAGCTCGATCGTAATATTTTTTCTTGCTATTTTTTCCTTTAGAATCTGATTTAAAAGTGTTACAAAAATAAATTATGCAAAGAAATAAAATACTAGCATCCTGGGTACTCCTTTGGAGTACTCCCGCATTTTGTTCACTATAAGAATTTAACACAAAAGCGACATTTAACAAGGACACAGCAAAAATAGGGATATAGTATAAAATTTTGGGTTTCTTATTTATCATGCTGGACATCAATTTAACATAACAAATTCCCCCTATTATAAATGCTAAAATTCTAATTAAATAAAAGGCTTTGGTATCAATCTGGTAATTACTATTAGTGACTTTTAGCAGATCTGATGAAAATGCTATCGTACTGTCAATTATTAACGTTACATAAAGCAGGCCCACATAGTAAAAAATACCATTATTAGTGGTTTTATAAGCATATTCTGAAACATTTATTACCCATAAATAAAGAACTAAAAAGGCAATATTATAAATATAAACAAATATTTCTTGCAAAATTGCAACTCCCAAATTTTATTTCAAAACTATACACTGAGTTTAACATAATACATCCTAAATTATAAAAATGTTTTTATTATTGTATTTTTGCTTGCCATCATTGCTATAATTTAAGCAAAGGAGAGCATGAAAATGATAAGATTTTACGGTTATAAGCGCTGCTCAACTTCAAGAGCAGCTCAAAAATGGTTAACAGAGCACAATGTTAAATTTGACTTTCAGGATTTGGTAGAGCAACCACCCGAGAAAGCTGACTTAATTAATTGGCTTACCCAACATCAGGATCGCGGGTTAAAGTATTTTTTCAACACGCACGGACAAGACTACCGCAAACTGCATCTCAAAGATCAGGTAGCTGATATGTCAATTGCCGCAGCAGCAGAGATGATGTCCAAAAATGGTAAATTAATTAAACGACCATTGGTGGTTGAAGGTGAAAAACTGACCTGCGGTTTTAATGAAAAGACCTACCAAGAAGTTTGGCTATGATTTACATTAGAGGAAGAAGATTTTTTAAAACCTTCTTTCTTTTTTATTTTAATAACTGGCTTTCTAATGATCTTAATAACAGGTAAAATAATACAAAAAGGAGAATTTTATGAAATACAATCAATACGCTTATGTCAAAACTGATTACCAAACAGAAGTTAAAGAATTGCAACAAATTAAATTTTTACCAGCCGATTATGAAAAGCTTTCTTTTGCTGATCTGCTAGCTGAACTCACAGCAAATGCAGTGGCAGTAGTCGACCTCAATGATGCGGGAGCACGAAAGGCAAAATTAGCCGAGTTTGCTGTATCAGAAACACAAACACTCAAGCAATTTTTAGACGGCAATCCGGTAAAAATAGTGTCTCCCCAATTCTATAACGTGGCCTTGCAACTTTTAGGTTACCACGTTGGGTACGATTATCAACTGGCAGATCCTCTAAAATTCATGAGAAAGCAGGCGTTGCCCTATATTGCAGATATTCATGATCAGCAAGCACTCATCCGCGCCTTTTATCGTTTACTAAATACTCGTGCTAAAAACGGACAGCTTTTAATTGATGTGATGGCGGGTGAAGGCTATTTTTATAACCGCAAAAGCCAATTTACCAAAAATAAGTTTCTCTTTTTTAATGGCAAAAGTATGCCAGTTTTTGATACCAGCAAAATAATCAGAGAAGTAGTTTACGTTGAAAGTGACCTTGACACTGATGGCGACGGCAAGAGCGATCTCTTGCAAACAACCATTTTTCGACCAGTTGAAAGTGAAAATATGCCGGTACCAGCATTATATACAGCTAGTCCCTATTTTGGCGGTATCATTGATAATGAAAAGCGTAACCATAACGTTGACGAGAATTTGAGTGATGCGACTGAATGGGAAAATCCGCAATATCAAGCTGCTGCTATTGTTAAAGCTCAAAAGCCAAACACTGATGATACTGTGTCATATAAGCCGGTCGAACAAGCCGTTGGCAAATCTTCCTACGGTTTAAACGAATACATGTTAGCTCGCGGCTTCGCCAGCGTCTTTGCTGGCGCTATTGGTACCCGCGGCAGTGATGGCCTTAGAATTACCGGCGCACCAGAAGAAACCGAAAGTGCAAAAGAAATAATAGAATGGTTACACGGAGACAGAATTGCTTACACTGATAGATCTAGACAACATGAAACCAAAGCTACCTGGTGCAACAAAAAGATTGGGATGACAGGACGGTCTTATTTAGGAACCTTGCAAATAGCTATTGCAACTACTGGTGTTGCCGGCTTAAAAACGGTTATTTCTGAAGCTGCCATTTCTTCCTGGTATGATTATTACCGTGAGCATGGATTAGTAATAGCGCCAGAAGAATGTCAAGGAGAAGACCTAGACATGCTGGCAGAAACTTGTCAGTCCAACTTATGGGATGCAGGAGACTACTTAAAGATCAAACCTAAATTTGACGCAATGCAAAAGATTTTATTAGACAAAGCTGATCGTAAAACCGGCCAGTATTCTGATTTCTGGGAAAAACGCAATTATCGTCATCATACCAATAATATTAAGTGTTCCTGGATTAGTGTCCACGGTCTCAATGATTGGAATGTCAAGCCGAAAAATGTTTACAAAATTTGGCAAAAAGTCAAAAATCTTCCTGTAGAACATCATCTTTTCTTGCATCAAGGTCCCCACTATAACATGAACAATTTAGTTTCAATTGATTTTACCGACCTGATGAATTTGTGGCTGGTTCATGAACTATTAGGTCTTGAAAACAACGCATATCAGCAATGGCCAACTGTCTTAGTTCAGGACAATCTAAAAGCAGATAAGTGGCATGAAGAAGAGGATTGGAGCAATGACAGCGGAAAAGAAACAGTTTATTTCCCAGCTGATGACAATGAATTAGCAAAGGACACAAGTAGCGAAAAGAGAGTTTCCTTCACAGATGTAGGCGGAACCGAATTTAAAAAAGCCAAAATTTCAGAAAATGACTGGCAATACCAGTTTATTTGTGGCAACAAGAAATGGGCTCAAGCAAGTTTGCGCTTCACGACCGATGAATTTATTCATCCAGTAACAATAGTTGGTCGACCAGAAATTAGAATGCGGGTAGCATCCAGTCTTAACAGAGGTCAAATTTCTGTAGCTTTAGTCGAAATCGGCGATCGTAAACGGTTGACAGCTACTCCCAGAATCTTAATGCCAGGAGGCCAAGAATTAGGCTTTCATTTTCAATTAGACTCCCTGCAAGAATTTATGCCGGATAAGCTGACTCATGCTAAATTAATTACCAAATCTCATATGAATTTGCAAAATTACGCGGATATGAAAAAGCCAAGTAGTATTAAAGTCGGTGAATTTTATGACTTACAATTTAAGCTGCAGCCAACATACTACACAATGCCTGTTGGCAGCAAACTTTGCTTAATTATTTATTCAACCGATCAGGGAATGACCAAGAGACCCCTTGAAAATACTACTTATACAATAGATCTGTCTGAAACTGCTATTAAATTTAGTATTAAATAAAATTTATCTGCACGCACCTTTTTAAGTACAAAAAGAGCAACTGTTGTTTACGCAGTTGCTCTTTTGCTTATTAAATTTTATTTTATGCTTATTGTAGAAAACGAGCGGTTTTCTAAGGCAGTTAGAAGTGCACGGGCAGTGTCCAAGCTAGTAATTAAAGGAATATTTTGCTGGATAGCAGCTTGACGAATAATAAAGCCGTCAGAAGTTTTCGCCAAATCATGTCCCATAGTGTTTATAACCAAATCAATTTTCCCATTTTTAAACTCATTTAAAATATTAGTCTCACTGTGCTGATGAATCTTATCAACCAGAGTAATAGGTAAATGATTTTGTTTTAGGAAACTAGCCGTACCACTGGTAGCAAAAATACGATAACCAATTTGGGCAAATCTTTTGGCAATTGGTAATATTTCCTGTTTATCGCGGTCTTCAATGGTTAACAAAATGTTGCCACTGTCTGGTATTTGCATGTTGGCTCCTGAAAAAGCCTTATAAAGTGCTTTTGGAAAACTCAAGTCGCTGCCCATGACTTCACCAGTTGATTTCATTTCCGGCCCTAAGTAGCTATCAACATCTGAAAGTTTACTAAACGAGAAGACTGGTGCTTTAACACTAATCATTTTTGTTTCTGGTGCCAGACCATCTTTATAGCCTTGCTCCTTTAGACTTTCACCCATAATTACCCGAGTAGCAACCTGAGCCATTTCAATACTGGTAATTTTACTTAAAAATGGCACCGTACGACTGGCACGGGGATTAACTTCAATAATATAAATTTCTCCACCGCGCTCAATTAACTGCAAATTCATTATTCCACGGCAATTAAGCTTTAAAGCCAGTTTTTTGGTAATGTCAGCGATTTTTTGCTTAATGGCAGGTGAAAATGTTTGAGCCGGGTAGACGGCCATAGAATCTCCAGAGTGAACGCCAGCATGTTCAATATGCTCCATTATTCCAGGAATAAGTACTTCTTCTCCGTCACAAATAGCATCAACATCACACTCTCGACCATCGAGGTAGTCATCCACCAAAATTGGATGACTGCTGGCAATGTCAACATGGTTGTGCAAGTAGTCTTCAAGTTCAGGTTGGTTGTAAACAATTTCCATTGCCTTTCCACCTAATACATAACTTGGTCTGACTAAAACTGGGTAGCCCAGCTTCTCAGCTGCTTTAATAACGCCAGCATGTGTGGTAGTGGTGATTCCTTGCGGCTGCTTCAAACCTAATTCTTTTACTACTTGATCAAATAATTCTCGATCTTCAGCTCGATTAAGATCTTCTACGCTAGTACCTAAAATCTTGACACCATGTTTTTCCAAACCAGCGGCCAGATTGATTGAAGTTTGACCACCAAACTGAATAATTACACCTTCTGGCTGCTCTAAATCGCAGACGTTTAATACATCTTCTAAAGTTAAAGGCTCAAAATATAATTTGTCAGAAACGGAAAAATCAGTTGAAACAGTTTCGGGATTTGAATTAATGACAATAGCTTCATAACCCATCTTTTGCAAGGCTTTAACGCAGTGAACTGTGGCATAATCAAATTCTACACCCTGGCCAATGCGAATTGGACCTGAACCAACTACCAACACTGACTTCTTGGAAGTTTTCTGACTCTCATTTTCGGTATCATAAGTAGAATAAAAATAAGGAGTTTGAGAAACAAATTCACCTGCACAAGTGTCCACCATTTTATATACTGGCAGCAAATGATTTTGCTTGCGCAAAGTTCTTACTTTGTCTTCATCTTCATGCCACAAATTAGCGACTGTATGATCACTAAAGCCATATTTTTTAGCATTTTTAAGGACCTCTAGATCATCAGGATTTGCGGCAATAACTTTTTCTAAATCGACAATATGCTTAACAATATCTAAAAAGTAAAAATTAATTTTAGTTAATTCATGCAAGTCCGACATTGAATAACCCCGCCGGAAGGCTTCAGCTAAGTAGAAAAGACGATCATCCTGCGCTCTAACCAGTTTATTTTCGAGGTCTTCATCACTGGCTTTATGGGCTTCAACTGAATAAAAATCTTTTTGATCGATTTCCAGGGAACGAACGGCTTTTTGAAAGGCTTCTTCAGCCGTTCTTCCTATTGCCATAACCTCCCCAGTTGCTTTCATCTGCGTACCCAATTCGCGATTAGCTTTGGCAAATTTATCAAAAGGCCAGCGTGGTATCTTGCAGACAACATAGTCCAATGCTGGTTCAAACTCTGCAAAAGTAGTACCAGTGACTGGGTTTTTAATTTCATCTAAAGTCAGACCCACAGCAATTTTGGCTGCCATCTTGGCAATCGGATAGCCGGTAGCTTTGGAAGCCAAGGCAGATGAACGCGAAACTCTGGGGTTAACTTCAATGACATCATAATTAAAACTATTTGGATCTAAGGCTAATTGAACATTGCAGCCGCCCTCAATCTTTAGTGCCCGAATAAGCTTTAAGGAGCAATCACGCAACATCTGATATTCTTTGTCAGATAATGTCTGTGATGGTGAGAAAACAATTGAATCCCCGGTATGAATACCGACAGGATCAAAGTTTTCCATACAGCAGACAATCATGGCATTATCGTCATGATCTCTCATTACTTCAAATTCAATCTCTTTATAGCCAGCAATCGACCGTTCAATTAAACATTCGGTAACCGGAGACAGTTCCAAGCCATTTTTGGCAATTTTTGCAAGTTCAGCGCGATCATTACAAATTCCACCACCGGTTCCTCCCATAGTGAAGGCGGGACGGACAATAATGGGATATCCAATCTTATCTCCGAAATCTAAAGCTTCTTGGACTGTTTTAACACTGGTTGAAGGCGGAACTGGTTCACCCAGTTTTTGACAAAGTTCCTTGAATTTTTCTCTGTCTTCGGCCTGTTCAATTGAATCAAGTTTTGTTCCTAACAGTTCAATATTTAATTCGTCTAGAATGCCGCTTTTAGCTAACGATAAGGCCATATTCAAACCAACTTGACCACCTAAAGTAGGCAATATTGCATCAGGGTATTCCTTACGAATAATGCGGGAAACTGATTCAACAGTTAACGGCTCAATATAAACCTTGTCAGCAATCGTAGTATCAGTCATGATAGTAGCAGGATTAGAATTAACCAGAACCACTTCATAGCCTTCTTCACGTAAAGCCAAACATGCTTGTGTTCCAGAATAATCGAATTCTGCTGCTTGACCAATAATAATTGGACCTGAACCTATTACCATTATCTTTTTTATATCAGTTCTTTTAGGCATGACTTTCATTGTCCTTTCTTTGATCAATCATTTGCATAAAGTAATCAAAAATCCCTTCCTCGTCGTGCGGACCAGGGGTACTGTCAGGGTGAAATTGAACTGAAAAAGCGGGATATTTTTTATGCCGTAGACCCTCAATGGTCCCATCATTAACTTCTACATGAGTTACCATTAAATTTTCAGGATCAATTGAATCACGACTAACAGCATAACCATGATTTTGAGAGGTAAATCCAATATTCCCAGTAGCAATTTCACGTACAGGATGATTAAAGCCGCGGTGACCGAACTTCATTTTATAAGTTTTAGCACCATTGGCTAAAGCAAAAACCTGATGCCCCATACAAATACCCATGAGTGGTATTTTCTGCTCAACTTCCTGCACCATTTTAGCTGCATCCTTCATTTCAAGCGGATCGCCGGGGCCATTTGACAATAACACTCCATCTGGCTGCAAAGATAAAATTTTAGCAGCTGAAGTCGTGTAAGGCAGAACTATACAATTGCAGTCTCGCTTACTAAGTTCACGTAAAATACTGTTTTTCAAGCCAAAGTCGACAACAACAATATTACGTTTTGAACCCGGCACAGGATATGATTTTGCAGTTGAAACGCGCTTAACTACTCCTGCAGTATTTTTATTTGCTCTTAAATCAGCAGCAATTGCAGCAGCATTTTCCTTAGAATCGCAGATTTGACCCTTCATTGTGCCGTGCGCGCGCAGTTTTTTAACCAATTTTCTGGTATCAATTCCCTGAATTCCCGGAATATTTAAGCTCTTAAGAAAAGCGGGCAGAGTAGTCTGCATGCGCCAGTTGTCGGGATAGCGCGCAACTTGGTGACAAATCACCCCTTTTATTCCCGGTTCAAGTGATTCATAATCAGCTAGCGTAATGCCATAATTACCAATTAATGGGTTGGTAAATACCAGAATTTGATCGGCATACGACTGGTCCGTGATTGCTTCTTGATAACCGGTCATACCAGTGGTAAAAACGACTTCACCTTTGGTTACCCGATCTCCGCCAAAACCTTCACCTGCAAAAATGCTGCCATCTTCCAAAATTAAATATCTCATTTACTTTCCTCCCTTTTGAAAAACAATTTTGCCATCAACCATTGTTAATTCCGTTTGACCGAATACTAAATCTTGATTAAAAGGAGTGTTTCTTGCTTTGGATTTGAAGTCAGAACTATTGATAGCTGCTTTTTGCTCAAGATTAAAAATGGCAATATCAGCTGGTTGATTTATTGCTATTCTTCCTGCCTTTTTAAGACCAAAGGCCTTGGCTGGAGCGAATGTCAACCAATTTAATAACTGCTGTAATGTGAAAGTACCAGTTTTGACAAATTTGGTGTAAAGCTCACTAAAGGCTGTTTCGCTGCCTACAATACCAAACGCAGCATTTTTGAAGCCACCTTGTTTATCCTTTGCAGTATGTGGTGCATGATCAGTCGCAATCATGTCAATCGTACCGTCCAGTAATCCCGCTATTAGTGCTTTTTGATCTTCCCTGGTTCTTAAAGGTGGGTTCATCTTGAAATTGCTATCGTCTTTACTGATATTTTCTTCCCCCAATAAAAGATGATGAGGTGCCACTTCACAGGTAACATTAATACCATGACTTTTAGCAATTCTAATTAATTCAACACTTGTTTTAGTGGAAACGTGACAAACGTGGTAGTGAACCCCAGTCTTTTCTGCCAATAAAAGATCACGCGCAATTTGAGTAGTCTCTGCCAGCTCAGTAATTGGCTCCTGTTTAAGTAGCCGCGCTGTTGGCCCATCATTCATAACGCCATGATTAAAAAGAGAATCATCCTGAGCGTGCTCAGCTATCAGCAAATTATTTTTTCTAGCTTTTTGCATTGCCAAAAACATAGTTTGCGCATCCTGCACTCCTTTACCATCATTACTTAGCGCAACACAACCAGCCTTTTTTAACCCAGCATAATCAGGAATTTCTTTACTATCCTCATCAACTGTGATGGGTGCGTATTGCAAAATATGGACTAAACCAGCTTTGTGATTATTCTGGATCATTTTTGCCAGTAAATCAGGAGTATTAGGAACGGGGTCTACATTAGGCATTGCACAGACTGTAGTAAAACCGCCATGTGCTGCTGCCAATGAGCCAGTTCGGACGTCTTCTTTTTCAGTTTGGCCAGGATCCCGATAATGAACGTGAACATCAACTAGACCAGGGCTAACCAGTTTTTCTTGTGCATTAATCTCTTTTTCAGCTGTTAAATTTTTGCCAATTGCGGCAATCATACCATTTTTGATTAAAAGGTCGCTATGGACTATTTCTCCGCCAGTGTATATGTAACCATTTTTAATAACTGTTGCCATTAGGATAATCCTCCTAAATTGCGTCCCCGCATAACAGCTTCAATCATTGCCATTCTCATAAAGACCCCATTTTCCATTTGACGCACGAACCTACACTTTGGAGCTTCGACCAAATTGCCACTAAGCTCAACATCATGGTTAATTGGACCTGGATGCATAATAATGGCATCATCTTTCATAGCGTTATAGCGTTTCTGATTAATTCCGTATTTGTCATGATATTTTTTAGCATCAAATTTGGCTTCGTTAGGATCTCCTGCATGTCTTTCATGCTGCACCCGCAACAACATCATTACATCCATTTGAGCAACTAATTCATCTATCGGCAGATATTCACCATATTTGTCATATTGTTTGTCATACCAATAATCAGGACCTGAGAAATATACCTTTGCTCCTAACCTGGTTAAAAGTTCCATGTTACTTTTAGCTACTCTTGAATTAGTAATATCTCCTACTATGGCTACCTTGAGATCTTTAAAATGACCAAAATGTTCGTGGATTGTCATCATATCAAGTAAACACTGTGAAGGATGCTGACCGCTACCATCACCAGCATTTATCACACCAATATTAAGGTGTTGGTTTTTATTTGGATATATTAATTTCTCATAATATTCATTTTCCGAATGTCTGATAACCTCAAGGTCAATTCCCAGTGCTGCCATAATTAAAGAAGTATCATACAGAGTTTCACCCTTTTGGGTTGAACTATGAGCAGCATCAAAGGGAATGACTGTCAAACCTAATTTTCTTTCCGCCATTTCAAAACTGGTATGTGTTCTACTCGAATTTTCGAAAAACATATTAGTAACATAAACCGGTTGAGTTAAATGCGGGCGCGCTCCACCATTTTTAAAATATTCTGCGCGCTCGATAAGCGCCCCTACTTCTGCTACAGTTAAATTTTCGACACTGACAAATGATTTTAAGGTTACAAAATTGCTATTTTTCATTTTTTACTCTTTCCACAAAAATAAACCTGAAGCTTTTTAGCTCCAGGTTTACAAAAGGGTCTCTAGTTCAGTCGATGACTCAACAAAATAAACTCAAACCCTTCTGACCCTCTCTGGAGCCAATTAAACGGTTGAATTGATTTCTTATTGCGGCAATGGTTTTAATTCTACATTGTCTTTATTATCAATTTCTTCTACATGGACTGCAATTTCTTCATGTGAAGAAGTTGGAACATTTTTACCAACAAAGTCTGCTCGAATTGGCAGTTCACGGTGACCGCGATCAACCAAAGCAGCAACAGCAATGGAACTAGGTCTGCCTTTGTCCATCAAAGCATCCATCGCTGCTCTAATCGTTCGACCGGTAAAAATCACGTCATCAACTAAAATTACGTGCTTATTACTAATTTCAACACCTAATTCTTTAGAATTAACAACAGGATCCAGCTTCAATGATGCATCATGACGATCATCACGATATAAGGTAATATCAAGCTGACCTAGCGGTACATCAACACCTTCAAGTTTTTCAATTCGATCATGAATTCGTTGAGCTAAATAAACGCCACGAGTTTTAATTCCTATAAGAACTAAATTCTCAGTACCTTTATTGCGCTCAATAATTTCATAAGTAATTCTGGTTAGCGCTCTTTTCATTGCAGATGCGTCCCAAATTTCTTTTGTCATCTTTTTTCTCCTACTAGTGCTTTGCCCATAAAAAAACACTTAATCTGCCTGAGACTAAGCGTTTCGTAAAAGTCAATACTTAATTGAGCTTTCCTTACTAGCCTCTCGGGACTAACTTAAAAGGACATCTATTTAAATATACTTGCTAAAGCAATAGTTGTCAATAGTAAAGCTGCATATTGACAAGTCGGGTTTATTAATTGAATTCAACCTGTCCTACCAGTTCATTGATATCTTTGACTCCGAGTTTCTCTAAAAGCTGCGGCAATTGGTGTGCAATATGCGGGCAAGCCAAAGGGTCTTTAAAATGCGCACTACCTACTTCTACTGCGTTAGCGCCAGCCAGCATAAATTCCACTACATCTTCGGCTGAGCTAATGCCACCCATACCAATGATGGGCAACTGGGTATTTTTTCTTACCTGATTAATCTGGTATAAGGCAATTGGTTTAACAGCGGGACCAGAATAACCGCCATAATTATTTCCCAAAAGAGGTTTACGCGTTTCAATGTTAATGCGCATTCCGGTTATCGTATTGATCAGTGATAAGCCATCCGCACCGCCTGCTTCAGCAGCTTGTGCAATTGCAGTTATATCCGTTACATTTGGTGTTAACTTGACAAAAATAGGCAAGTTAACAACCTGTTTTATAGCAGCAGTTAATTCCGCAACTAATTCGGGATGAACTCCAAAGGTCATTCCACCTTGAGCAACATTAGGACAAGAGACATTAATTTCCAGGGCATCAACCATTTTGGACTGCGATAGTTTTTGCGCAACTTCAATATAGCCTTCTTTACTTTCACCACCGACACTGGCAATCAAAGGAAGTTGGGGATATTGTTTTTTGATTGCTGGTAATTTATTACCAATAACATTATCTACTCCTGGATTGGTCAATCCAACCGAATTTAAAACGCCCTTATCTACAACCGCGATCTGCGGTTGCGGATTACCTAAACGAGCTTTCGGGGTAGTCGTTTTAATAACTAGCGCCCCTAACTCATTCAAGTCAAATTTTTTTGCTGCTGGTACGTCACCAAATCCGAATGTGCCACTCGCCGGCATTACCGGGTTCTTTAAGTTAAGTCCGGGTAATTTAACACTAATATTGGTCATTTTATCCTCCCAAAATGTAAGCTCTCTGTCAGTACAATTATTTTGGCTATATTTTACACAATTTTTTCACCATTTCAAAATAAAATTTGGTTGTATTTTTTAAATAAAAATGGTAATCTCAATAATGATAAACTTTAAACGGTACAGAGAGACCGCAAGTTGAAAACATGACGCAAATTTTAGCTAGTCTATTTTGATGCACTCTCGTACCAAAATAGGCTTTTTTTTCGTGGAGGTTTTTAATGAAAAAAGCAGTATTTGTGGCTTTGGACTATGATAACCAAAAAGAAGTGCAAAATTTACTGGCAAATCTGGGTCGGCCTGAAGAAACCTACCTCAAAATCGGGATGGAACTTTATTATCATTATGGCGCAGATTTAGTTACCAGCCTGGTAAAACAAGGTTACCACATTTTTTTAGACCTTAAATTACATGATATTCCAAACACGGTATACCAAGCTGCAAGACAGATAGCGCATCTAGGTGTCTACTGCACAACCATTCATGCTTTAGGGGGCAGTGAAATGATTACTGCCGCCAAGAACGGTTTAAAAGATGGCACAGTTCAAGGTAGTGAGGTGCCAAAGTTACTAGCAGTAACAGAACTAACTTCAATTACTGCAAAAGTCTTGTCTACTGAGCAAAATTGTTCTTTGTCAATGCCTGAACAAGTTGTCAGCTTAGCCCAAACCGCAAAAAAGGCCGGAGCTGATGGCGTGATTTGTTCACCACTTGAGGTCAAAAATCTAAGAAAGCACTTTGGTTCTGATTTTTTATATGTTACACCGGGAATTAGATTAACTAATAAATCTAACGATGATCAAAAGCGGATTGCAACTCCACAGAAAGCCAAAGAATTTGGCTCCAGCGCAATTGTAGTTGGTCGTCCGATTACCCAGGCAAAAAATCCTGCTCAAATATATCATGAAATTAAAAAGGAGTTTGAATAATGTATCAAGATCAAATCATTAACAAGTTAGTTGAAAAGAAGATTATTACAATATCCCCTAACAAGCCTTACACTTATGCAAGTGGAATGTTATCACCTGTTTATACAGATCTGAGATTAACTGTATCTTATCCAGATTTACGCGACTGGATTGCCTCAGATTTAGCAGCTCTTATTAAAGAAAAGTATCCAGATGTAAGTATCATTGGCGGGGTTGCGACGGCTGGCATTCCTCATGCTGCGTGGGTTGCTGCTAAATTAAAATTACCAATGATTTATGTACGGCCAAAGCCCAAAGATCACGGTAAGGGTAAGCAAATCGAAGGTCTTTTTACTGAAAATGATCGGATTGTTCTAATTGATGATTTAATTACCACCGGTGGATCAGTTATTAACGCAGTGAAAGCCACTGAAAAAGAGGGTGGTCATGTGATCGGGGTAAGCTCAATATTCACCTATTATTTAAAGGATACCACAGCTAATTTTGCTCAAGCCGGTGTTGATTATAGTCCGCTATTAACATACCCAGAACTGCTGCAAAAAGAAAAAGAAATGAATTATATAAATGCTAATGAATACGAAGATTTAAAAACTTGGCATGAAGACCCGTGGGCATGGGGTGAAAAGTTTCAGTAAAAAGTAGTTTCAATATTTTAACATGCATTAAAAACTGGCTAAGTTTGCACAAAAAACAAGCTTAGTCAGTTTCTTTTTATTCAAAATTTAACTTAATGATGCCTAATTGCACTGTTTAGACGAGTACGGTAATGTAAATAGATCAATATCATAAATGGTATTAAAATTAATTGCACCAAATAAAAATATTCAGCTGGTAGCATATCATTCACAAAGCCCATGATTATCGGTCCAAAAGCCATACCAATATCTAGCCCCAAGTAAAATGTACTACTTGCTAGGCCCTGCTCACTAATTGGTGCCAAAAGCATTGCAGTTGACTGCAAAACAGAATACATTAAACCATATCCTACTGCCATAAAAGCAGCCGCCAGACCCATTAAAAAATTATTTTTCATTGTGGCCAATAAAATAAGATATATCAAAGTAGCTGCAACACTCACCCAAAACCATGTACCGAATTTGACAGTATCAAACAGATTTTTAAGTGTAATTCTAATAAGCAATAATACTACGGCATATATTAGAAAGTACGAGCCCACATTTATATTAAGATGCTGCTCTTCAGCATAAGTTACAAGGTCTGCCTGAGTGGCGAAATAAGGAAAAGCAAATAAGGTAGTAAGCATTGCTATGGGCAATACATTTTTTTGAATAATTTTAATGTGCAGTAATGAATTCTGTGCTTGAGATTTATTAATATTTTGCGGTTTTGCCTTATTTCCTACAAACTGAATCATAATGACCATTAAACATGCAGAAATGCCGGAAGCAATAATTGCTAACCGATACCCGGTTTTTTGATAAATATTAATTGCTAGCGCTGGAGCAATAGCCATGGCTAGGGCATTCATCAAGCCATAAAATCCCATCGCTTGACCGACATGAGCACGCGGTACCAAAAAAGCAAGCCAGGTAGTCATACAAACGGTGCAAAGAACGTAGCCCGAACCATTAATTAAACGAAAAAGAAGTAGCCAATTGCTTGTAGGCGCCAACACATAGCCAATTACTCCGACTACTATTAAAACTCCCCCAACCAAGGATAAACGATATTTGGAAAATCTATCCGTTAAATTACCAGCAATCGGGCGCAAAAACATCGCAGCAATACTCATAATTCCCACAATTATCCCCGCAAAAGTACTACTAGCACCTAAACTTTTGGCGTAACCATTGATTAAAGGATTTACAAACATCGTACTAAACATAAAAAAGAACGAAGCTGCCATAACTAATATTACGTCTTTAGTATATATTCGTTTTCTTTTTACCATTTTTACCTCTTATACTTAAAACCCAACTCATTTATTTTATCACTTAAATTCATTTGTTTTTTCCAACAGTTTATAATGAATATATTATTTTGCGTTTAATGCTAGTTTATTAGCTTTTTTATTCATCCGCTAAGCAGGTTGCTTATAAAAACTGTCAAAACAAAAATGCCAAGCTAACCATAGCTTGACATAAAGATCTTTAATTAATTTATTACCCAGATTCAGAAATAGTTTCTATACTAGAGCAAGTTAGTTTAGTAACCCATATAACGATTTCTTTCCCAGTCAGAAACCGTTTGAGTATATTGGGACCATTCCAATTCTTTAGAATCAATAAAGCTTTGAGTTAAATGTTCTCCTAAAGCGTCTTGAATTAACTTGTCTTTCTTAAATGCTTTAAGGGCATTATGCAAAGTCGAAGGCAATGGTTTAATCCCCATTTCATTACGTTGCTTTTCACTTAAAGTAAATAAATTGCAAGTAATTGGTTCCATCGGCATTTTTTCTTCCTTAATTCCTGCCATACCAGCACTTAAGCAAGCAGCCAAAAGCAAATATGGGTTGGCAGTAGGATCAGCTGAACGCATTTCAAGACGAGTATTCAATTCACCAGCAGCCGGTACTCGAACCATTGGTGAACGATTCTTTGAAGCCCAAGAAATATATACCGGTGCCTCAAAACCAGGAATTAAACGTTTATAAGAATTAACAGTGGGGTTACCGACAGCTGTAATTGCACGAGCATGTTCCAAAATACCATTTAAGAAGTACAAAGCCGTTTTTGACAAATGATACTCGTTGTTTTCATCATAAAAGGCGTTTTTATTACCCTTAAATAATGACATATTAGTGTGCATGCCATTTCCTGCTTGGCCTTGTAAGGGCTTAGCCATAAATGTCGCAAACAAGCCATGCCGCTTAGCAATCTCTCGTACGATCATTTTAAAAGTTTGAACACGGTCGGCCGTTGTTAAAGCATCATCAAACCTAAAGTCAATTTCCTGCTGACCGTCTCCAACTTCATGGTGAGCAGCTTCTACTTCAAAGCCGATACTCTCTAAAGTTTCAACAATATCTCGACGGCAGCTCGCACTTTCATCATTTGAAGTTAAATCAAAATATGAGGCATGGTCAGGAACTTCTGTCGTCCAGTTGCCGTTTTGATCAAGTTTAAGTAAATGAAATTCCGCTTCAAACCCGATGTCAAAAGCCGTAAAACCCATTTCCTTCATTTGGCCAATGATTCTTTTGAGATTATTACGTGGATCTCCAGCAAAAGGTTTACCATCTGTGGTATGAACCGAACAGGTTAAACAGCCAATTTTACCACCTGTGCTGTCATCCCAAGGTAAAACGGACCAAGTGGAAAAATCAGGATATAATATCATATCACTTTCTTCCAAACGAACAAATCCGTCGATTGAAGAACCATCAAAGCGGACATCATTACTCAAAACTTTGTCTAGCTGACTATTTGGAACTTCAACTGCTTTAAGAGTTCCGTTAATATCTGTAAAAGCTAGTCTAATAAATCTGACATCTTCTTCTGCTACACTTTTTCTGATGTCATCTGCTGAAATTTTCTTTGTCATGCTTCTCCACCTAAAAAATCATACAATAATTGGTATAGTCTTAATCGGAATTATATTCCTCATTTAAAACTAGATATAAGATTAGCAAATGATTAAATCATTGTAAAGTGGTCTAACACAAAATATTAAAACTTTACCAAAGTTTTACTTTACATTTATGATTATCTATTATTTGTTTTGAAAAATAATTCGTTAACTGCATTAGTAATCGCTATTTTCACATGGGCATAGGTCAATCCACCTTGCATATATAAAGCATATGGTGGCCTGATTGGGCCATCTCCTGAAAATTCAATGCTGGCACCCTCAACGAAGGATCCATCTGCCATGATTACCTGATCCTCATAACCGGTGTCATTACTTGGTATCGGATCCACAAATGAATTAATGGGCGAGTTTTCCTGTAAAGCTTTAGCGAACCTGATCATTTTATCTTTATTATGAAAAATAACAGTCTGAATTAAGTCGGTTCTGTCTTCATTCCATTTAGGAGAAACTTCTAAGCCCATCTTTTCTAAAAGTGCAGACGCATAAATTGCACCCTTAATGGCATTGCCAGTAACGCTCGGAGATATAAACAAGCCTTCAAAATAATCTAAATTGTTATTTAAGCTGGCACCTTCTTCTCTACCTATTCCGCCAGCTGTAAGACGGACCGCTGTGTTTTCAATTAATTCGTGTTTACCAACAACATAACCACCAATTTTAGCCAGGCCACCACCAGCATTTTTGATTAAAGAGCCTGCCATTAAATCAGCACCATATTCTGTAGGTTCATGTTTTTCTGAAAATTCCCCATAACAATTATCAACAAAAATAATGCTCTTAGGTGAAACCTCCCTAATCATAGCAATCATCGGCTTAATCTTACTTACAGTGAAGCTAGGCCTAGTATTATAACCACGTGAACGCTGGATGACTACCATTTTAGGTTGATGATCTGCAAGTAATTTGCGGGCTGAAACAAAATCTACGCTGCCATCAGGTAATAAATCAACGTGAGAGAATTTTACTCCATATGCTTTTAAACTACCTCTGCCATTACCGGCAATTCCGATAACTTGTTGCAAAGTGTCATAAGGCATACCGGTTAAGTACGTTAATTCATCTCCTGGCAGTAAATTACCAGCCATGGCTGTAGCCAAAGTGTGAGTGCCAGAAACAAATTGTGAACGTACTAAAGCATCTTCCGTATGAAATATTTGGGCGTAAATACGATCAAGTTTATCTCGTCCGCTGTCATCTGAACCATAACCGGTACTGCCAATCAAGTCTGATTCTGCAACAGCCTTGTCTTTAAAAGCCTGCAGAACTTTATTTTGATTAAAAAGAATATTTTGCTCAATTTTTGCCAGCTGCGGCTCAATCTTTTTATCAATATCAGCTACAATTTCTTGTAATTCTTTTGGCCAATTATTCATTTAACCATTCCTCAACTTTCTGTAAAATCTCTTGCAAACAATTTTCATCAGCTAAAGGATCAAACCAGTAAACGGGTAACTGGTGGTGAAAATACGTCAGCTGTCTTTTAGCATATCTTCTTGAAGCTCTTTTTAAATTTTTAATACAATTTTCCAGATTATCCTGACCAGCAAAATAAGGGAAAAATTCCTTATAGCCAATAGCCTGTAAGATAGTATATTCTTTATCACGATTTTGATAGATAAAACGAGCCTCGTCGAGTAAGCCCTCGTCCATCATTTGTTCAACACGTTTATTAATCCTAGAGTAAATTTCTGAGCGTGCAGAATTCAATCCAATAATAAAATACTGGTATCGCGGCTCAATTTTGTCCTGTTGTTCTGAAAACTTATGTCCTGTACGATCAATTACCGTTAAAGCTCTTAGAACTCTACGTGAATTGTTTAACGGAATTTTTTGAGCAGCTACTGGATCGCGTTTTTTTAGTTCTCGCCAAAGCTCCGCCTGATCAGTTTTATTTAAATAGTCCTGCCATTTATCTGATATAGCTGCACTTTCTTTACTCGGCTCACCTAATTGCATTTTATTAAGCAAAGCATTAACGTAAAAGCCCGTGCCGCCAACCAACAATGGCACTTTATTTTTCTGCACTATTTGCTCAATAGCTTTTTCTGCTTGCGTGACAAAATCAACTACTGAATAAGGTTTAAAAATTGTTTGAGTGTCGACCAAATAATGGGGTACTAATTTTTGTTCTGTAGGAGTTGCCTTAGCGGTTCCAATTCCGACCTCTCTGTAGACCTGCATGGAATCACCTGAAATTATTTCAGCGTTAATTTTCTGAGCAAGCTCAATTGCCAAAGCAGTTTTACCAATAGCTGTCGGCCCGACGAGAGCTAAAACTTTTTGCATAATCACATTCTCATTCATGAATAACATAGAAAAAACACGTTTGGTCAGTGCAACAAACATGTTTTTTATTTAATATTTAGATTTCTTGGTGCGTCCATCCCACTCATCAAAACCATTCTTCAACCATTTAATTGAAGAAAAATGCTTTTTTTGTAAAAATCTGGCAGCACGTAAAGTAACTGATAAAGAGTCGGAGTACAAATAAACAGGTAAATCTGCTCTCAATTCAGTATATTGGTATTTAAGCATTGTGTAAGGCAAGTTTCTGGCCCCATCAATATGTTTTCGTTTAAAAGGAGCTTTTTCACGTAAATCTACCACTTGCGCTTTACGCATTCCTTTATTAAATTCTTCGTTGGTTAAATCTCCATTACCCAAGCGTTTAGTTTGTATTTTATTCCATAGCCAAACTGCCACAAAAGCTAATATGATAACAATTAAAACTACGTCTAGAATAAGTAAAAAAGATGACATAAGTTGTATTTCTCCCACTAAAATTTTAAAAACTGCTGCACATAAACAATCTAATATTTATGCTTATCTTTATTGTGGCGCTCTTCATACTCATATTCACGTCGCAATATTAATTTAGCGACTAAATAATCATGCTGGTCAATTAAGTGTGAATGGTTAATGTTGTCAAGTTCAAGTGCCATCAACTCAATATCCCAGATTCTTTTGCCGACATGAACAAAAATACCATATTTTTCAAGAAGTTGCTGCACATCATACAAAGTTTTCATTATAAATTGATTACCATGCCCATCCTGACAGTTGCTACACAATAAATAATTAGTAAACAAAGAGCGATAACTCGTTTTTTAACTGAGTATTGCCTTAACGTTTTTTCACCCAGGATTACTGCAACTAAAAATCCCATAGCGAATCCGCCAATGTGACCAGGTATATCAATATTAGGTGCAAACAAATCAATTACTATATTAATTAAAGCCAGCCAAAATGATTGTTTGCCAAGGTAAACCAATATAGGGTTGGCCCGATTCTGCAAAGCAATTGCCGTCATAGCACCAAATAATCCAAATAAGGCCGTTGAAGCGCCAGCACTAATAGCATTATCATTGCCCCAGGCTAAGCTTAATAAGTTACCCCCTATACCAGAAAGAAGATATATTATTAAAAAGCGCCAATGACCAATAATGGTTTCCATGTACATTCCAAGATAATAGATCATAACCGCGTTAGAGACCAGATGCATAATTCCCATATGCAAAAATTGAGCCGTAAATAGACGCCACCACTGATTACCTATGACAACGGCATCATTTTTCATGGCTCCCATTTTCATTAAAACATAAATATTTTCTGAACCACCAATAGCCGTTTCAATTAAAAAGACTAGTAAAAGGACGGCCAATATACTGACGGTTATGTAACAACTTTTCAGGTTTTGTCGCTGATTCATTATAGCCTCAATTAATTCTTTAGAATGGATTCCGGAGTAATAATTGTTTGAATAGCTATATCGGTCGCTTCCACTTTCCAGGGAGCTGTCTTAAAAATCATCTTGGAATTAGCCAAAGCTACCGTTTTAGAATTAGGATGCTTTGACAAAAAGCGGTCATAATAACCTCCGCCAAACCCCAAACGTTGATGTGAATCCAAGGCAAAGGCTAGTCCAGGAACAATAATCAGATCTAAATTATTGTTGATTTGAGCATTCGGCTCATTTACTTCTTCAACACCAAACTTTGACTTGGTTAATTTCGTCATATAACTATAATAGATAAAATCTTGAGTACGTTCAGCATTATCATTTGCACGTGCTAAGTAAACGTCCTTACCTTGATCCCATAACTGAGCAATCAAACCTGATGTGTCAACTTCATAACTCAAGGAAGAGGTTATGCCAATGCTTTGACAATTACTAATGATCTCAGAGTTCATAATACTTTTAAGCAAAACCTGATCTTCAGCATCTTTTTCTGCCGTTTCAGCAAATTTGCTCAAATTTTCAATTTGTTGTTGTCTTATTTCTTTTTTTGTCATGATTCTTCCATATAAAAAATAGCAGGAGCATAGGCTCCTACTATATTAGTTTATTACTTAGTTTCACGATGAAGAGTAGTATGTCTTTCTACTGGGCAATACTTCTTCAAACTTAAACGTTCCGGATGCTTACGCTTGTTTTTCTTAGATAAGTAACTTCTATCGCCACATTCGGTGCATTCCAAAATGATGTTATCTGCCATTTCTTTCACCACCTACGCTTTTATTCTGACTGTATTATCTTAGCATTTTTCTATTATTATTACCAGTAATATTAACAAAATTCTATTTTTTATGTAATTTAAAGTAGTCCTGTACCATAGCTTTGGTCATTTGTAATGTATAGGATCCTTCCAATTTGGGATCCAGTCCGGGAAAAATCACAGCTGTAGCAATCTCAGGGTTATTTGATGGTGCATAACCAACAAAAGTAGCATTGACTAGTTCTGGTGGATTTTTCTGATTAGGATTATCAGGATCGTAATAAAATGTTTGGGCTGTTCCCGATTTTCCCGAAATAGATGGTTTTACTTTTTTCAGTTTATGAGCGGTACCCCAAGAATTTGTACCATGAACAACACGCCAGAAGCCCTGCCTGATGATGTTAAGCTCATCTTGAGTCCAAGGTATGCGTAATTGTACCTGCGGTTTTTTGTTATAATCAATATAAACTTTTTTGCCATTATTTGCGGTTCTACCAACCGACTGCACCACATAAGGCTGCATGCGATAGCCCCCATTGGCTATCGTTGAAACATATTGTGCCATTTGGATAAGTGTATAAGCATCATAGTTACCATATGATAAGTCAAGTACAGAACCTGAAAGAACTAATCCCTGATCGTTGAAAGATCTACCTTGAATACCTGATATTTCCCCTGGTAAATCAATTCCAGTCTTTTGACCCAAACCAAACATATTAAAATTATGGCGCAAAGTTTCAAAGGCTGTTTGAGGCATAGTAATCTTTATTTTAGGAACATAAGACGCATTAACCCATTTCATTGCCAAATGCATCATGTAAATATTACTGGAAACTTCTAGGGCAGTTTCAGCGTCTAAAGCGCTAAAAGTACCAATTGGATATACTGACTTTTTGACCGGCGTACTAGGTAAATAAACAGGGGTATCAGGCATTACATTATTGGTAGGAGTAATTACTTTATTTATTAATCCGCCACTTACCATTGCGCCTTTAACTGCCGAACCCATGACAAACGATTGATTAATAACGCCTAGTGCATTATTGGTAGTTTTATTTTTCTTAGGGTCACGACTGATTCCCGCCATAGCCAAAATTGCGCCAGTTTTAGGATTCATAGCAATGGCATATGCACCATTTGAATAGTGAGCGGCACCTGACCCAATGGCAGAAGCATAGATTTTTTCTAATGAACTTTGAACCTGTTTTTGATATTGAGCATCAAGGGTCAAAACTAAACTTGCCCCAGCCTGCCCGGAATAAACCGCTTTTGACTGTTCAATATCTCCTGAATTCTTAGTCCAAACTTTGCTGGTTGATTTAGTTCCTTTGAGCAGGGGTTCATATTTTTCTTCCAAATACGATGTGCCTACCCGATCATTGCGCGAATAACCATTTGTTAAGTAATATTGTAAGTTATCACTAGGCAAGCCGGCTTTTTCTGTTGATACAGAACCAATAATACTGCGAATAGACGAACCATTAGGATAAGATCTTTGCCAGTCAGTTCCAATACCCACACCAGGAAGCTCTGAAAGGTGCTCACCCACCTCAGCAATTTCTTTATCTGTTAAATGATTATTTTTAATGTAGATTGTAGAAAGAGTATAAGCACCAGAAATTTTATTATAAATTAATGCCGCTGTTTTCTCACGTGCATTCAGCTTAATGTGTTCTGCACTAACCTGTTCTTGGATTTTTTGATTAATTAAATTGTCATCCTGAGTAGCTCTGACGGATTTAGGAACTTTGGCAGATTCTTTTGCACTATTTTCCTTATTTGCCAAATAATAATCAATTACTTGTTGTTCAGTCGGCTGCTCATCCTTGATAGAAATATAATGACTAAGAGAGTTGGAAATTGTATAGATATCCTCAGTTGTAGTTGAAACGCTTTTGGTATACGTAATGGCATTTTTAGCCTTATTTCCTACCAGTACACGGCCTTTATTGTCATACATAACACCGCGGGGAACTTGACTGGAAACTATAGCTGAATTAGATTTTTGTACTTCAGCTTTAAAGCGTGAGCCATAACCTATTTGTAAATAAGCCAGCTGTCCAATCAAAGCCGCAAAAAGAACAAAAATGATACCCAAAATTATCTTCATTCTGATTGGAGTAGAAGCTTGTTTTTTGGCATTATTATTTTTAGTTTTCAGTTTTTTCTTGAAAAAATTCACTTAGCCTCAACCTCACTAAACTAGTGTAATTTTAACAAAAACTAGAGTACAAATCTATTGAGATGGTAACGTTTTGGAAAAACTTTAAGATAGAATACTTATTGACCAGAAAAGCCAAAACTGCACACAAATACTTTTTCGAAAGATCTTCAGTATTTTTTCTAAATGTAATAAAATAAAAGTGGGATAAAATATAGAAAGAAGATCAAACTATGACACTTAAATATCTTATTGGAGTTGATGCTGGAGGAACGCACACTACAGCAATAGCTTATGACTTAAAGGGGCAAAAACTGGCAGAGGCTCAAGCCGGTCCTGGACAAGTAAATACAGACTATAATAATGCCATTACTAACATCACAAAAGCAATCAACGAATTAGTTGACGAAATTGATGGAGATTGTCAACGGATTCTCTGTGGAATGGCTGGTTTATCAGTTATCGGTCACGCGCCAGAAGTAGCCGCTGAAATCTCTGCCAAGGTTGATAACCTGCCAACCAGAGCAGTTACCGACTCTCTCCTGGCTCTTTATAATGGCCTTGAAGGAGAAGATGGTGGTCTGGTTATTGCTGGTACTGGTTCCGTTTTCAATGGCTTACAGCATGGCAGCATTATCACCACTGGTGGCTATGGTTCCATTTTAGGTGATGAGGGCTCAGGCTATGCTATCTCATTAAGTGCTTTAAAATCTGCTTTACTTAGTTGGGATAAACGAGAAGACAACGAATTAATTGGCATGTTTAATAAACTGTTTAAAGTCGATAATTTAAATGATGCTACTGCCAAGTTTTATAAAACCAGCAATTCTGATTTTGCCTCAATGGCTGTGAGCGTGGCACAATTAGCTGATAAAGGTGATCCTTTTGCTTCAGCTGTAATAAAAGAGCAAGCTGAATTGCTTGCAAGAGATATTACAATCGGAATGGACCGGTATGAAGAGCCTAAGCCAATGAAAATTGCGCTGACTGGTTCTGTACTAGCCAATAACCAAATGTTGCGTAACTTCTTAGAAGACAAAGTTCATGAAAAATATCCACAAGCCCAATTTTCAATTTCTAACGGTGAAAATGCTCGTGGTGTTATCTTTGATAAAAGCAAGGACTACCGCTACTTTACTAGTCATTAAATTTAAAAATAAAAAAGACCGGACAGTTACCGCTTCTCTTGTGGAAGGCTAACTGTTCTGGTCTTTTTGTTTTTATAAGCCTTAGCTAAAATAACTCTGTCAAACTAGTTATTTTTCTTCAACTTTATTGATTACTACATCAAATTTGCCACCAGGTGTTGAAATAGTTACTGTTTCACCTTTTTTCTTACCCAAAATTGCTTGTGCAATTGGTGAATCATTAGAAATCTTACCATTCATTGGATCAGATTCGTCACTACCAACAATTGTATATGTCTCCGGTTCATCTTCACCAACTTCAGTATAGGTAACAGTTTTACCTACAGCAACTTCATCAGGATCACTGGCATTAGCATCTACAACATGAGCGTACTTAAGCATGTCTTCAACAACGCTAATGCGGTCTTCAAGATGGCTTTGCTCGTCTTTGGCTGCATCATATTCCGAGTTTTCGGATAAATCGCCATAAGAACGGGCGACCTTGATTCTTTCAATTACTTCTGGCCGCTTTACAACTTTTAAATTTTTTAATTCTGCTTCAAGTTTTTCTTTACCTTCAGCAGTCATCGGATATGATTTTTCAGGCATAAAACTTTGTACTCCTTAAAGTTAAAATTCTTTTTGCACTGGTCTATGATATTCATTTAAACGGTTAATGTCAATAATTAACGTATTTCTACTTTTAGTTGTTTTTCTAGGCTAGAATCAATAGAATTCATTGCTTTGTTGACGATTTCATCAGTTAATGTGTCATTTTCATTGAGAAATGTTAAACGATAAGCAAAGCTCTTTTTATCTTCAGCAATGTGAGAACCACGGTAGACATCAATAATACGCAGGTTATAGAGATATTTTCCACCATTTGCTTTAATAACATCCTCAACAGCTTGATTGGTTACTTCTTTATCTACTAAAATTGACAGATCGCGTTCAACTGCAGGAAACTTAGGAGCGCTTTGAGCAGTAGTCTGTGGATTAAGAATTAACGGAATAATGTCATCAAGATTTAATTCGTAGCCGTAAATTTCGCTATCTTTCATTGCCTTATTAGACTGAGTAACTGGACGATCCAGCATACCAATCATGCCCACATATTTGTTTTTAATGTATATGCCTGCAGTTCTAGTAGGATGCATGTACATGATTACTTCAGCCCGGTATTCAACATCATTCAAATTGATTCCCAGACTTGAGAACAGATTAGTCAATTGACCTTTAACATAAAAGAAATCAATTTTTTCATTATTATTCTGCCAGTTTTCGAAATAAACGTTACCGCTATACAATGCTGCTAAATGTTCATGCTCATTATATTTGTTATTTTCGAAATCATAGACACGTCCCTGTTCAAAAATTGCCAGCTGATTTTGCTTACGTGCCATATTGTAGCTCGCAGCATCGACTAAACCAGTCATTAGATTTTGTCTTAAAGTTGAACGATTAGAATTCAACGGCATTTGGACTGCAACTGGCTTCTTAGGTTCCTTGGAAAAACCAATTGCTTTTTCAAGCGAAGTTAATGAGTAGGAAATAGCTTCAATTAAGCCTTGACCTTGAACTACATTTTTAATACGTCTAATAGTTTCTTCTTTTTTAGAATAGCCGCCATGTGTTTCTGCTAGGACCGGTTGGGTAGACTTAATATTATCATAGCCGTATAAGCGTCCCACTTCCTCAACCAGGTCAGCAGGAATAGCAATATCCCAGCGCCTTGCGGGTACATCGACAACTAAATTGTCACCGTTAATTTCAATTTTAAAATTCAAGCGGGCAAAAATGGCAGCAATTTCTGCAGAGGAAATCTCAGTACCCAACACTTTATTAATATAGGAAATTGTTGTAGTAATTTTTGTTGGTTGACGTTTTTCAGAACTGCCTGTAATGACGCCTTCATTAATTGTTCCAGAAGCATCATTGCGTAAAAGAAGCGCAGCCATATCTAACGCCCTGGTAGTGGCATCCCAATTAACGCCTTTTTCATAACGACTAGAGGCTTCTGTTCTATTGGCATGGCGCAGAGCGGCTTTCCTAATTAAAGTAGGATCAAAAATAGCAGATTCTAACAATACATCTGTAGTGTCTGGTTCAATTTCTGAATTAAGACCTCCCATTACACCTGCCATCATCACCACATCTTCACCATTGGTGATGACAATGTCGTTAGGATCAAGATCAACTTCTTTGTTATTTAACAACGTTAGTTTTTCATCTTTGTTAGCTTTTCTAACTACTAGTTTGTTTGTTTTAAAAGCGCGCGCATCATAACTATGCATCGGTTGACCGGTTAAAAGCATAATATAGTTGGTCACATCAACCACATTGTTAATAGGTCTTATTCCCGCATTCCAAAGTCGTCTTTGGAGCCATAGAGGGCTGTCAGCAATTTTGACATTACTAATTTTGCGCAAGTAAAATTTGGGTGCAAGCTGGGAATCAACATCGACAGTAAAATCGTTGGTCCAATTTGGGCCATCTTCTTTAACAACTACGTCTTCAACTTTAACCGGTACATCAGTGATGGCGCCAACTTCATACGCCGAGCCTTCCATTGACAATGTGTCCGCACGGTTAGGAGTAATGTCAAAGTCAAAAATATAGTCATCCATTCCCAGTAGTTCAAAAGCTGAATCTCCGGGTTTTATTTCTGCATCCTGAGGAAAAACATAGATACCATCCGTGTACTTTTCTGGTACCAAATTATCTGGAAAACCTATTTCTTGTAAGCCGCAAATCATACCGTTTGATTCATTGCCCCGCAATTTGGTTTTCTTGATTTTAACATTATCGGCAATTCTAGCTCCCGGTAAAGCTACCACAACGTCTTCTCCGGCAGCCACATTAGGAGCTCCGCAAACAATTTGGTATGGTTCTGCTTCTCCTACATCAACGTGAGTTAAATTCAAGTGCGTACCAGAAATTGGTTTGCAGTCAATAATATGACCCACTACCAACTTCTTCATACCATCTTCAGGGTGTTTAACTTCTGCTACTTCAACACCTGTCCGAGTTATTTTTTCAGCCAAATCATTAGGATCCTGGTCCAACTTAATAAAATCCTTTAGCCAATTGTATGAAACTAGCATTATCTTTCCTCCCTACTGAACTGTTCCAAGAAGCGGACATCATTTGTGTAAAAATCACGAATGTCATCAATACCATATTTAAGAATAGCGAAACGATCCAATCCTACACCAAAAGCAAAACCGCCATATACATTGGAATCAATTCCAGCATTTTCTATCACATTAGGGTGAACCATTCCGGCACCTAAAACTTCAATCCAACCTGTATATTTACAAATTGAACAGCCTTTGCCATTGCAATTGAAGCAGGAAACGTCCATTTCTACAGAAGGTTCAGTAAAAGGAAAGTAACTAGGACGAAGGCGGGTTTCGCGATCTTGACCAAAAACATGCTTGGCCATGAGTTCTAGAGTTCCCTTTAAGTCCCCCATCGTAATGTTCTTATCAACTACTAAGCCTTCCATCTGCATAAACTGATGGGAGTGAGTGGCATCATCATCATCGCGACGATACACTTTACCGGGCCCCACCATTTTTAAAGGACCTTTAGCAAAATCATGTTTTTCCAGAACTCGTGCCTGATCACCTGAAGTTTGTGAACGCAATAAGTTATCAGAATCAATGTAGAAAGTTTCCTGCATGTCCCTTGCTGGATGGTCTTTAGGCAAGTTCATCATTTCGAAGCAGTAGTGGTCAGTTTCAATTTCTGGTCCCTGAACGACTTCATAACCCATACCAATAAAGTATTTTTCCAAGTCATCTAAAATAATATTAATTGGGTGCTTAGCGCCAAGGTGCATTTCCCGTCCGGGTAAGGTAACGTCTATTTTTTCTTTGTTTAACTGCTCTTCAACTAATGCCTCAACTATCTCTGTTTTGGCGTCATCCAGCTTGCTGTTAAAAAGATCACGTAATTTATTAACACGTTGTCCTACTTCACGTCTATCACTGGGATCAATATCTTTCATTGAATGGAGGATTTCAGTTAATTCACTTTTGCGACCAGTTAATTTAACGCGAACATCATTTAACATTTCCTCGTTCTTAGCCTTATCGATCTCTACCAGACCTTTTTCACGCAGCTCTTTTAACCTGTCAAACAAGTCCATAAAAATTTTCCTTTCAAATCAAACAAAAAAGCTTCATCCCAAAAGGGACGAAGCTTCGCGGTACCACCCTAGTTTGGACACAAAAATGTCCACACTTTCAATTTCGCTAACGGTGAATACCGGAATGGATTAGATTCTACTAGTAAGATGAAATTCACAGTTCCGTTTAAACTTTTCTTTCAGCTCAATAAAAAAGTTTCTCTGACTAAATGATTGCTGCTACTAGTCTTACTCTTTGTAATTAGTTAATAGAATATAACTTTTTGGAAAAACATGCAAGCGAATATGCGAAATTAAACCCATTTATCAGCCCAACCATGAATCTGATCGAAAACGGGTTTTAATTCAGCCCCTTTTTTGGTCAGACTATAAGAGATAATCTTTGTTTTGCTATCAACGGAGCGATTAACAATATTTTCCTTTTCTAGCTCCTTCAGTCTTTCAACCAAAACACGATCAGAGCAAGGCAATACACATTGAGCCAAGTCTTTAAAGCGCATATAATCACCAGCACATAAAGAACTAATGATTAGTCCATTCCACTTTTTGCCAATAATTTTGAATGCGTTAATAAAATGTTCGCAGTATTCGTAATTAGGAGCACCACAATCCGCACAGCGTTTGTCCTTAATACCTTGAGTCATGATATCGTCCTCCCACAAGAAAGCTTAACTTTGTCTTTTATTATATTAAATATACTTACTAAAAACAAGTGTTAGCAGTTAAGCAAAATAATAGATTATAATACCCGCAGCTACGGCTGCATTTAAAGATTCAGCTTTGCCCTTAATAGGAATATATAACTTTTCATCACTCATTTCTGCTATTTCTGAAGTAACACCATGAGCTTCGTTGCCAATAACCAAACCTAATTGGGGCACCTTATTAAACTGAGACAATTGCTTAGCATTTTTATCCAGCATACTAGAATATACAGGTATCGAGTTATCTTGCATTTCTTTAATAACCTCTGTTAGATCCTGCATAATTAATTTAACATGAAACTGACTTCCTTGCATTGCCCTTTGAGTTTTAGGATTGTAGATATCAACACTTGTAGGAGAAAAAACAACACCATCAAAGCCAGCAGCATCTGCTGTCCTAATAATGGTACCTACATTGCCAGGATCAGCCAAATGGTCTAAAAGAACCCATTTGCCAAAATTCACGTGATAGTCTCGAGGTTGTGCAATTTTTAAAACCATAAAAATATCCTGCGAATTTTTAGTACTAGAAAGGTGATGAGCAATAGCCGAATTTATGATAAAAGTTTTCTTACTGGTTATTACCTCAGGAAAATTTTCTTTAATTTTAGTGATTGCCGCAGCACTTCCTAGCAGATAAAGGTATTTTTCTCCTGCTTTGAGTGCTTCTTCAATTAGGTGAAAACCTTCAATTAAGTATAAATTGTTTTTCTGGCGATACTTTTTTTGTTTTAATTTAGATAAATCTTTTATTAAATTATTGTTTACCGAACTTATTTGTTCTAGCATCTGGAAATCTTCTTTCGTTTTTATCAATATATTTTTTAATTTGAAGCTGCTAAAATGTTAAAATCAAGGAAGCAGTATAGGAAGGATTATTATGGGATTTTTTAACAAACATAAAATTAAAAGAGAAAGCAATCCGACCAATGAAACAAGAGAAACCTGGCAATTAACTATCTCAGGCATCGTTCAAGGAGTTGGCTTTCGCTGGAGCGTTTTAAACCTTGCTAAAAAGATGGGATTAGATGGAAACGTGCGCAATAACAGCGATGAAACAGTCACAATTACTTTACAAGCTGAACTAGACAGAGTCAATCAGTTTTGCTCTGAATTACCCAAAAACATTTCGCAATTTGCCCGAATTTCAACTATCAAGAAAGAAAAACTGATAAAAGTGGGCAAAATAACTGGTTTTCATGTATTATATTAGTTATTGGCAAAAAAATAATAATTGGGTGAGTTGAATGAAAAAAATTCGTAAATATGTCGGATTAATTGCTATTTGTTTGGCAGTCATGCTAATTGTCACTGCTTGTGCACAGAGTGGCGGAGCTAATAAGCCACCGACGGGCTTTATATATGGGTCGATTTATAAGTTTATTGGCAAGCCTATGCAAAATATCATGCTCTACTTTTCCAATATCATAGGTGGAGCAAATGGAGCTGGCTGGGCTATTATCTTAATGACCCTTGTAGTTAGAATGATTCTTTTGCCTCTAATGCTTAATCAACAAAAGAAATCAACTACACAACAAGAGAAAATGTCTCGTTTACAACCGCAGATGAAATTAATTCAGGATACTATGAAACGTAAGGATCTGAATCAGGATCAACAAATGACCTTGGCAGGTTGGCAGCGAGAACTCTACTCTAAAAACCATTTATCTCTGACAGGTGGGATGGGTTGTTTGCCACTGATTATCCAGTTCCCTATTATGATTGGTATTTATGATGCTGTAATGTATTCCAAGAGCTTGGCTAGTTCGTCATTTTTCGGTATCTCCTTAAGTAGCAGATCAATTTCAGTCACGATTTTTGCTACAATTTTTGCTTTTGCACAAGGATATCTTTCATTGGTGGGAATTCCCCAAGAACAAAAGAAGCAGATGCAGTCAATGATGCTCATGAACCCTATTATGACACTCTTTATCTGTCTTTCCGTTTCAGGTTCCGTTGCCCTCTATTGGGCTGCCGGCAACTTTTTCTCTATTATTCAGCAATTGCTGGTAACATATATCATCACGCCAAAAGTTAAAAAAGAAGTAGATGAAGAATTAAAGCGGGAACCTATTACTGAAGTAGTGACTAAAGAAAAAGTTAATGAATTGCTTAATTCACAAGTAAGTTCTCCAGTTCAAACTGAAGAAACCAAAGAATTGCATGAATCCTTACGTAATCGTAACAAAGGTAAGCAACAAAAACGACCTTAACTGATAAAATAGCAAAAAAGACCTGTAGATGTCATGGTATGTTTGTAACTCGACAAGCATTATAACAGACTTACAGGTCTTTTTTATTTATTTTATTTTTTGCTTTTTTCCGCTTCTTCGCGCTGGCGCAGCCTTTCAGCCTGAGATTTCGAAAGAGCCGGGAAGTCCATCATAAACTGACTACCCTGTCCCTCAACAGAATCGACGCTAATTTTACCATGATAACTAGTAACTAATTTTTGAGCAATTGATAAACCTAAGCCATTACCGCCTTTTTCTCTGGTTCTAGCTTTATCCACTCTATAAAAGCGGTTAAAGATTTTACTTTGTTCTTTTTTGGAAATTCCTTCGCCATAGTCTTGCACTATAATATGAACTTCATCCTGTGACAAGCCAGCCGACACATTCATTTCTTTACGATCCGTAGAATATTTAACACCGTTGTCAATTAATATGACAAGGAGTTGTTCCAAGTGCCCCTGGTAAATCTGAATTTCTGTATCTTGAGGCAGATCATCCATATCTAACCTGATAGTAAAGTCCTTGTGTACCAAAGACATATCACCAACCACTCGTTTTAACACCTCTGAAACCTTGGTAACTGCGTTAGGATACTGAACATTAATCTGCTCCGCACGAGTTAAATCCAGCATTTCCTGGATAAGATGCTGCATTCTTTTGGCTTCCTGCAGAGAAGCGTCGATAGATTCTGCTAAAATTTGGGGATCATCTTTACCCCAACGCTTCAGCATATTTAGATGTCCTTCAATAACAGCAACAGGTGTGCGTAATTCGTGAGAAACATCTCCCACAAACTCTTTTTGTTGATCAATATAGCGTTGCATACGATCAAGCATCTGGTTGAATGAAACCGCCAGTTCCTGCAATTCATCATGACGGTGAAAATCCCTGATCCTGGCAGTACTATTAGGATCATCATTTACTTCCAAAGCAACATGAGACATTTCCTTAATGGGCTTGACAATATCGCGCACTATTATATAAGCAACTAAAGTGAACAATATAACAGCTATCAACGAAATACGTACCATCCACTTTAACAAGTCCTTCATCAGACCGTTATAGTATGACATTTTATTTTCAACAATAATATAGCCTGTGATTTTACCGGATTTAGCTGATCTCACTTTTTGATAAGTTAGTAGTTCCTGTTTGCGACTTTTAGTGACACGTGACATTTTATAATCATCCCGAAACTTTTTAAAAGTCGGGATTTTACCGCCATTATCAAAAACATCTTCTCCGTGTAAATTATAAACTACTACATTTAAATCAGGATTAGTTAATGAAGATAATAGGTCATCATTGAAAGCTCTATTGCCCTGTTGGTCAGATCTAATTGGCGGATTACCTCTCATTACTTCTCTAGCTGACGGTGTGAGGGCAAAAGAAACATTAGCAATCTGCAATTCAGTTGGAATCCGTGTCAAACTACTATTAAGTTTAGATATCATTTCATTTGAGGTCTGCTTTTGCTGGACCATGGATTGCTGGCCCACAAATGAATATATTATTACAGAAAATACAACAAAAGAGACCATAATTGTCAAAGCCACGACAGTTACCCATCTCACAACAAGAGATGAGTGTTTGGTCTCCTTTTTGTTTTTGTTTTTATTCCTTTTCATCGTCCTCATCTCTTACCATGTATCCAGTTCCCCGAACTGTTTTGATATATGATTGCTTACCGGGAACGTCAATTTTATTGCGCAAATAACGCACATAAACTTCTACCACATTAGTTTCAATGTTTGAACCGGGACCCCAAATCTTAGCGAGCAGTTGGTCACGGCTGACAACATTATTCTTATTCTTAATCAAAGTCATTAACAAGTTATACTCACGCTTAGTCAGATCAACTGCTTTGCCATCACCACGGCGAACAATTCTATTTGCGGTCTCAATTGTAAGATCTTTAAACTTTACAACCTTTTTCTCTATTGAATCGTCCGAAGCATCCTTTTCGATTTTTACTCGGCGTAAAACTGCACGCAGACGAGCTAAAAGCTCTTCAATCGCAAATGGCTTAACAATATAATCATCAGCGCCATGATCAAGACCCGAAACGCGATCAATGACGGAATCACGGGCGGTCATCATTATGATAGGAGTACTTTTGACTTGACGCACTCTGCGAGCTATTTCCAAGCCATTCAGGTCAGGCAGCATCAAGTCTAACAAAATCGCATCAAAGTCTTCTTTTAACGCTAAGTCCAAAGCTTTGCGTCCGTTGCCTTCAACAACTGTGTCATACTTTTCGTGTTTTAGTTCCAATTCAACGAAACGTGCCAAATTCTTTTCATCTTCAACAATTAAGATTCTTGCCATTTTTATTCATCCTTTTTAAAATTTAATTTTGATTAATTTAATTTATATTGTTATTAACAAGTAAAGCATACTTTAAAAGTGCTTTTAAAACAAGATTAAAAACCAGCATTTTGCTAATACTGATTTTTTAACTAATTTAATTATCATTATTTCCGTTATGAATCTTTTCATTATTTTCTTTAAAAAGATCTTTTAATTTAGCAAAAGCAGGATTGATTTGATCATCTTTCTTTTTTTTAAAATCTTTTTCCGAAATGACTCTCCAACCTTTTCCTTCAGGATAAATGCCCTGTTCTTGCTCATTGGTAGTTAAAATTGTTGTTGGGATATTTAGTAAAATGTTATCCTCAATTGCTTTTTGCAGATCAATAACTTCGTGCTCGACTTTGACAATCGGAATATCACTCTCATCAATCTCTTCTTTAGCTATCTCAACATCTGTATAATTTTCACTAAAATGAAAATCTTCTTTAAACTTAACAGGATCTAAGCTGCGACTGGATGGTACTATAAGATCTGCTTGTACCTGAAAATTGCCAGTGACAAATGGTTGATTATAAAATAAATCTCCTGTCACTAAAACTCTATCAACTTGATAGACTAAACCATGACTTCGCTTAATGAAATCATCTGCTACCTGCAAATCACATTCAATATGAGTTACAGGTTCCTTACTATATTTGATCTGCGAATAATTCAGTTTTAACATTTAGACCTCCAATGGACGACGGCCAAAGTTTTGATCCACTTGCAGCAGTTGTTCAAAAAAGCGGTCAACTCGAAGTTGCAGCCTCATTGAGCCACTTTGAGTATTTTTTTGATCAACTTTAGAAATGATATCTGCAGGGGTTTCATTTCTAATCCGTTTAAGATATTTCCTACCTACTTTACTGTATCCCAATAGCAAAAGTGATTCATGATTAAAACTGTCAATCATATCCTCTTGGGTCACATTCATCAAAGTATATAAACTTAGTCGACGCAAGCGTGAATACGTATACCGTTTCGATTTTACTCTACGTAAAAACTCAGTAAACGTTTGTGCAGTATGTATCTCCTGCTTCATTTTATATTCCAGGCCTTCACTCATCTGATATATATTCTGCAATTCTGAAATTGAAGAGGATTCTAACCTGTATTTTAAAAATGGAAACAGCAGATTCCAATTGGGATAATTTTTTTGTTTAAAAAGTAATTTTACTTCTTTTTTAGGCATCCATTCTTCTAATGTAGAACTAACTTCATTATGCAAAATCATATTGCGAATTGCACTTGCGCTTTGAACTACCTTATTACTTTGTAAAACATCGTCATGACCTGCTCCGATGCGGTTAATTGGATGTAAAACTAGAGGAGTACCTAAATTATGGTTGGCTACTGCATAAGCTAAAGCCAAAATCGCATTAGGTTCACTAACTTCATGACCAACTTCACGTGCTACCATCTGATTATATTGAGTTGAATAAGTCTGACTGTAATCATTAAAGTCCATGTGACTTTGAGGAATTTCCGCAATTTTACTACCCAAATAAGCATAATTTTGAGTAGCATCTTCAACTCCAAAAATTAAATCAGTAACGCCCACTTTTACCAATTGGTCGATGCTGCCGAGTGCAAATAAATCTGCAGGCTCAACTGAAGTGGAAAATGGCAGTTCAAATACCAAGTCAGCGCCACTAGCAAGTGCTGTCTGGGCGCGAGTCCACTTATCCATTATTGCCATTTCGCCGCGTTGAACGTAATTTCCAGACATGACGACAATGATCGGGTCTTTGCTTCCAGCTATATAACGAGCCTGATTCATTAAGAATTCATGCCCACTGTGAAAGGGATTATATTCTGCAATGATCCCAACTACACTCATGGTTAGCTAATCTTCCTTTAATTCTAATTTTTTACCATTGACCCATAATTTTTCAACATTATAAAAATCACGAGCATCTTCAGTAAAAACATTTACGACAACATCGCCCAAGTCAAGTAAAAGCCAGTTGGATTCACTCGTACCTTCAACACGGTAATCATAATAATTATGTTTGTGAGCTTCGTCAATAATTGCATTGGCTATTGCGTGCAACTGTCTGTTTGAGCCCGCACTAGTAACTACGTAATAATCTGCTAAAATACTATGTCCTTGCATATCGTAAGCTACTGTATCTTCTCCATGACGGTCGCTAATTGCTTTTAAAGTAAAAGTCAATAATTCTTTGCTAGTCATTTTTCTCCTTATTCATTAATACCCCAAACGTTATATGCGTCTAAAGTACGGGGATAGATTTTATTCCTTTTGTCAATTAAAAATTTAAGAGTGTGTGCTAACTGGTAGCCAACTCCCTGGTTAATATTAGCATAAGTTATTTTACGCGCTTCTTCAACACCTGGAAATGATCTGCCTGGTTCAATATAATCAGCCATGAACACAATTTTATCTAAAGTTGTCATTTCAACGTCAGCAGTAGTATGTTTGCGGACTGCAGTTAGTATTTCCGGATCATTAATCTTTAAATCTCTTTGGATAAAATAGGTACCAACAATACCGTGCCAAATGCTCCGATTCCAATTTAACAGGTCCTGATCGAAGCCTTGTGTTTTAATCACTTCACGATATTCATCAACTGCAACTTGTTTAGCATAATCATGAATAAACCCGGCTAAAGCTGCCTTATCTACATCATAGTGATTAAGCTCGGCCAATTTACGTGCAGTTTTACTGACTCCTATACAGTGTTCAAAGCGGTCAGCAGTCATATTGCTCTTTTCCTTAGCAATAATTTCAGAACTTGATAAAGAAGAATATGTTTTCTTAAATACTAAATCAGTCATGATATAAACCCTTTTTATGAATATAATTTCTAACTGTATCAGGTACCAGATATCTGATTGAACCTCCAATTGCAATCGTTTGTCTAATCAAAGTCGAACTAATATCTATAGCTGGAGAATCAACCCAAATCATCGGCAATTTTGCTTTCTGAGGATAACCAGCCCTTTGAACACCCACTAAGGTTGCTAATTGAGCCAACTTTGTCGGTTCCTTCCATTCACCTAAATTATTGACTTGGTCACTACCCATGATCAAGTAATAATGGTTTTCAGGCTGAGTTTCACGTAAATATCTTAATGTGTCTACAGTATAAGATACTCCTCCACGATATAATTCAAACAGTTTTACCTGAAAACGGGGATTGTCTTGAGTACCTAACTCCAACATATTTGCCCTATCTTGAGCAGAAACACTGGGTTCATTTTTTAGCGGGGGCACATTAGTAGGAATAAACCAAATTTCATCTAAGTGTAATTTAGTCAATACCTGTTCAGCCACTATCAAATGGCCGATATGAATAGGATTAAAAGTGCCACCAAAAATTCCGATCTGGCGACCCTTTTTAGGTGTCAATTTTTCTTCCGCTACAGCCACAGTAGGTGTTTTTTGATAATTTTTTGCAATAGCAATCATTATATCCTCTAAATTAAAGCTCGTCTAATACCCAGTCCGATTTTACCAGGTGTATAAATTTTAACTAAACAATCTGCAGGAACTGTAATAAAACCAATTCCGCCAAAAAGCAAGTCGCTTTTACTACCAGTATGATATTCCTGACCCTTTAAAAGAGGCAGCTTATCACTTTTGGCAGGTGGACTAAGTAATTCACCAATATGCTTTTCGTAAAAGCTGTCCGCGTTTTCGGTTTTAGTTCTGTGAATATACAATCCGCGTGCTGCATAAACTGTAAAGCTTGCTTTTTTTCCTTTTAAATAGTCAACTCTGCCCAGACCAGCCAAAAATAAACTGTTTCCCGGACTAAGCTGAAAAGTAACCGGCTTAAGCTGTTTTTGAGGCGATATTAACTCCAGTTCCTGGGTGTTTAAGTGCGTGGCCAACTGATTCTTAGTCAAAATACCTGGTGTATCAACTAAAAAGTGACCATTCGTTAGCGGAATTTCAATCTTATCAAGCGTGGTCCCGGGAAAACGTGAAGTAGTAATCAAATTTTGAATATCACCCATTTGCTCAATAATAGCATTAAGAAGAGTTGACTTTCCAACATTAGTCGTTCCGACAAAGTAGACATCTTGATCTCGGGAATTATGATCTAGGTAACTTATTAATTCCGGCAAGTTCTTTTTATTTTTAGCACTGACCAAAAAGATTTTTTTAGGGTATAATCCCATTCTATTAGCCTCTTGCCTCATCCAATCTTTAATTTTGCTTTGACGAGAATTCTGGGGAAAGAGATCAAATTTATTGCCCACTAAAATAAAATCATTATTACCTATAAAGCGCTTGAGAGCCGAAAGCAAAGAGTTAGTAAAATCAAACAGATCTACCACATTAACGACCAAAGCTTTTTTTTCTGCTAACGAATTCAATAACTTTAAAAAGTCATCATTGTCCGCTTTGACTGGCATAATCTCATTATAATGACGCAAACGAAAGCAACGTTGACAATAAACGTCATTATCCTCATCTTTGCTTTCTCTTGCCTGCTTTAAACGTGCAGCCGGAAGATAACCGGCTTCTTCTACATTATCAGATTGAAGAACAGCACCACAACCAATACATATAATTTGGTCATCCATTTTTTATAGTCTCCTTAAATTTAACGGGATGTGATAAGCCCAAAAGGAAAAAAATAATTTTTTCAAAAAAACGATTAATTCGGGTATTCCATTTATCAGTTTCAATAAGAGGTTTTACTAACACCGATTCTACCCCAGCTAGATTTCCTGCCTGAATATCAGTAATTAACTGATCACCTACCATCATGACTTGTTCTTTTCTTAAACCCATACTTTTCCTTTTGCGGGTGATCGCAAAAGGCAGTGGCTTTTTGGATTTGGCAACAAAGTCTATATGATAAGGATTCAATACTTTACCCACTCTTTCAGCATTGTTATTAGAAATTACAACAAGCTTAATTTTAGCATGCTCTAACTTCTTATTGAAACTATTCATTTTTTCTGCAGTTTCAAACTCGTTCCAAGCCAAAAGAGTATTATCTAAATCTGAAAAAACAGCTTTGATGCCCATTTTATGCAGCTCAGCAGTATTTAAATGATAAATTGTATCAATCGTATAGCGAGGTCTGAATAACATGCAAAATTCCCTTCATCATATCCATTGCACTAGTTTAATATACCAAATTATCAGCTGCAAGTGCTAAATTTTGACATAAAAAAAACAGCGCCATAAGCGCTATTTTGGTTAATTTAAAGCCTTCTTAGCAGTTTCTGCTAATTTTGCAAAGGTCTTTGAATCGTTATAAGCAATATCAGCTAACATCTTACGGTTAATATCAACACCAGCTAATTTCAAGCCGTGCATTAACTTAGAATATGAAATATCATTTTGTCTTGCTGCAGCATTGATTCTGGCAATCCATAACTTTCTGAAGTCGCTCTTACGTCTTCTTCTGTCACGAAATGCATATCTGTAAGATACAAATAACTGTGTACTTGCAGCCTTAAATTGCATATGCTTTGCGCCACGGTAACCCTTGGCAAGCTTCATAATCTTTTTACGACGTTTACGTGTAACTGTTCCACCCTTAACTCTTGGCATCTAAAATTCCTCCTAAATATCGTTTGATTGATGTAATTAACGCATTTGAGAGAGCATCTGTTTGATGCGCTTCAAGTCGCTGCGTGAAACCATTGCAGCCTTTCTCAAATGACGACGTTGTTTCTTAGTCTTGCCGTGGAAACGGTGGCCGGTAAAAGCGTGATGACGCTTTAATTGACCAGAAGCAGTTCTCTTAAAACGCTTAGCAGAAGCGCGGTGGGTTTTCATTTTTGGCATTTTCTAATTCCTCCAAATTAACTAATTATTTTTGTCACTCTTCGGAGCGAGCATTAAGAACATTGAACGGCCTTCCATCTTAGGTTTGCTAACTACAGTAGCAATATCGGATGTAGCTTCAGCCATTTTTTCCAATACTTCACGACCTAGTTCCTTATGAGTGATTGCTCGACCTCTGAACCTGATCGAAACGCGTACTTTAGCACCTTCTTTAGTGATAAATTTACGCGCATGTTTTAACTTAGTGTTAAAATCGTTACCCTCAATCGTTGGACTTAAACGGATTTCTTTGACACTGACCGTTTTAGACTTTTTACGGGACTCTTTAACCTTCTTTTGTTGCTGGAAACGGTATTTGCCATAGTCCATGATACGAGCAACAGGTGGCTTGGCATTAGGCGAAATTAGAACTAAATCTAAATTTGCAACACTTGCTTGGCGTAAAGCCTCAGTTTTAGTAACAACACCAACTTGTTCACCATCTTCATTAATTAAACGAACTTCGCGAGCGCGAATTTGATCGTTCAATATCAAATTCCTTGGAATAATTCTTCACCTCCGTGTTAATCTGAGGACAAGAAAAAGACGGGTAAACTTTACCCGCCCTTAATCAACAGAAAATATCGATCAGCCTAGAGGTCAACTTAACTTAGGCGAGAAGCGGGAAGCTTCTTCTTGTTCTCAACTAAAATGATTATACTCGTCTTCAGTATACGTGTCAATAAGATAAATCTCAAAATAAAGTTTTTGCTTTATTTATACTAAACGCTTATTAAGTTTATTACCAACTACAGATAATGTAAAGCAGATGATAAAATATAAAAGCGTTAAAGCCGCAAACATTGGCACAATATAATTAGCATTTTGACCATAGATGACTTGCGCATGTTGCATAAGTTCAGGGACAACAATAATAGTTGCTAAAGAAGTATCCTTAATTAAAGAAACAAACTGTCCAATAATAGTAGGTATCATGTGCCGATAGGCCTGTGGCAAAACCACATGCCATAATGACTGCACAAATGTCATCCCGGTTGATCTGGCTCCTTCAATTTGGCCAATTGCTACTGATTGAATACCAGAGCGGACAATTTCTGCAATCATGCTGGACTCAAAGATTGTCATAGCAATAATTGCTGATAAAATTGCCCCTGGCCTGAGGCCAATATTTGGTAGGCCAAAATATGTAAAAAAGATAATTAATAATAAAGGCAGATTTCTAACTAAATCAATAGTAAAACCTACAATTGCCGAAACAAATTTAATCTTAGCATAGCGAATTATTCCTAGGACTGAACCTAAAATGAAACTCAATACAATTGCAAAAACCGAAATAAATAGTGTAACAGCCAGACCTTTTAACAAAAAACCAAAGTTTAACCATGATAGAGCATCAATCCATGTTTGCATTTTAAGTCGCCTCCCTACGCCATTTTCTTTTCCAAGTGCCGCATGTAATAACTTAGTGGCATAGTAATTACCAGATATAATATGCCGATTACAAAGTAGCTGTTAAATGTATCAAAAGTTACAGATGCAATTGCATTGGCTTGATACATTAAATCAAAACCTGCGACAAAAGCCAGTATTGAAGAATCTTTAATTAAATTAACAAATTGATTACCAAGCGGTGGAATAACAATCTTAAGTGCTTGAGGTAAGATTACATAACGCATAGCCTGACTATAAGTCATACCGGTTGACCTGGCACCTTCCATTTGACCTTGAGATACCGACTGAATACCTGAACGAATAATTTCCGCAATAAAAGCTGAGGTATATAGGAACAGACCAATAGTTCCAGCGGTGAAACCGTCAATTTGAACAAAATATTTAGGTACTATTAGATAAAAGAACATTACGATAATCAATAATGGAATATTACGAAAGATTTCAACGTAAATCCTGCCAATCCTATTAGCTGTTTTATTCGGAATAACTTCTAATAGAGCTAATAAAACACCAAAAATCAGACTAAATACTAATGTTAACAAGCTTGATAAAATAGTCCAGCCGAACCCTGCGAATAGTTGACTACTAAAATCATTGAAGATCCGAATCATTTAATATACATCTCCTTATAGTTAAAACCAGGAACTTGACCGAACCACTTTTTGATTAAGCGATTGTATTCTCCACTTTTCTGAATCTTGTCAATAGCTCGATTTATTGCTCTATGAAAAGGTTCTTGATTTTTATTTACTGCAATACCATAAGGTTCTTTAGTATAAGTTCCTCCAGTTACTTCAAGGCTATCAGGACTTTGTGCTGCTAGACCATATAAAATACCATTATCACTGGTCAAAGCGTCGCCTTGATGAGATTTCAAAGCTGATACTGCTTGACCATAATCTTGCATAGCGACAACTTTTGCTCTGGGGGCAACTTTCTTTACAGCCTCAACTGAGTTATCGCCAACGATCCCGATTACAGTTTTGCCATTAAGATCACTGGGCTTTTTAATATCTGATCCTTTAGGAACAAGAAAAGATTTACCGGCCTGAAAATATGATTTAGAAAAACTGATTACTTGGGCTCTTTCTGGAGTAATTGTTAGGGTGGCAATTACCGCATCAACATTTCCGTTTTTCAGCAAAGGTATTCTTGATTGTGAAGTGGCAAGAGTAAAGCGAGCTTGTCCTTTAGGACCTAAAATTTCTTTGGTAATAGCTTTAGCCATATCAATATCAAAACCTTTTTCTTTATCATCTCTGATATCAATTAAACTAAATAGCTTTTTATCACCCTCAACAGCCCAAGTAATAGTATTGGATGAACGAACATTTTTTAAAGCTGATTGATCGGCAACTTTATTACCGCAACCAGATAAAAAGAGCATTCCTATTAATAGTGAGATTGAGCAAATTATTTTTTTCATGATAATGCCCTCCATCTTAATGCGCTATTATTTTGCTTAAGAATTGTTGAGCACGATCTGTTTTAGGCTGCTTAAAAAAGGATGTACTGTCATCATCTTCCACAATCTGACCCTGATCCATAAAGATAACGCGATTAGCTACTTCTTTAGCAAAGCCCATTTCGTGAGTCACAATCAAAGAAGTCATATCGCTGGCTGATGTTACCTTTTTAATTACTTGTAGCACTTCATCAATCATTTCCGGATCAAGTGCTGATGTTGGTTCATCAAATAGTAATAATTTGGGATGCATTGCTAAAGACCGAGCAATAGCGACACGTTGCTTTTGTCCACCGGATATTTGCGCCGGCATATTTTGGGCCTTATCTGCCATGCCAACCATATCAAGCAGATGCATTGCTTGCTTTTTATTTTCGTCTTCCGGTAAATGACTTACAATTCTGGGCGCCAACATGACGTTTTCCAAAACATTTTTATTTTTATAGAGATTAAAATGTTGAAAAACCATTCCCACATCTTGGCGCAACCTGTTTGAATCAGTCTTGGGATTGGATAAATCCTGATTGTTGACTATCAGTTTGCCACCCTGAATTGATTCTAACCGATTTATTGTTCTAATAAGTGTACTTTTACCAGAACCAGAAGGTCCAATCAAAACAACAGTTTCACCTTTATCGATCTGTAAATTGATATTATGCAACGCGTGAAATTTGCCATAAAATTTCTGCACGTCATGAAATTCTACCATTGACATAATTAATGCTCCTTTTAGCAGTTTTAATTTAACTATCCAACCTATTTCTTATCAATTGATTAATTAATCAAAAGTGCATCCCGTCAACACTACATTTTGTTACTCGACGTGCAAATTTTAGCGGTTTTATATTATGGTTTAAGTTATCAAATTATTTCTGCCATCTATATAAACTATTTTTATTAGCTTTTACTCTTTTATTCATTGCGTGAATATGATTTAACATCTTGTTCAATTTCACGAATAAATTCGTCAAAACTCTTTGCTACTTCTTCTTCAGTACCATAGCGGCGAACGTTAACACTGTTGTCCTTGAGTTCTTTGTCACCTAAAACAAGAGTATACGGTACTTTTTGTGTTTGTGATTCACGAATCTTGTAGCCTAATTTTTCATTGCGTAAGTCAGCTTCAGCTCTAAAGCCTCTCTTATTGAGCTCATCACGAACTTTCTTAGCGTAATCTGAATGAGCGTCGAGGTTAACAGGGATTACTTCAACTTGAACTGGAGCTAACCAGGTTGGGAAAGCACCCTTGTATATTTCAATCAAGTAAGCAATGAAACGCTCCATAGTTCCAACAATACCACGGTGAATCATAACTGGACGATGCTCTTCACCATCTTGACCAACATAAGTTAAGTTAAAGCGTTCAGGGAGCATGAAGTCCAGTTGGATAGTGGACATGGTCTCATCAGCGCCTAAAGCAGTCTTAGTCTGAATATCAAGTTTAGGACCGTAGAATGCAGCCTCACCTTCAGCCTCAACGTAATCAAGGCCCATATCATCCATTGCCTTTTTCAGCATTGACTGACTTCTTTCCCACATTTCATCATTGGCAAAATACTTCTTAGTATTCTTCGGATCACGATAAGAAAGTCTGAAGTAGTAATCGGTAATGTCAAAATCTTTGTATACATCCAGAATTAAAGTCAAAATCTTAGAGAATTCACTTTGAACCTGGTCTAAGGTTACAAATGTATGACCATCATTCAAGGTCATTTCTCTTACGCGTTGCAAACCTGACAAAGCACCAGATTTTTCATATCTATGCATCATACCCAGTTCCGCAATGCGAATTGGTAACTCGCGGTATGAACGAATATGATGCTTATAGATTTGAATGTGGGACGGACAATTCATTGGTCGCAATTCAAGCATTTCCCCGTCACCCATATCCATCGGTGGAAACATGTCATCACGATAGTGTGCCCAGTGGCCTGATGTTTTATAAGCGTCAACGTTCATAAGCACTGGGGTATAAACGTGTTGGTAACCGTCAGCGACCTCTTTATCAATGATGTAACGTTCAACTACTCGGCGAATCGTGGCACCTTTTGGCATCCAGTAAGGTAAACCAGCTCCAACTTTGGGATCTACAAAGAATAAATCAAGATCTCGGCCAATTGTTCTGTGATCGCGTTCTTTAATTTCTTCACGACGCTTAATATCGGCATCTAAGTCAGCTTTTTTAAAGAAGGCTGTACCGGAAATTCTTTGAAGCATTGGGTTAGAAGATTGGCCCTTCCAATAAGCACCAGCAACAGATAATAATTTAAACTGCTTAATCTTTCCTGTATTAGGCAGTAACGCATCGAAGCCAAAGTCGATGAAGTCTCCCAGCTTGTATACATGAATTTGGTCATCTTTTTCTGCTTTTAGCAATTCACTCTTATACGGATCATCTTTAAAAATTTCAGATAATTCCGCTTTTGACATGGAAGAAGATGCAATTTTATTTCCAGCTTTAATAACCTTTTTAATTGCTTTCTCTAATTCCGGAAGTTCGTTAACTTTAATCTGGTTTTCCTTGTCAGTATCAACCAAAAATCCATCTTCATTCGCCGCATGCTCACCAAAATGAATCTCAGGATAAGCTTTTTTAGCAACTGCTTCAAATACAAAAGCTACCGTAGCCCGTAAAATATTTAAGCCTGCTTCATCCCTGTCTGTAATAATTGCAACTTCGGCATCTTTATTTAATTCGTAGTCCAAAGAAACAACTTGACCGTTTACTTTTGCTCCAATAGCAGCCTTACCTAAGGATGTACCTATGTCATGTGCTAAAGCAGAAACTGATATTGCATCTTCATATTCCTTTTTAGAACCATCCGGCAAAGTAATTGCAAAACTCATTTTTTCCTCCAAAATCAAATAAATAAAAAAATCCCAGTGCAGTTAAGCACTGGGACGTTAATTAACGTGGTTCCACCCAAAATTTAGTCTGGACTCCAGACTATCTCGTTCAAGATTATAACGGATCCAACCCATTTTTTAATTTCAGGTACGAATGAGTGGGTTGTAACACTAATGGAAGCTTCCAGAATAATGCTTCTCTCTCTGAATCGTATTACAACATGTTCATTCATTGCAGTTAATTATAACCCAATAATTTTTTAATGCAAGTATATTTTCATTAAAAAAATTCAAACTAGACTTTTTAGTCACTAATGCCGCCGGTTGTGCCCAGAAATTACAATTTCAGTGGCTAGAGAATGTATTCTTTCCATTAATCTGGCAGCTTTTACTGGTTCAATGGCATTTTTGGTCTCTTTAAAATGATCTTCTAAGTCATTCATAGCAAAATTGGACGAAAAGAAGGTTGGCAAAACATTATCCATTCTTGCTTGTAAAATTACCGCTAAAACTTCATCGCGTGACCACTGACTCAAATTTTCCGCACCAATATCATCAAGTATTAACAAATCGCAATTTGCAATTTTTTGAACTTCATCTTGCAAACTATTATCATTAAAATGACTTGCCAGACTGGCAATGAAAGTAGGAACATGCAAAAAAACAACATATTTGTTCATAGCAGCAACCTGATTTGCCAGTCCCGCCAATATATAGGTTTTACCAATACCAAAATTACCTGATAAATATAAGCCCTTTTGATGAATATCTCGCGCATAATGATATAAAAACTTTTGAATAGCTGCCATTACTTCTTTTCTTGCGGGAGTCAATTCAATTTGACTCAAACGAATATCATGCAATCCCTCAGGTAAATTAATTAAGCGCAAGTGTTTCTTGATACTAATTTCCCTATCATGAATCAGCTTACTGTCCTCAGGAACAAACTTGAGACTAATGGCATTTTTATTCATGATTAAATCAGGATAGTATCCTTGAGTTACCGGATCTTTTTTATGTTGGCTAAGATAAAATTCAAACAGGCTGGGCAGACTTTTATCAATTATGCTGTCGTTAAGCTGCTCTTGGTGCTGGCTGATAAATTGTTGCACTTTGGGTTCAGCCAATACTTTTTGCTTAATTTTAGCTGTACTTTCCTCATCTGCTTTAGCTGTTTGTCCTTTAACCATAAGTTTTTTGATGGGTTGCATTTTATTTCACCTACTTCATGCCGTTTTGATCTTCAAAATTCTTGAAAAATTCTTTTAATTCTGCACTGGAAACATCCGATTTTACCTTTGGCTTTTGCTTGTTCCAGTCAGTGCCCTTTTCAACCGTTTTTCTGGCAGTATAAGCATGATACCGATTGCTTCTTTGCTTTTGTGCCCTTTTTCTCTTGTCCATGTATTCCAAAGCTTGACTTGCAGTCTTTACCCCGTGTTGCAGCCAATCATGAAGTATTTTATTTGCCAGGCGAAAAGAGATATTAGGACCACTTTTTAAACAAGCATAAGTCAAAACGTTAAGCAATTCTGCCGGTATTCCCTTATCGTTATATAAATTATCAAGCACTTGATATTCACTGGCATCAACAAAATCATTCCGTTCAGTTTTTAAATGATACAAAAACTGGGCTGGAGTATCAGATTGAGCTTTCTGCAATAGCTGCTGTTCATCTTCATTTAAGTGACTATTATTGACAAGCTTGTCTGTTAGTTCTTCTTTTTTTGGCAAATGCCGGCGCGTATCAGTTCCATGAATACTGTTAGCGATAGATTGCTTAATTTGACGCATATTCAAATGATAATCACCATGTAAGCAAGGTATTGCTTCATCAACAAATTCTTGCTCGGAAAGTCCGTACATGCGCATAACAGCTCGAATAGCATCTTCATTCTGATCAATTTCGCTGCCCGCGATTTGATAAATTTCAAATTGCTGCTTCATAAAATCCCAGTCAATATGCTCTTGATCATTGACGGTAGCAAAAGCTTTAGAAACAGAACTGTTTTCTTTAGCAGCTTTTTTCACATCAATAGAAGGATCAATTGCTTCTTGGTCAGGTAAATGAAAAACTTCCATAAAGGATGCAGATACGTTAGGTGCTTCCTTAATTCCACTGATGCTGCTTTGACTTTGCTTAGTTTCTCTAGCAAACTCATGGCTCAATTTATTAAAGGCTGTAACACCCACTTTTTCTTTTAATAAACTTGCTAAAAGTGCGGTGGTAAAAAACTCACTGCTGGAAGGAACACTTTTAAGTTTAAAACATAAAACCTGACCCATAATTTGGTTAGCAAGCAAATGGCTTTCAATTAAACCGACAGCTTCAAGTTTATGCAACGCGGGAAATAATTTTTTGATATCGCAGTCGGCTTGCTCCTGCAAAAAATAGAGACCTTTGGCATCAGAGAGCATCGCTTGCGGATTATAGTCTTCATTTAAGCTTAAATAAACTGCCAGCGCCAGAGATCCTATGAGCGGCTGGTATAATTTGATTAAAACCCGTAAATCCTTCGGAAAAATATCCACCGTGTTAGCAATGAAAAATGGTTGTTTGGGATCATTTGTCTCAAACATAATTAATTACCTTTCTCCCTTTTCGCAATCATATCTTCCATGGTTTTCATGAAGCTGGACATATCTTTGAATTCACGATAAATAGAGGCAAAACGAATATAAGCGACATCATCAATTTTAGCCAGTTCATCCATTACTAATTGACCAATCTTTTTGGAAGAAATCTCACTAACTCCTTGCTGACGTACTTTGTTTTCTACATGATCAACTAATTCTTCAAATTGCGAACTAGATATAGGACGCTTTTGTCCCGCAGCCATGACGCCGTGTAAAATTTTTTTCCGGTTAAAAGGTTCACGAGTGCCATCATTTTTGATTACCAGTAGTGGTGTCGTCTCGACTCTTTCAAACGTAGTAAAACGAAAGCCACAGTTTTCACACTCACGCCGTCGTCTGATTGCACGATTTTCATCACTGGGGCGAGAATCTATTACTTTTGATGCATTTTTATGACAATTAGGACATTCCATATTAATACTCCTCTTTTATTTTAAGAAGCAACTGCTCAAGTTGATATTTCAGATCTTGCTTTGTACCAACATTATTAATTACAAAGTCAGCTAGTTTTTCTTTCTGAGACAAGGACATCTGACTGCGAATACGTTTCAAAGCAGCATCTTTACTTAAATGATCCCTTAACATCAGCCGCTTTAACTGCAAAGATTCAGGTATTGCAATTAATAAAGTGCAGTCACAATATTTTTGACCATTTGCTTCAAACAAAACTGGTGCATCTACAATAATTAAAGGCTTTTTAGCAACCTTGTTTAGCGCAATTTTAGCTTGTATTTCTTTAAAAATCAACGGATGGGTAATTTTATTAAGAATGTCAAGCTGCTTTGCGTCATTAAAAACCATTTGGCCTAAAACTGATCGGTTGATTGATTGATCTTCATTAATTATTTGGAGACCAAACTGTTTTCTAACCAATTCATAACCTTTATTACCAACATTTAAAATATCATGAGCTATTTGGTCACAGTCTATCACGGGTATGTGCTTTTCTTTAAAAAAGATATCTGCTGTGCTTTTGCCGCTGGCTATTCCACCAGTTAAGCCCAAAATAGTTGTCATTTATAAATCACCTGACATTTAGGGCAAAAAGTAGTGCCCCGGCCGTTTACTTTAATTTTTTCAAGAGGGGTTCCGCAACGTTCACAAGGTTCGCCTTTATGACCATAGACCTGCAACATTTTTTGAAAACCGCCGGTCTTGCCATTAGCATCAAGATATGTATGAACAGTAGTGCCCCTTTCTGCTATGGCCAATTCTATCAACGAATTAATATTATCATGCAGTTCTGCTACTTTTTTTGCTGGGATACTATTAGCCATACTTAATGGGTGAATTTTTGTTTCCCACAAAACTTCATCTACGTAAATGTTACCAAGACCGGCCACAACTGACTGATCAAGCAAGGTATTTTTGATATTTTTCTTTTTACGAGCTAGGCCTTTTTGCAAGTATGAAACTGTAAACGCCTGTGAATTTGGTTCAGCGCCTAATTTGCCAATACCGGTACTTTCTTTCTCTGTGCCCGTTGTAATCAACTGCATGCGCCCGAACTTACGCACATCATTGTAACGCAAAGCAGAATTATCGTTAAAAACAATTTGCACATGATCATGTTTATCTTTTTTGGTATTTACTTTGACTAAACGATATTTACCTTCCATGCGTAAATGCGATACCACAGTTAAATGACCACTAAGACGAATAAGCAAATACTTAGCATAACGATCAATTGTTTCTATTCTTTTACCAGCTAACTGCTTTTTAAATTCTTTTGCATCACCAGTTATTATTTTAGGATACCAAACAGTTACTTCTTTAATCGTTTTTCCCTTAATCAAGGGAAGTAGTGTCCGCCTGACAGTTTCAACTTCTGGCATTTCGGGCATTAAAATTACTCCTTACTTAGCATCAAACCAATTGTGACCATAACCAGAATCAGCTACAAGAGGAATATCAAGTCTCACAGCAGACTGCATAACTTCTGGCACAATCTTTTTAATTGTTTCTAATTCATCTTTTGGTACATCAAAAATCAATTCATCATGAACTTGAACCACCATCTTAGTTTTAAGATGCATCTCATCCAATTTTTTCTGCATATTAATCATCGCAATCTTGATAATATCTGCAGCTGAACCTTGAATTGGTGAGTTAATCGCAGTTCTTTCCGCAAATGACCGCACATTATAATTCTTGGCATGAATATCAGGTAAATAGCGCCTTCTGTGCATAATTGTTTCGGCATAGCCTTTTTCACGGGCAACTTGAACTGCCTTATCCATATAATCCTTAATTTGCGGATATTGTTCAAAGTAATTATCAATAAATTCCTTAGCTTGTTTGCGACTGATATTGAGATTTTTAGATAAGCCATAATCAGAAATACCATAGACAATACCGAAGTTTACCGCTTTTGCTCTGCGACGCATTAACGGCGTAACGTCAGAAGTTGATTTCAGATGAAAAATTTTCATAGCCGTATGAGCGTGGATGTCATAACCCGTTCTGAAAGCTTCCTGCATTTGTTCGTCACCGGAAACCTGTGCTAAGACTCGTAATTCAATTTGAGAATAGTCACAAGAGAAAATGTAGCCATCTGGTTCACTTGGCACAAAGGCTTTTCTAATTTGCTTTCCTTCTTCCGTTCTGGTAGGAATGTTTTGTAAGTTAGGATCAACTGAGGACAAACGACCAGTAGCAGTCAATGTTTGTAAATACCTGGTATGAACCCGACCGTCTTTTTGGATAACATCCAGTAAGCCATTGACGTAAGTTGACTGGATTTTAGCAATTTGCCGGTAAGTCAAAATTTGATCAATAATTGGGTTTTCATCTTTTAACTGATTCAAAACATCAACTGAAGTCGAATAACCGGTTTTAGTCTTTTTAACAGGCTTTAAGCCCATTTTTTCAAACAAAATATGACCTAGTTGTTTAGGTGAATTAATATTAAATTCTTCACCGGCTTCATCATAAATTTGCTTTTCCATTTTCTTAAGGTCAACCGCAAATTCATCTTGGAGCTGCGTTAAGGTATCAGCTTGGACTTTGATACCGTTTATTTCCATGACAGACAGAACACGGGCTACAGGGATTTCAATATTGGCAAAAAGATCGTCTTGCTCATGTTCTTTTAGTTTAGCCAGCAGAGTATCTTTTAAGTTTGCGATTGCTTCAATTTTGCCAGCCAAATGGTTGAACAACACCTGATCGTCCTCTGGAATATGGACGCTTTTACCTTTGCCATAAACATCATAATCGCTTTTAACCGAATTATCACCGTACATGCGACAAATTTCACCCATGTCGTCAGAATTATTTTCGTTATTGATTAAATATGAAGCAAGTAGCATATCATAATCAATAGAGCGAGCGTGAATACCCAATCGGTTCAAACCAACTGTAGTTCGTTTTAAATCAAAGACATTTTTGGCAATTTGCTTATTTTCCAGAATATTCTTAAGTTGCGGCTTTTTTAACAGGTCAACATTGCGACTCACATATATTTGCTTATCTATCTTAATGGCAAAGCCAACAAATTGCGCTAAATGATAATTGGCACCCAACATTCCTAAGTAAAAAGTAATAGTTTGGCCAGCTTTAACTGCAAAATTATTAATGTCATTTTCTTCAAGCGCTGTAAAAGCAACTGCTTTATTATCTTTTACTGGTTGGTCTTTTTGCCCAGCAGCACTTTCAGGGTCTAACTGGCTTAAAAACTTGCGAAAGTTCATTTTTTCATAGAATCTGCGCAATTTTTGATAATCGACTGCACGCCTTTTTACATCATCAATCCCAATGGTTAACGGGGTATTACGATCAATTGTCGCCAGCTTTTTACCCAGTAGAGCCTTATCTTTATCATTAATCAGGTTTTCCTTCATTTTAGAAGGCTTCATATCATCTATATGATCATATAAATTTTCTATTGAGCCATATTCCTGGATAAGTTGCGAAGCTTTTTTGGGTCCTATTTTAGTAACACCAGGATAATTATCAGAATTATCACCCATTAATGCTTTCATATCAATGAATTCAGTTGGAGTAACACCATTAACTTCTTTCATGTGTTCAGGGGTATAAGCTTCCAAGTTTAAAACCCCTGATTTAGTAACCATAACAGTGGTTTGAGGAGATGCCAGCTGCGTCAAGTCCTTGTCGCCCGTAACAACCGTGACTTTAAAGCCCTCTTTTTCTCCAATACTTACAAAAGTACCAATAATGTCATCAGCTTCATAGTTATCAAGCTCATATGTAGACAAGCCCAAATCATGCAAAAGTTCCTGAATGTACGGCAGCTGTTCAGATAATTCTGATGGGGTCTTTTGTCTGCCACCTTTGTAGTCAGCATACATCTTATTTCTAAAAGTAGTTTTACCTGCATCAAAAGCAACCAAAACATGGTCAGGTTCAACGTCATTCAGCACGACATCAAGCATATTTTTAAATGTATAAATGGCATTTGTGTGCAATCCTTCAGGATTTCTAAAATTTTCAAGTTGGCGGTATAGTGCATAGAAAGCACGAAAGGCAACTGAATTACCATCAATTAAAAGTAATTTTTTATCAGCCATTTGATCTCCTTAAATTTAAACCAAGTTTCTTTATTCAACTACCATTTTAACAGTTTTTCCATTCATCTTGCATAATACCGATTTTTTAACAAATTAGTTATATTTGGTTTCTCTCTTAAGATTATCACTTCCGATTTTGCTTATTTCACTTTTGTATATGATTTTTAGAACCTTCTTTAAACAAAAACATCAAACTCCTATTGGGTTTGATGTTTCTACTAAATATAATTTTAATTAAGTTTTATGTTTTAGTTACGGACAAATAATCTTTGTTTCTTTAGCAATTTGAGGGTCATTTTCATTAGAAATTAGGATTGCGTCTTTTAATTCTAAAGCCTGAACATTTGAAGATAGGCCAAACTTGCTTGAATCAGCTAATATAAAAGATTGTGAAGTTCTTTTTGCGATCAGCTGCTTCTTTATTGCTTCATCAAATTGTGGTGTTGTGTATCCATTATTAATATCAACACCATTCATGCCAAAAAACGCTTTATCAAAATGGAGCCTGGATAGTAAATCGTTGGTTAATGCACCAGTAAGTGAAGAAGTGACTCCGTTATAATTGCCACCTATTAAAACTATTTCAGCCTTAAAATTACCAACAATATGGCATACTTGTGTATTCGTAGTATAAATTGTGATTCGCTTATTTTTTATTTTATCAAGCAGGAGAGTACATGTTGTACCTGAATCTACATATATTGCATTGCTATCATGAATCTCTTGGGCAGCTAAAACAGCAATTTGTTTTTTCTCTTTTTGGTACTTATGTTCCTTTTTAGTGAATTCGACTTCTCCGGAGCCGTCACTTAGCCTAACAGCTCCGCCAAATAAATATTCAATTTTTCCTTCATCTTCTAAAGTTTTTATATCTCTTCTTAATGTTGAAATAGATACATTGGGTATTTGTTTATGAAGTTCATCCAGTTTGCTCAAATTTTTGTTTTCTAAAATTTTTAAGATTTGATTTTGTCTTTCTATCGGAAGCAATTTATTCTCTTCTCCTTATATGCATAAGTGTGTTGCTTCCTTAATTATACCCCATCTAACTTTATTTTAAGCAAGACGCTCATCTTTTTTGGTAACAATAAAACCAAGAATGATTCCGACAATTACAGAAATCCCCAATCCTATCATCGCATTTAAGAAGTTATTGCTATTTTTAGCTACAAAAGCCGGAAAAGTTGTTACCGAACCAAAAACGAATGCGTTTGTAAATACCTTTGTTAGTCCTAGATAAGCTCCGCCAACGGCACCAGCAATCATTTGTGCTGCCCATATTTTTCGGTTTTTTACCAGTAAACCAAATAGTGTTGGTTCTATTATTGCAGAAAGGCAAATTGTTATTACTCCAGTTAAAGAAAAGCTCTTTAGCTCTTTATTTCGCGTTTTAAGCCAAACTCCTATAGCAGCTCCAATAACACCAAAATTGCAAGCAAAGGTTAATGGACAAATAAAATCAAAGCCTTGTGTAGCAATGTTATTAATCATTATTGGATTTACAGCCCAGTGAATTCCAAAAGATACAAGGAAACTCCATCCACCACCAACAATTACTCCAGCAAGCAGTGGAACATTTTTAATTAACCAATTAACTACATCTGCAACAAATTGACCACCATATACACCGAGTGGACCAATAACAATTACAGTCAGAGGCACCATAACTAAAAGACAAACAAGTGGCACAACCACAAGCTCCAAATCTTTACTGACGTGTTTATCTAACCACTTATACAAATATGAATAAGCCCAAATAGAAATTAGAATTGGAACTACTGTTGAATTGTAATTCATTAAAACTACTGGAATACCCAAAAATGAAGTCATTGCACCGTTGCCGTGGGTACCCATTAATTGAATGAAATCTGGATATAAAAGTGCGCCGGCAATTAATGCAGCAATGTAAGGGCTGACTTTAAATCTTCGCGCAGCCGAAAAAGCTAACAGAATTGGCAAAAAATAAAATACGGCTTTTGAAGCAGCAGTCAAGATGACAAAAGTACCACTTTTCTGACTGATCCATCCTATTTGGCTACAAAACAAAAGTAAGCCATATAAAATTCCCGAACCTGCAAGGGCTGGAAGCAGTGGTGAAAAAATACCGGCAATTGCCGCAAATAAGGCATTGACATATCCTTTAAACCCATGAGGTTTGATTTGCGTACTAACTTCATTATCAGTACTACCATTGACAAGCTTTTCAAATTCATCAAAAACTTTAGGTACTTCAAGACCAATTAATACCTGATATTGTCCACCACCCTTTGAAACATTAATTACACCATCTACTGCCTTCACTTTGGCATCATCAATATTTTCATTTTTTAAATTCAATCGTAACCTGGTTGCACAATGTGTCATATTAGAAATATTACTTGGTCCGCCAACGGCATCCAAAATACCTCGTGCAGTTTCTCTGTAATCCATTTTTCGCCTCCAAAAAAACAATTTTTAATTAAAATAGTTATTTTTTTATAAAATCTAACAATAAATCTCTTGCTTTAATTGCATCATTTTCATTAATCACTTTGTCTATTTTTTCCATGCCTATTCGGTCAAGTAGATTTAAAAAGTATTTCAACATTTCGATATTCTTACTGGTTTCTTGACTAGGGTCTTCGATTACTGGAGCTGTGTCAAAATAATACATGCCATCAAAGTGATATTTTTTCATATAATAGAGAAATTCTAAGGTTTTAAATGGAGTAACGGTGCCGACCATTAACCCGTCATCATGGACACCATAGCCGTCATTAATATGAACCCCAAATAATTCACCACGACTGGCAAAAATTTCAGATCCCATAGCCGGGTTTTCATGTTTCATTAGCATGTGACAATAATCTAAAAGAACGCCAAAGTTTTTACGGTTGATATCTTTTAGAATCATTCCCAAGGTTCCCATGCTGTCAACGAAAGCATAGGCACGGGGCTCATAAGGTTTGTATTCAATACTAAATTTAATATCAGGCGCATAATCTGCGATTTCTTGACAAGCTTGGACAATTCTATGCCAAACCTTTAAATAATCAATTTGAAAGCTGTAGTCAAAACCATCATGAGCACTCCAGATATTAATCATTGAACCACCGATCTCTCGGCAATAATCCACTGCCTGCTTACACATTTCAATTGCATCTTGATAGATCTTATCGTTTAAATTCCCGAGATCACCGTTAAGGTAATGACCTTCAAATCTCATTTCCATTCCGTTAGGACGCAAACCGTTTTCGTCTAACATTTTCTTCATGTCTCGTGCCGGAATCCCGATAGTCTGTTGTGGAAAATTAATATCTACATAGTTAATTCCAACTTTTTTCAGTTCACCAAAAACCTTATCAATCCTATTGTCATAATGTGGCAGGTAAGCATTTAACCTTGTTGCAGTTTTTATCTCTTTCATTAATTCGTCCTCTTTTCGTTTGTTATCGTTTACATTTTTATTATATTTCATTTATTTCCATTTATCAATCATTATTTTTCATTTTATTTAATTTTATTTCATTATTTTTCACAAGATATCATAAAATTTGCGCAAAAAAATAGCCTTACTAGAGTTCTAGTAAAGCTATAAAGTTAAATTACAGTAATTTTTCTAAAGCATCTTCGTATTTCTGGATATCGCCTGCGCCCATGAAAACAATGACACTGTCTTTGTTCTGCGTTAGGTCAGCAATATTATCAAGATCAATCACTTCAGAGCCAGGAATTTCGGCTACTAAATCACTACTTGAAATATCTCCATTTGCCTCTCTTGCGGAAGCATAAATGGGAGTAATGTATGCTTTATCCACTCCGCGCAAAATTTCTGCAAAATCTTGCGCATATTTCTTCGTTCTGGAAAAAGTATGTGGTTGGAATACGACAACTAGTTTTTTATGAGGAAACTTTTGCCTAGCAGCCTGAATTGTCGCACGCATTTCAGTTGGATGATGGGCGTAATCATCAATGATATTAATATCTTTAAAGTCTTTTTCAGAAAAGCGTCGTTTGGCCCCTTGATAAGTAAGTAAACCCGTTTGAATATCTCTAAGAGGAATGTTTTCGGTATAAGCAACTGCTATTACGGCCGTAGCATTCAAAATATTATGATCGCCAAAAAGATGAATTGTAAATTCACCTATCTTCTTACCTTGTCTCAAAACCGTAAAACTTGAACCTGCAGTAGTGCGGTTGACATCAACCACCTGGAAATCATCATCATTTTCAAAACCATAAGTGTATTTGGGAACGGCGGAATGCAATTGTCTTAGTCTGTCATTACCTCCCCATACAAATAGACCTTTTTGAGTTTGATCAGCGGCAGTTTGAAAGGCTGAAGTATAATCTGCCTGGTCTTTAAAATAATCCGGGTGGTCAAAATCAATGTTGGTCATGATTTGATAATCAGGATGATAAGCCAAAAAATGGCGGCGATATTCATCAGCTTCATAAACAAAAAAGCGTGACCCTTTAACTCCTTTACCCTCACCATCGCCTATCAGATAAGACGTGGGCGCTGCTTCACCTAAAACGTGAGCTAAAAGACCGGTAGTAGATGTTTTGCCATGAGTTCCTGAAACACCAATACCAGTATGCATCTTGATTATTTCTTCTACGGTATCAGGATAACTTTGCCAAGTTATATTTTTATCTTCACAAGCTTTAACTTCAACGTTATCATTTTTAAAAGCATTGCCCTTAATTATGACCTGACCCGAGTCTTTGATATTACTTGCATCAAACTCTGTTACATTAATTCCTGCTTTTTTAAGTGGTTCTTGTGTGAAAGTATACTTTTTGATATCACTACCGGCAACATGAAAGCCTAAATCGTTTAACACTAAGGCTAAAGAAGCCATTCCCGTTCCTTTAATTCCAATAAACCAAATTTGCTTATTTTTATCTAACATTTCCCAAGCTCCATATTTTTTATCATTGTTTCTTATTTTACCATTTCTAACGAAAAAAGAGCAGAATCATTAAAAAGCCATGAAAAATCATAATCTTACTTTGCATTACTAAAAAAGGACTCTACCAATAACTTGATAAAGTCCTTTAATCTTATAATTTAATCTGCCCGCTTGCCAAAAGTTCATCACATTTTTCAGGATCAAAGGCGTCTCCCACAGCAAAATCGTCTGGAACTACTAAAATTCCTCGTTTTTGTGGTGCGTGGGGCAAACCTAGTTCTCGTGCTGAACAGATCATCCCATAAGAATCCACATGGCGCAGCTGACCCGGCCAAATCATTTGACCATTTGGCATCAAGGTGCCAGGTAAGGCAACTACTACTTTTTGTCCTTGAGCAATGTTAGGTGCACCACAGACGATTTGCTGTTCCTCACCATGGCCAACATCAACAGTGGTCACATGCAAGTGATCAGAGTCAGGATGTTTTTTACAGCTTTTCACATAGCCGTAAACCAGCGTTGGTTTACCATAAGCAAGTTGATCATTAAAACCAACTTCTGCCAACTTTTTATTTAATGCTGCTAAATCGTCATTAGTCAACTTGACTTGGCCGTCTGCTAGTTTGTCATAATCAATTACCTGGTCGATATTGAAGAAATTATATCCGGTCACATTACCTTCCTCATCAGTAATACGTGTGACATCACCTTTTTCTTCATACTCACTTTTGCCCTTATCCTGACTTAAAATCACAATTAAGGTATTGGGATAGCTGCGTTTATTAATACTAGTAATCATGAATCAATTATCCTCTTTCACTTAGTCCAGTGACCGCAAAAAGCTCTCAACTTCTTCTTTAGTTTTACGGTCCTTATTAACTAGTCTACCAATTTCTTTACCATCTTGGTAGACCACAAATGAAGGAATACCCATGATATTCATTTCTTTAGCTACATCTACAGAACCGTCACGGTCAATTTGATAAAATTTACTGTCAGAAAAATCTTTTTCAATCTCCGGCATAAACGGATCCAAAAAGCGGCAATCTGGACACCAACCAGCAGAAAATTCCAAAACCACACGACCATTTTTGGTAATATCATCTAATTTTTTTTGATCTAATTCTTTTATTTGTTCCATTTTGAAAAAACCTCTCAATCCTTATTATTACTTATTTTACCCCAAAATCAGCATGCAAGGCATAAATTGGGTTACCTTGGCTGGCAAATTTGTGCTCATACTCGGTTTCAATATTTGAAGTTAAAATATCTTCTTTCTCATTATGCAGATCCACTGTAACAAAATCAAAATGCATCCCATAATTATTCATACTTTGAAGAGAGTAAGCAAAAAGACCTGCATTATCTGTTTTAAACTGTATCTGACCATTTTCTTGTAAAACGGTTTGGTATTTTTGTAAAAAAGTCTTATAGGTTAACCTTCTCTTTTCGTGCCTGGTTTTAGGCCACGGGTCACTAAAATTTAGGTAAATGGTATTTGCACTATGTTTTTTAAAAAAGCAATCAATATTAGCAGCATCTGCGCATAAAATTTGTAAATTAGGCAAATTTTGAGCTAGTTTTGACCGTAAAATAATTCCAGCTGCGGTCATCTGCAGTTCAAGAGCAACGAAATTTTTTTCAGGGTGCTTTTCAGCCATTGTGGTGATAAACTTCCCTTTACCCGGACCAACTTCAATTTCTAATGGTTTTGAAATGTCAGCAAACCGCTTTGACCAATCAATCTTTTGGGTTGGATCTGGACGATCTATCACACTTTCTGGATGCTCTTGCACAAGTTTTACAGCCCACGGTTTGTTACGTAGTCTCATTTATTTACAACTTCCTTTTCTTTACTTTTGCTGGTAAGTATAACCTTAATACCGCGTAACTGAAAACAACTAAAATCCCCATTGCTTCAAACAAGTGCAAACTAATAGGCAGTGTAATCAGCCATGAAATGCTAATAATCAACCATTGTACCAACATTATCCCAGTAAGTGCAGAGACTAAGTCTAAGCCTCGTTTAGTACGCGCAATAGGATAAACACGATACATGACATTGGTGTCAAATTCATCAACCATCGGTACTAATTGGTAAATAGTTAAGAATACTACTAAGCAGGACAAGCCTAATGCCCAAAGCCAATTCTGCACTAGCCAGGAAATTAGAATTGCAAAAGCAGTCATTCTAACTACTAAATTAATGTTTTCCGGATTGCGCAGAACTGAGCGCCTATACAAAAACTTATTAGGATTTTCCCTTGCCAAATTTTGAGGTAATAAAAAGTCCAAATATTTCCGTCTTTTAATATTAGTTTGCCTTTCCTTAACATCGGTGAACATACTAAAAGCGTTATAAACAACGTTTTTACGTTTCTCTTCTTGCTCGATGGCAAATTGCCAGTCAAAAAGTGCTGCATGTTGCGGTTTTAAAATAAAAATGATTACAATAATTAACAGCAAACCAGCAATAAATATCATACTTTTTGGTTTAAACATTCCCAAAATGAATAAAAGCAGTAAGAAAATATTCAAAATTGAGATAGAAATTTTACGGTTAAAGAATAAATTATATTCCATAATTTTCAGCTGCATCACTTTGGCCAGAAAAACAGCAAAAACCGCGAAAACATAATCTAACGGTTCAATCTTTGCCTTGATCGTGGCAAAAGGAAATATAATTCCCGCCATTAAAACTAAGCAAATTGTAGGTACAATCAAGCTGTAATTTAGCATTGGCTGCAAATATGATGCTAAATTTTCATCTTCAGGCAGTAAAAATTGTAAATCAGCTGGTTTTAGCAATGTTACCAGTTTGCCTATTAACAGTGGCAACCACAGCAAAATACCAACTAGGGGACGGTAATACCACAGATTTTCAGGCATAGTCTTCATTGCCTGTGCATACCAGAACATGAGTGCTCCAAAAAGAAAAATCAGAGCTAGGATAAAGAAATCATTAAAAACCAATACTAAATATTTCAAAGACTGGCGCAAGTTTTCCTGCAGCCTTCTTTTAGCCAAATCACGCATTTTGTTGCTCCTGACTTAAAATTTGGTAAATTTGGTCAAATGAATCTGTCTCCTTTAGGCCATAATGCATGCGAATTTCAGCCAAAGTACCAGCAGTTTGAATTTTGCCATTATTTAAGACCGCATAACGAGAAACTGCCTGCACACTGTCAGCTAAAATGTGTGTTGACATTAACACCATTTTGCCCTGACCAGCAGCTTCTTTAATCAATTGCACCAAATTGGCCACTGCCAACGGATCAAGTCCAGTGAACGGCTCGTCGATTACCAGCAAGTCAGTATTTGCTAAAAACGCTGAAACAATCATTACTTTTTGCTTCATACCTTTTGAAAAATGAATCGGCAGCCAATCTAACTTGTCATCCAGCCTAAACAGCTGTAACAGCTCGTGAGCCTTTGCCCAAGCCTGTTTTCCATTTAGCTGGTAACTAAGAATAGTCAGGTCAAGATGCTCTTTTAAAGTCAATTCTGAATATAAAACTGGCGTCTCGGGAATATATGCGACTTGTCTTTTAAATTTAGTAGGTTCAGCCGTTAAATCAATGCCATTTAGAGTGATTTTCCCTTTTTGCGGTTTGAGTAATCCTAAAATATGTTTAATAGTAGTAGATTTACCAGCACCATTTAGGCCAATCACTCCTAAAACTTCCCCGGGTTTTATTTCCAAGTTAATATCTTTTATGACTGGTATACCCGTGTAGCCACCAGTCAAATGCTCAATTTTTAAAGTCATAATTCCTATCTTTCTTTTAATGAATTTACTCATTTAATATGATAGCATGATATTAAAAGAAACTAAATTTTGAAATGTAGAGGTATTAAAATGGAAGATTTAGATAAAGATTGTTTATTTTGTAAAATTATTAAAGGGGAAGCCAGCAGCTACACTGTTTTTGAAAATGACGATGTTAAAGCATTTTTAGATTTATCCCAGGTTAATCCTGGTCATACTTTGATGGTGCCTAAAAAACACATCACAAACTTTTTTGATTATACCCAGGCAGATGCTCAACTCTATTTACAATATATTCCTACAATTGCTAATGCAATTAAAAAATTTGATCCGAGAATCACCGGTATGAATATTAGCAGCAATAATGGTGCCAGTGCAAGTCAAGTAGTTATGCATTCACATATTCATTTTATTCCGCGATTTGAAGGTGATGGCTTAAAGATTGCCACCCGTAACAATGCGGAAAAATACACTGACGAAGATTATGAAAAGGTTGCTGCTGCCATTAGAGCACAATTTTAAGGTGACAAGATGAAACGTTTTAGTTTAGGATTGGCTGTAGGTGCAGGCTTTGGCGTGATCCTTTCACTGTTCAAAGATCAAAATGGCAACCGCCTGTTTCCACCTGTGCAAAAGCAAGTAAAGTCATTAAAAGAAGATATTAGTGACATTTCTGCTGCAAGTAGTAAATTTAAAACTGCTCAGCAAGAATTAAAAAAATCTTTACCGCGAGCAAAGAAAGCTGTTTCTGAGTTACAAAACGAAATAGAATATTATCAGATCAGCATTAATCGTATCATCGGCAAGCTGAAAGCCAAAACTGCGACAATTAATTCCAATAACGCAACTGAAACTAATAGTTCTAAAAAATAGTAAAGAAACTCTCTTTTTTGTTTTAAAAAAATAAAAATGAAAACCAGTTTTGCCAGTTTATGTTATATTAGTTGTCGGTGACTTAATTTATTAAGGATGTGGAGAATTTATTTTATGAAAAAATATATTAAAAAAGCTGCAGCTGTGATTGCCGTAGCCGGTATGGCATTATCAACAGCTGCTTGTTCTAATGGTGGCAAAACTGTTGCTTCTTATAAAGGCGGCAAGATTACCCAGCAAGAGTATTATGATGATATGAAAAAATCTCAGGCTGGTAAAACCGCTTTAGCAAATATGATTATTAATCGTGTTTTAGAGCAACAATATGGCAATAAGGTTTCAAAAAAGCAAGTTGATAAACAATATAGCAACTATAAGAAACAATATGGTAGTCAGTTTGATGCCGTTTTGCAACAAAATGGTATGACTGCTGCAAGTTTCAAGCAAAACCTAAAAACAAACTTGCTGACCGAAGCCGCCTTGAAAGATATTAAAAAAATCTCAAAGAGCCAAGAAGAAAAAGCCTGGAAAGCATATCAGCCTAAAGTTACAGTGCAACACATATTAGTTTCTAAGAAATCTAAAGCCGAAGAAATTACTAAAGAATTAAAGAATGGTAAAAGCTTCAAGAGCCTAGTTAAAAAGTATTCTTTAGATACTGGAACCAAAAGTAATGAAGGTAAGCTGCCAGCATTTGATTCCACTGATACTAGTTTAGATCCTGCTTTTAAAAATGCAGCATTTAAGCTAAAGACCGGTGAAACTACGAAGAGCCCCGTTAAATCTCAATCAGGCTACCACGTAATTAGAATGATTAAACACCCTGCCAAAGGTTCTTTTGCTTCACATAAAAAAGAAATTGATGATCAAATTTATCAATCAATGTCTCAAGATCAACAAACTATGCATGATGTCCTTGCCAAGGTAATTAAAAAGGCGGGAGTCAACATAAAGGATAATGATCTAAAGGATGTTTTAGCTGCTTATGTTTCTACTTCAACAAATAAGAAGTAATTAAACCTATTACAGTTAAGACCAGTTCTTTGCTGAAAATATAATAATCCCGTTAACAGTCATTTTTATAAATGGCGGCTAACGGGATTTTTTTGCATTAATTTTAAAATATTCTGATTGAATAACTAAGTTGACACAATTTACTAACTAATTAGCAGTTAAACTACATAGATTATATAAATCACCTTTTTGCTCAATCAATTCTTCATAAGAACCTTCTACAGTAATAGTGTTATCTTCCATGAAAAGCACGGCATCATATTTTTTAAGATTATAAAAAAGCAGTTTGATCAAAATTATTTTTACATTTATCAAAATGTTGCGTGAACGAGAAATTCTGCTTAAATTAAGGCAAATGAAAAAGCAGCTAAAAGTAATGTCGTACTTTTAGCTGCTTTCTAGCTCTCCGTTTGCAAGTATAAAGCTAATATTTTATATTTTTTGCTAACCCTCAATAAAGTTATTTGCTTCTCAGATGCTCTGAGGAACTATTCTAATTTATGTGATTTAGCTAAAGATTCATCATCTTTAGGTCTATAAAATTTCCGGCCACCCTGACTCATAATATTTTCGGTAAAATTGCCCGGTCGTGTATGTTGTAAAGCATTAGTAATAGCGTAAATTGACGCATCTAAATCATCAATGCGATGTAACAATTCTGCTTCAAGAAGTGCCGGCAATTTAGGTGAGCCATACTCAAATTTACCATGATGAGACAAAACCATATGACGCAGCAAGAGCAAGTCTTCAGATTCAAGGTCAATATTTAGTTGTTGCGCCGCTAACATTATTTGCTCGTCAATTAAAACCAAGTGGCCAATCAAGTTACCTTCATTAGTATATTGAGTTGCCGCTGGACCAGTTAATTCCAATACTTTACCCATATCATGTAAAATACAGCCAGCATATAATAACGAACGATTAATTTGCGCATAATTATTTACCAGGCCTTTAGCATCCCGCAACATTGATAATGTATGGTATGCCAGACCTCCACGCACGGCATGGTGGTTACTTTTTCCAGCTGGAAACTCAAAGAACCGCTTGTCCCATTTTTTTAATAAAAACCGTACTATCCGGTTCCAGGTTGGATTCAAAATTTCAAAAACGTACTGATTGATTTCTTCTTTCATATCAGCAACTTTTTCTGGGGCTGATTTAATAAACTGCCTGAGATCATAACCTTCTTCAGGGCCAACAACCCGTAGACTATAAATTTTTATTTGTGGCTGCCCCTGATATTCTTCCCGTTTGCCGTTAAGTTCAACAATTGTTCCTGAATTAAATGTAGAGGCATCTTGGTCATTGGCATCCCAAAAATTACCGCGAATTTCACCAGATGAATCACCAAATGACATTGCTAAATAGAGCTTACCCTTTTTGGTATGTCTTAGTTGCGAGTTCTTAATTAACACGACCAGTTCTAACTCTTCGCCATCATTATAATCCAGCAAACGTTTATACATGTTCGGTTCCTTTCTTAAAAGTTAGCGGCTGTAATTGCAGTTTATCAACAAGGCTTTTTTGAGCAGTAAAGATCAATACCTGGTTGCTTTGCGCAATTGTCTGCAGCAACTTTTCAATTTCATTGATCCTTTGGTCATCAAAGTTAACAAAAGAGTCATCAATCAAAATTGGTAAATTAATTTGATCCTTTATTTGTTCAACAAAAGCCAATTTCAAAGCAAAATAAAGTTGCTCAGAGGTACCCCGAGAAAGATATTCCACCGCTAATTTTTTACCATCAAAACGAGTAACCGTTATTTTTTTACCTATTTCAATATTATTATACCGATTATTTGTTAATAGTCGCAAATATTCTTTAGCAGTAATCAGCATTTTCGGAAAACGTTCATTAGATGCAAGATCAAGTGCGCGGCTAATCCACTTGGCAGTAAATAAATTAGCCAAATACTCTGCGCTTAAATTTCTAAGTCTGGTTCTTAAGTTTGCTAATTTTTGTTTTTCCTCGAATACCGCCGTTGAACTGGCCAGATTTTCCATCTTGACTTTAGTTTCAGCCTTTTTACTTTGTAAAAGGTTAATATTTTCATTTAGTAAGGAAATTTGAGCAGCTAAATCCTGTAATTTCTTTTGTCCACTACTTTTATCATGTACATATTCTTGCAGCTGGATAAGGTCGCTTTGCAAACTAGATTTGAGAGCACTAATTTGGTTTTTAATATTATCCTGTCTCAGCTTTTGTTTTTGGATTTCTCGATATTCATCTAAGCTGCTAACTTGAGCTCTTGCCAAAATCATTTTCAATTTAACATTAACTTCTTGGAGCTCTTCATTATTTTCAGTTAAATAGTTTTTTAAACTATTTTGCTCTTCTCTGCGCTTACGATCCGTGTCTATTTTTTCAGCAAGCTGATCTAATGCAGTCAATACATCAGAAAAATTAGTACCTATTGCTTGTTTCAGTTCTTGACCTAACTGCATTGCAAAGGGCGTGAGCAAATCAGATATTTCTGTTTTACGTAACTGATTTCTCTTTAAGTTTTGGGATAAAACCTGGTACTGCCGCCATTCGTTGATCAAATTATTAAGATCTAAATTGCTAGGATCAATGCCATATTGTTTCTCAAATAAAAGCTGTTGCTCTTTAACTTTTCTGCTTTTTTCAGACTGTGCTTCATTTGATTTTTGCACTTGCTTTTGCTGGTAGTAACCAAGCACTGCAAAAGCTACCCCAACACCAACAGCCAAAAAACCAAGGGCACGAGCAATGAACATTAAAATTAGTCCTAAAATGAAAATAGTTCCACCTAGCAAAAGAAATTGCTTAGGCTTATTACTTTTATCCTGGTTAATAACTGTTTCTTTTAGCGGTAATTTGTGAAAATCTTCCTGCAACTTAATTACTTGCTCTTGAGTCAATGCAGCAATTTTGTTCAAGTTGGGATCAAGAGTAATGAGCTGCTGTTGTTCGCTTTTAATTTGCGTCTCTTTTTGTAAGCAGCTATGGTATTCCGCTTGCCACTGCAAAATTTCCGGCTTCTTTTGCAGCAGCTTTGTTTCACTAATATCCTCATCTTTAACTTGGGGATATTCAGTTAGCTTTCCCGTGATTTTTTGCTGTTTTTTACGCAAAGTTTCTGCTTGAATTGCTAAATTTTGTGCAGATTGATATTGCTCCGAGTCAAAATGAATTGCTTTGGTCTGACATTGTAAATCCTGCAATTTTTCGTAACTGGGTACAAGCTTTTCAACTTTTTCCAAGTTGTCATATTTTCTTTGCAGATCTAGTCTTTTTGCTTCTTCACGGTGTTGCAGCTCTTCTTGTTTTTTTAAGTCACTATTCAGTTCTTTATACACAGAAAATTCATTTTCAGAATCACTGACTTTACTTTGCTGCTCTTGAATCTGCAGTAAAAGTTGGTTAACCGGAAGTTTTCTGCCCCTCTTTTTAAATAAACTATCAGCATTTTTGGCAAAATTATCGCGCACAGTTATCAATTTGTCACTGTCGGCTGCGCCCAAGTAATATATACGTTCTAATAAGTCATTTTGCTTGATCTGGTCAACTTTTGTCAACATATCCTGGTTAAAGATAAAACTGTCGGCATAAAAGTCACCGTCAATATTCTTTATTTGGTCAAAAAAAACATTTTCGGGCACTACTTGATTGTCACATTTAACTGTTAGTGTGCCCAATTTAGAACCTTTGCCGTGGGCGTATAGGCGTTCCAGTTCATAGCGCTGTCCTTTTTCATTTTCAAAAAGCAAATACCCTCCCATTGGGCTAACTTGGGCCAAAGGAGTGTAGTTTTCAAAAAAAGGGGAATTGTGTGAAGCAAGATGAAAGCCAAACAAAATTTGTTTAATAAAAGCAACGATTGTGCTTTTCCCTGCTTCATTTGTACCATAAAAGACGTTAACGTCGGTATTAAGTAAATCAAAAGTGAAATTTGAAAATTGACCAAAATTAATTATCTTAAGTTTAATTAATTTCATCATTGACTCCTTTCAATTTACTGTTCAGCTTGACTTCTGCCAGTTGTTTAACTTCCTGAATAAAACTTGGGTCCTGGGCCAAATTATTGGTAAACTCAGTTTTTAAGGACCAGTCTTTACTAATTTGGGCAAATTGATCCGGAGTAAAAATCTCTTCTTCAGCCTGTGTAAAATATTTTTGATCATTAACAGCAACAGCTAATTTGCTTCCATTAAGGAAACGCACATCTACCAGTTGAGAACCATGAGCAAGTTTTTCTGAAATCATTTGCCAAAAATCACTGTCTTGAATTAATTCGGCTTCTTTTTCATTTAAAAAATCTGCACCGATTATTTGTAGGCAAAAATAGCTAGTGGTAGTCGCTGGCAAACAATTAATTATCATCTTTTCCAGCTCGGTTTTTGCTATTGGCTTAGTTAATTCAAGCTGCCTTTTATCCCAAGTAATAAGATTAGTCTGAACAAAATGAATTTTGGTTTTCTTTGTTTGTTCATCAATAGTGCCTAAATAACAGCCTTTGGGACCAGTTTCGTTAATGTGACGGCCCTGAATATTACCAGGATAAACTATTAGTGGCGTTTCTGACAATATTTGCCTTAAATGGATATGACCCAGAGCAAAATAGTCATAATTAAGATTTTGTAATTCACTTAAGGTAAATGGAGCATATACATTTTGAGAGCTCAAACCCGCCCTTTCCTGAGCATGCATAATACCAAAAGTGTAATGGTTATGTTTAGGAGGAAATTGGGCAGCAAGATCATCTGTAATGTGATTAGCCAAATATGAAAAACCAGTCACATCATAGTCAAAACCACTTCTGGTAGTGTAAGAGGCAGTTTCAACTTTTTCGTCCTCACCTAATAATTTAAAATACGGGCTTTCAGGCACCAATAGGTCTTCTTTTGCCATATGATCATGATTACCTAAAACCATAACTACTTGTATTTCAGCTGTGATTAGCCGCTCAATTTCGCGCGCAAAAAAAATCTGGGCGCTGGGATTAGGCTTAAAACTGTCAAAAGTGTCGCCTGCAATTAAGACTAGATCAACATTTTCCCTAATAGCTAAATCGACAATGTTAGTTAAAGATTGCATTGGAGCTTTTTGAATTTGATTAAAGCTCTTAGATGGTAAAAAAGATAGCCCCAAAAATGGACTATCTAAATGTGCGTCAGCAAAATGGATAAATTTCATCGTTATATTTTAATTTCTAAGGCCGTCATAAAGGTCATTAATGGGTTTGGTAATTGCCTTTTGAACATCTTCAATTGTTTTAGAGACAGCCTGCTCAGCTTGCAAAAGTTGCAATATTTGATCATTCTTTTGCACTTTTTCATTCAACTTTTTATAATCTTCCTCTAAATCCTTAGGAAAGTCTCTTCCTTCAGTTTGAGAATTAATGATTTTAGTTTGCATCTCATCCATTTGCTTGAATAAAGCTGCACTTTCCTCATTATTTTTCACGGCATTGACAGCATTTTCTAAAGCCTTAAATTCATCAAGCTTTTGGAAATCTGTCGCCACCTGATTTGCTGAATCGTAAATATTTATCATATTTTTTCCTCCTAATTAGTGACCTAAAAGTCCTTTTATGTCATTATACCATTCATTAATCTTTTCACTGGCAGATCCGAGCCCTTTTTCAATTTTTTTACCAAAACCTTGCGTCCAATCAGTACCAGCACCGTTATTTTGAATAATTTGCCTTGGCGCTTGTTCTCTAAATTGATTTTGTGCTGTATACGGCAAAATACCTTCCATTTCAGCTTTATAAAGCCTTGTGATACCAGTTTCGGATACACCGTGCATGAAATGCTGCTGATTAGTGCGATCAAAGCCGACCCAAGTTGCTACAACAACATCTGGAGTATAACCAACGATCCATTGGTCCTTAGTGCCAAAACCGTATGAATTAGGAACTTCGGTAGAACCGGTTTTGCCAGCAACTCGATATCCGGCAGGTTGAGCTGAAGTTCCTGTACCGCCTGCAAATACGCCTAACAGCATTGTAGTCATCTCTTTAGCAGTATTTTCAGAGATAATTCGATGAGTACCCGTATCGTGATTTTCCGCAATCACATTGCCACTTGCATCAGTAATTTTGGTAATAAAGTAAGAATTATTCGGTAAGTTACCTTTATTAGCAAAAGCCGAATAGGCACGAGCCATTTGAATAGGTGAAACACCAGTCGATAATCCGCCTAAAGCCAAAGCTAAATTTTGATCCTCTTTTGCTACCTTCAAGCCGAAATTATTAGCAGACTGGACACCTTTAGCTACTCCAATGCGGTCTAATAGCCAAACAGCAGGCACGTTTTTACTTTGCGCCAAAGCCACATACATAGGAATTTTATCCGAATAACCGTTGTCAACATTGTGGGGCTGATAGCCATTCTTCCCGAAACGCTGCAGTTTGTTAGAAAGCTGGGAATCATAATGATATCCTTGCTGCAAGGCAGGCGCATAAGAAACAATAGGTTTAATAGAAGAACCAGGTTGCCTCTTCATTTGTGTCGCGCGATTATAACCGCGAAAGACATGCTTGCCCCGTCCTCCTACTACAGCGCGTACTGCACCAGTAGTAGGATCCATCACTACCGTAGCACCCTGAGTTTTAGTTCCATCAGCGGCATTTTGAGGGAATAAGTAATCCTGGTTAAACCTTTCTTGCAGCTGACTCTGATAATTTTGATTAAGAGTAGTGTATATTTTCAGACCCTTATTCATGACATCTTCTTCTTTTAAGCCATAGCGATTAATTGCTTCATCCACGACAGCGTCAAAGAAGTAAGGATAACGATAACCATCTTTATTATGATATGTATCACGTAAAGTTAAACCAATTTTTTGTTCGCTTTCTGCCTGTGATTTTGACAATTTTTTATTATCAACCATCAAATTCAAAATTAAATTGCGTCGCGATAAAGCATAAGACATGTGATCAATGGGATTATACTTGCTAGGATTACGCAAAATACCTGCTAACGTGGCACCTTCACCAACTGTCAGCTGACTGGCATTCTTGCCAAAATATTTTTGGCTGGCATCTTCTACGCCCCAGACGCCATTACCAAAATAGGAATTGTTAAGATACATCGTTAGTATATCTTTTTTGGAATAAACATGATTAAGTTCGATAGCAAAGAAAAGTTCCTCAACTTTACGCGAAAATGTTTGTTTTTGAGTTAATAAGGCATTTTTAGCTAATTGCTGGGTGATAGTTGAACCTCCTCCGGCAATTTGCCCGTGATTAAGCACTATACCTAGAGCGGCACGCCCCATTCCCTTAATACTAAAGCCGGGATTTTTCCAAAAAGTCCTGTCCTCGGTCGAAATTACAGCATTTTTCACGTTAGGTGAAATTTTGTTGTATTCAACATAAGTTCCCTTTTGTGAGTATAATGAGCCTGCTCGTTGGTTTTTTTGGTCATAAATTCCCGTCGTAACAGGTAATGACGCTTTTAAATTTGATATATTGGATGTTTTAACTTTAACGGTATAATAAGTACAAACCAAGAGAATGACGGTAAGCAAAATCAAAATGATCCAGCGACCGATAAAAAAACGATGATCAAAACGGTACCATAAGCCACGTTTCTCGTTTTTCTTTGGTTCATTGTTTTCCATTTTATCTGCTCCTTTAGAAACAATTAAAATTGTATCATATTAGAGGATATTACTTTTATTTTCAAAAAGATTTAACAAATATTTATGAGCTATTATTTTACATTTAATTTTCCCCAAAATCTCAAACCATGCTCAGTAAACGACTTATTGCGTCTTTTGCTGATCCCACGCAAATGGCGTCATTACTTACGAACTGAACACCAGATTTTGATTAACGGCACTTATCATTATTTTAATCAAATGGTCTTTCCAGACGATAAAATTGAGCTGTGGCTAAAACACATTGAGAGTGGTCAAAATACTTACCCAGCAAGCGGACAAATGCCAGAAGTGATTTACGAAGATCAAAATCTGTTAATTATTAATAAACCCGCAGGACAAAAAACACATCCTAACTTAAATGAAACCAACACTGCCTTGAATGATTGTGCTACTTACTTAGGGTACTCTCCTTTTATTGTACATCGTTTGGATATGCTAACCAGTGGTTTACTTTTGGTTGCTAAAAATCCGGCAGTTGTTCCTATTTTAAATCGTGAATTAAGCAGTAAAATTTTTCACCGTGAATACTTGGCAGTAGTCAACATGAATAAGCCAATAGCAGATACTGGCATAATTAACCTGCCCCTTGGACGAGATCCACTTGATAAGCGCAAGCGCAAAATTGTTGCTGACGGACTTAAAGCAATCACACATTACCAAATTCTAAAGTGCTTTAGCAATAATACTGCTTTAATTAAGCTCGACTTAGAAACAGGAAGAACACACCAAATCCGTGTTCATTTAGCGGCAATAGGTTGTCCAATTGTGGGTGATCCTTTGTATAATCCCACTTTTATAAGCAAAGAATATTTACATTTAACCGCTTATCAAATTTCTTTGCTGCTGCCATTTTCATTTGAAGAATTAAAGGTCAATCTGCCTAAAACTAAAATACCTTTGCTCAAGTAAAAAATCCCTCAAGAGCTTTTACTTAGGTATTAAGTAGTAAAAAATCCTGTTGCTTTTTCCCATAATAAAACAATGGTCATCTAATTAATATCACATTTAGCACAATTATTATCTTAATTACGCGACTTCATTAGTGTAAATTACCAGATGCTCTTGTATAATTCTATTATTGAAAATTTATATAAAGAAATTGAGAGTGAACATGAATAATCAAAAAATTGCTGATTTAGCAAAAAATGTTATTGACACGTTTAATTTACCTAGTTTAGGTGTAGGCGTTTATCATAAAGGTGAAAGTTACAGTCACGTCTTTGGTGATGCAGAGCAAAATAGTTTGTATCCTTTAGCATCAATTTCAAAAACCTTTTTTGCCACTGCAGTTTGCCAATTAGCTGATTCAGGTAAAATTACTTTGGATGACCCGTTAAAAAAATATTGGCCTGATTTCAAACTAAGAGATAAATATGCCGCAGACCATTTAACTTGGAGGGATGCTCTAAGTCACCAAAGTGGATTGCCAGCTCATGACTTAATGCGTTTTACTAATATGAACAAGCATGATCTTACTTTAAAAGAAAAGGCAGAACGTGTTGGTTTTTTAGAGCCCAATCATGAACTGCGTTACAAAATGCAGTATAGTAACCTGGTTTTTGCTGTTGCTACATATGCTTTTGAACAAGCTATTAATCAAGATTATGGTATTTATGAGCACGAGCATTTACTGAAGCCTTTGCATTTGAATAATACCTATGTTAATCATCACGAGGCACCACGTGAAAGAATAGTCAAGCCGTATATTAGAGATAATGACATTACCGAAGAAGTGCCATTTATTGCGCCTGGAAAAGTTGGTGGTGCGAGCAGCATGCTTTCAACTATATCTGATTTGCTAACTTGGGCCAAATACCAATTAAAATTGCAAAAAGAAAGCAAAAATAACGCAATGGCTGAGCATTTTCTACCTCAATCTATTATGTCTCCTAGCCGTGCGTATGGCGGCGCAAATTTTGGCGCTTATGGTCTGGGCATGATGATGGAAGATTACCGGGGACATAAATATTTCTACCATAGCGGTTCATATATTGGCTATTGTTCTTTCATGGGCTTTGTTCCTGACCTTGACTTAGCTTTTGTCTCAACAACAAATATGGATTCAACTGATGCCATTTTTGCTTTAGCTTATCAAACTATTGATAATGTTCTGGATATTCACGAAACAGACTGGACCAGTAAAATTAAAAAGATAGTTGATAAAAAAGTAGCAACTCGTGAGAAAAGAATTAAAGAACAAATAGGGGAAATCCCACAAAGTGTTGAAGCAGAAGATAATCTTTTAGGTGATTATGAAAACCCAGGCTATGGTTTAATTACACTAAAAGAAAAAAATGGTGATTTATTGGTTACCATCGGTAAATGGGACTACCCGGTATTTGTAAATGAAGAAGGCAAAATGTTTGTAGAAGAAAGGCTGTACCAGCACGAACTTTTGCCAATTGAACTTCAGGAAAAACAAGTTTTATTATGGACTGACCGCGCACTTAACAAACCAACGGTATTTAAAAAGATAAACTAAAAAGCCTAACTTTTTCAAAATTAAAGCTAGGCTCAGAATATTTTCTAGGCAACCAGCTTGATTAAAAGCTGGTTTTTTTATTTAATATCTGAACTAATCCATGGCACAACTTTACCTATTAGCTCATTAAGCTTGGTAAAATCGCCAGTTTCAACATTATAAGTATGATTTGCATTTTCTACAGTAAAAGAATCTACATTAGTCATATGACAATTTTTAATAAAGTTTAAGCTAATATTGGGGTCTAAAGTTGGATCACTGGTGCATACTTCAACTAAAATCGGATTTTTAAAGTTTTTAATGTTATCATTCAAAGTTGTTTTCAATTCGTCAAAGAATCTGCGGTATACGAGTTCAACACCACCGCTACTAGTATGAACAATGCAGTAACCCAAATTATCCATTTCAAATTTATCATATGCCATTTCCAATGGTTCTGAAGTATTAATCGCACCATTTAAAGAAACTATAATTTTAGCTGGTAAATCTGAGCAGGTAAATACTAAACGGCCACCGAGACTATGACCCAACAAGCCAACATTATTTTCTGCAACATACGGTAAATTTTGTAAATAGCTAAAACTGGCCTTGACTTCTTCTGTCATTACTTTCATACCATAATTTTCTCTAGAATATAGGTTCTCACCCATACTGCATAAATCTATTCTAGCTGCTACTATTCCTGCCTCAACTATTTTTTTACTGATTCTTGCCAGCATATGATTATCATTGTTTCTAGAGGACATGAAGCCATGAACCAACAACATAGCCGGAAATTTATCTCCACTATCTGGAATATCAATCTGTATCGGCACTTCATGATCAATGCACTTTAAAAACCGTAATTCTTCACGCACGTCAATTATCTCCTTGTGTAAGTCTCGATGATTTTATGATTTAGATATATTATACTGTTGTTTTTAATCAAGTGTTATCTAATTAAGATATGAATATTTGACTGCGTCTAAAAAGGACTACGATTTTGGAAACAATATTTCAACACTGTAGTCCTTTTATTAATAATTGCGGTTTAATTAAATCTTATCTGCTCTCCAAGGATCAATGCCTTCATATAATTTGGCTTTGCCGATAGAATTAAATACTTCATTTTTATGGTGTATTACTTTTTTGCCTGCTTCGATTGCTTCCGGGAAAAGATTATTTGGATCCCAGCCATCATTTTTAGCTAGTATTTCACGTGCTTTTTGGAAAAATGCATTTTTATAATCAGAGGCCAAATTTACTTTACTGATACCATTTCTCACAGCCTCAGAAATTTGTTCATCCGGATTCGAAGATCCGCCATGTAAAACTAAAGGTGTATCAGGAACAGCTTGAACGATTTTTTTTAATATATCAATTCTAATTTTAGGAGTAACATCAGGAGGATAAATTCCGTGACTAGTGCCTATACCAACTGCTAAAGTATCAACACCCGTTTCTTCAACAAATTTTTGTGCTTCTTCAGGCGTGGTATAAATGCCTTCTTTTTTATGACCTTCGATGTGTATACCTGTTTTACCAATAGTTCCTACTTCACCTTCAACAGAAACACCAACTCTATGAGCCATTGTTACTGTTTCTCTTGTTAATGCGACATTTGTTTCCCAGTCTTCAGCTGACATATCAATCATTACTGAACTAAAGCCATCATGTATTGCTCGGGCTGCGCTATCTACAGAATCACCATGATCAAGGTGAAGGGCTACGGGAATTTTACTGTCACGAATACGCGTTAAAACATAAGTAACAAAATCATCCTTACAATATCTTAATTCTGTGGGGTGAATCATTATTATTGCTGGAGCGTAATCTTTTTCACATTGTTCAATTACCGTTCTTACTAATTCAAGATTGGAAACATTATAAGCTCCAACTGCAAAATTATTTTTCCTAGTTACACGTAACAACTGATTCATATTTACTAATGTCATCTTTTTCTCCTTATTTTAAAAACTACCTTTTAATTAGATTTAAAATTTTCACAAACAAGTAATAGACATCACTTCCCTTACAAATGAAAATTTTTTACTGCAGATTTATGCTTGATAAATCAACATTTTTCTCTTCATCATCTTGAGTTTCATTAACTTGCTCTTGATTTAACGGCTTTTTTATAACTGCTAGTAAAATTCCTGTTACTAATGAACCAACTAATAAAGCAATTACTGCTATACCTGGCTTAGACATTGCGGGAATAACAAAAACTCCACCAGAAGGTACTGGGCTTTCATTTCCGAAAGCATAACTGATCATTCCTGTAATTCCGCAACCAATCCAGGTACATGGTAAAGTACGTAACAAATCATTCATTGCAATAGGAATAACACCTTCTGTAATCATGCAACATCCCATTGGGAAAGCCACTTCAATGTTCTCAACTTCTTTTTTAGTATAGATATTCTTATGAAATAATTTAGCTAAAAAATAAGACATTGTAACTCCGAAAGGAGGTACCATTGAAGCTAAAACTTTGATTCCTTCAGGTCCTTTGATTCCGTCAAGCAGTAAACCATCACAAATCAAATTTGGAATCTTACTTATTGCTCCTCCATAATCCAAGCAGCCAATCCAGCCAATTAAAAAGCCATACAATGCTCTTTGAGACCGATATAAATTGGTAATAAAGTGATTAAGAGCTGTTGTTGCTGCAGTCAATGGCTGACCCAGCAAGAAGAACATTATCAATGCGGTAAATATTGCAGTAACAGTAGGAACTATCAGCATCGGCATAAGTCCATTAGCCCACCGGGGAACTTTGATTTTTCTAATACCTAAAGCAATATAACCTGCAATAAATCCACCAATTATGCCTCCCAGAAATCCAGCTCCCAAAAACGAAGCTATTTGTCCTGCTAAGAATCCAGGAGCAATCCCTGGTCTATCAGCAATTGAATAACCGATATAACCTGCAATAAATGACGGCAAAAGGCCCATTCCCAAAACACCAAGTGTAGTCATGCTATTAGGAAAGTTCATTTGAGCCAAACTGGTAACTTGCTTACCGCCCATCAGGTTTCCTATTGCTATCAATAGACCTGAAGCTACAACAAGTGGAAGCATATAAGAAATAGACGTTAGCAGGTGCTTTTTGACAGCAGAACCAGCTTTTTTAGCACCTGTGACAAATGTATTCATTTAAATCACTCCTTTTTACTTTTTCTTTCTTTTATTTCTTCTTCTATTTTTTCTAAAAGCTTTTTAGGAGCTTTAACCACTAGTGAAGTACCAACTTTTACGGTTGGAATATTTTTAAAACGTTCATTACCGGTAGTAGCTATATCAACTGCCAGCAAAGCAACATCAGCTTCAGCAATTTGCTCTGGTGTCAAGGCATTTTCTGTACCTATCGTCCCCTGAGTCTCAATGTGAATCTCATCTCCTAGTTCTTTTGCTGCTTTTTCCAACTTAGCTTTTGCTAAATAAGTATGTGCAATACCAGAAGTACAAGCACAAACGCAAACAATTTTCATAATTAATCATCTCCTCTAATTTGCACACAAAAGATTAATAACACTATCTTTATTTGTGGCAGCATGTAGTTTCTTAATAAAGTTATCGTCAGATAACAAAATTGCTACTTTTTGTAAAAGCTTTAAATGTAATGTATCTGCATCCTGATCCCTAACAGCAAATAAAATTACAGCAGTAACGGGCTGGTCATCTAAAGTTTCCCAAGGTATTGGATGGTCGCTTAGACCAATCGTTATCATAGTATTTTTGACAGCTTTTGATTTACCGTGAGGGATGGCTACTCCTTGTCCTATACCGGTTTCACCTTCTTCTTCTCGATTAAAAACATCATCTACGAATTCCTGAATGTTAGTAATATCGTCATCCTTTTGCAAAAGATGACTGAGCTCCTTAATTACATCTTCTTTAGTTTTTCCATTTAAATGAAGGTCAATTAAGTTTGGATTAATGACTTTCGCAATATCGATTTCTTTTTCAGTCAAATTTTTATGACCTCCTATCTTTTTAAAATTTGAGCAATTTCTGCTGCATTTTCAGCTGCATTGATTTCCGCAATTACAGTATCATCTGCAAGTTTATTCATGATGGCAATTATCTCTCTGAAACCACTGCTCGACTTTTTTACTACTTGGGGAACTATTAAGCAGATAAGCTTATTAACCTTAGAGTTATCAAGACAATTCCAATCAGATATCAATGTATTTGATTTACAAATCAGTAACCAAGGAGAAAAATTGCGGTCTAAGATTATGTGAGGAATGGCAACTCCCTTCACTAAAGCAGTATTAGCGATTTTTTCTCTAGTCGATAGACTTTGCAGAACTGTTTCGTTTCTCACATTCATTTTGCGAGCAACAATATCTGCTATAATTAGGAAAGCTGTTCTTTGATCGGTCAAACTTCTATCACAAGTTTTAAGCAAAATTTCGTTCATTAATGATTTTCCTCACTACGTTTTTAACTTTTAACTCATCTTTTTTTGTAAAAAAAGCGCTAACTAATTCGACAGGAATGTTTCCGTGAAGATTAATGGGAACAGTGCTAATTAACAACTCAATTTCAGGCTTATTTCTGATAATAGTTTCAATATCATAATTTGAGGCAAGACCTACAATTTCAATTTCAGGAATGGTATTTTTGATCTTGGTAGAAATTATTCCCGAAGTTCCAATTCCCGTTGTACATATCACGTAAGCTTTAATTTTCGTGTTCGATTTATTATTTTCTTCGTAATATTTAGCAAAATATAAGCAGATAAAGCCTGTTTCATCATCTGAAATTACCGGTAAGTTAAATTTTTGACTGACCAATTTTGCTGCATTCTTAGTGGCAATAAAAACCTGGGGATATTCCAGTTTAATATCTTTTAATAAAGCATTGGGTAAAGCTATCTTCATTTTTAGCCTGCTTATCATTGCTAAAACATGATTCTTAATTTCATTTTTAATAGATGGTGAAAAATCACAGTGTAAATAAGTAGATACCTTGCAAATAAAAAAGTCGGTGACTTCGTCGGCCAAATCGCGATCATCAAGAACAATTCCGTCAAATGAATTGAAGCGCGAAGTTAGTAAGTACTTAAATAGGTAATAGACTTCTGGATCCAATTCTTTGCCGTTAAAGCCCAAGTATTTCTTAATATTAGCTACAATGCTCTTGCAAATACTAAAAATTTCAGGATTCATTTTAATTTCTGCCTGTAACCCAGTATCTAAAGAAATTGATTTATCCATAGATTTATATTTTTTGGCTCTTATTAACAAAACATAAATATGAGCAAAAAAATTTATATTATATGGATACGGTAAAGAACCATTTAATACTCGCAAGGCCATTTCAACTTGACTTAAAGCAAAATTAAAGTCTTTTTGATCTAATTGAGAAGTATTTTTTCGTAATGTCTCAATATCTGTAGACTTGTCAATATGAAGAACTACTTCCATCAAAGCACTTCTGATATCTTTTTCGGTACCAATAATTTGAACCGACCTTTGTTTGCTTTTTAGTTTTAAGTTCCATTTACATATTTTTTTACTTATTTGTCTTTCATCATTCCTCAGTACTGGTTCGCTGATATACAAACTGTTTACTAAATCATAAATTTTAACCTCACTGGGAGAAGCAAAAAGCAATTTTGCCAGCATGTTTTCTTGTCTAAGTTGTGTGGATGAATCATTGTGAACATCATTATTTGCTACGTTCAAGTAGTTGGAATAATTAAGTTCATAGCCTCGCCCCCTTTGGGAAATAATTATTGGTTTAGAATATTTTTTATTAATACTATTAATATGGCGGGATATTGTTTTTTTTGAAACTTTCAAGCCATTTGATAGTTCTTCAGAAGTAATGAACTTGTTGTGAAGCTTAAGATAATCAATAATTTCTTGACTAATTTCTTTACGCACTTATCATCCCTCCTGATATTTTTATTTTGCTACTTATGTAAACGCTTAATTAATCAAAAATTGTCCGTTGAAAAAGGAATCAACGGACATTTACATTAATTATAAATATTTAAGCATGTTATAATTTCTTCTATTCCTTCACTCTGTATGACTAAATTCAATATTTTTGAATAAAAAAAAGCCTTCTAAACTAATAAATTGGCTTAGAAGGCTTTTTCATGCTTTAAAATTTTTTTTAATAACTAGTATTAGTTAACTTGATATCAGTAATACAAAATTATTTTATATTTCGACAAATCCATGGAATCATTTGATTGTTCAATTCATTTAATTTTGTATAATCACCTGTTTTGGCATTAAAGGTGTGATTTGCTCCTTCAATAACAACTGAATCAACATTTTTCATATGACAATTTTTGACAAACTTAAGTCCAATATTTGGATCAAGAGTAGGATCGTTAGCTGCAATACAAACCAATATTGGGTTTTTAAAGTTACTAATATTCATATTAAGTGTATCTTTCATGTCTCTTTCAAATTTCTGATATATTAGTTCAACTCTGCCATCACTGGTATGCATAATACTATAACCTAACTGCTGCATTTCTAATTTATTATACGAAGGAACCATCATCACATTGGTATTGATTGCACCATTTAACGTAACAATTAATTTAGCAGGTAGGGTTGAACAAGTAAACGCTAAACGTCCACCAAGACTGTGACCCAGCATACCTACATGTTTTTCAGAAATATATGGTAAAGACTGTAAGTAATTAAAGCATGCCTTAACCTCATCAATCATAATTCTCATACCATATTTTTCACGAGAGCAGATGTTTTCACCCATACTGCAAAGGTCCATTCTTGCTGCAGCAATACCATTTTTGGTCAATTCTAAACTTATTTTTTGCAACATATGGCCATCCAAATTTTTGGCTGACATAAACCCATGAATTAAAAGTATGGCAGGAAATTCTTGACCTTTATCTGGTAAATCTATTTGCAATGGTACTTCATGATCAATACATTTCACAAAACAAAGTTTTTCTTTCATAATTATCTCCTTAAATTTCAGCAATAAGTTTATTTTTCTCAAACTTAATGTTTTTGTATTTGTTTGAGTTTAGTAGCACTACAATTACAGTATCATCTAACTTACGCTTTTTTAATTGCTCTCGGTGCAATACAGCTATTTTTTGTCCTTGCGCAATTTGATCACCTGGTTTAATTAATACGGAAATATCATTTGGCTGAAGTTTCATAGAATCCAAAGTTAAATGCAGCATTACTTCATCACCATGATCACCTCTGATCGTAATCGCATGCTTTGTTGGCGCAATTGAATTAACCTTACCGTCAATAGGAGAGTAGATGTCATCACTTTCCGGCTTAACTCCAAAGCAGCTTCCTAAACTTCCACTAGAAAATGCATGGTCACTTATTTCACTTTGAGAAATAATTTTGCCTATTACGGGAGCAGAGACGATATCACTTTTTAGATTTGACAACTGTTTAGCCTCTTTAAATTTATGACTAACATTTGACCTGTTGGTGTCATTATCTGATTTTTTCCTATTAAAAATAGATTTTAATGACATTTGATCTACTTTGGCATCATCATTCCATGACCATTTGGTGAACCAAACACCTATAAAGGATACTATCGCAACAAGCACAATTCCTCCTATTGCTTTAATTAAATTATTAGGATCCTTTGCATTGTAAAACAAAAGTAGATTAGTTAAATAATATGCACCATACGCATATGCTTTCGTCCCTACTATTCCGTTGTATATACTTAAAATTAAGCCAGTGACAAAATCTACAGCATACAAAACTGGCATTTTGTATAGAATACCATAAAGAGTCGGTTCTGAAACACCGCCAAATAGAGCTGAGATAGCAGCTGTCCAGGAAATATTTCTTCCTTTAATATTTTTTGATTTTAATGCAACCCATAATGCTACGAATCCAGGTACTAGCGTACCTGCCATAAACCAAATGTTGATAATATCGTCATAACCTAGAGTGCTTAAATTTTGAGTTGCTATCGGAATTAATGCCAAGTGGAAGCCCGGCATAAAGACCCCAACTGTCATTGCAAAAGTATATATAGCGGGTACTGTTAGCCAAGGCACTGTTTTTCTAAGGAATGCTATGAATGTACTAATACCATTCGTAAACAGACCGCCTAACGGTCCCGTCAAAGTTAATGTAATAATTGACATTAAAAGTAGTAAAGATACTGGTTTTAAAAAATAACGAATTGAATTAGGAATTATTTTTTTAAGCCAACGATCAAGTAAGCTCATAATCCAAATGGATAAGATAATTTGAACTACTTGACCATTGTATGTTTGCAAATGAACTGGCAACCCAAAATAAGATGTAAAGCCCGTTGCAGAACCTTTTGCAACTAAATTATTCCAATCGGGATAAAGTAAGAAGCAAGCTAGCATGATTGATAAAATTGGATCTGTATCAAATTGCTTAGCGGATGAGTATGCCACCATGACTGGCAAAAAGAATAGAGCTGTTTGGCCCAAACTGTTTAAAATAATATAAGTTGAATCAGTAGTTTTCAAATGGAAAAACATTTGAGCAACTATAATAATTAGGGAGAAAAAACCAGCACAAATTAAAGCAGGAATGACAGGTGCCATAATTTTGGCGACTAACTCCAAAAACTCCACAAAAAGCGTTCCAATATTTTTGCGCTTTTTGACGCTTTGCTTATTTTCTACATTTCTTGCACCTGAGAAACCGGCAACCTGCCCAAAAGCATTATAAAGATCTTCAATAATTTGACCCACAATGACCTGGACTTGGTTTGAAATGATTTCTACTCCCAAAACGCCCTCTATTTGAGTTAATTTCTTTTTATCGATATTTTCAGTACTTTTTATGCCTAACCTTAATCTTGTAGCACAATGATTGACTGAAGTTAAATTGTCCTTGCCACCAATATACTGCAAAATTTCCTTAGACATCTTATTGTAATCTAAAGCCATTTTTTACCTCATTTCAATTATCTGAATAAATTAGACGTTGTAAATGTAGTAACAAATATTTCTGTTCTAATTTGTCCATTGAATGTCCATATTTTTCCTTCAGCTTGTTATTAATATTCTTTATTAGCTGTTTCGTATTAGTAATATATTCTTGGTCAAAATCAAATTTGATGTTTTGATCGTGATATTCCTGATTGGATACAAAGCGATAAGCATAGTATTGCAAATGTGTTCTAAACCTTTTATATGAAAAACTTTTTTTATCAAGATTGGGAAAAGCTGCATTTACTTCCCCTTCGACTTCTTTAACAACTTCCATTATCTGCTTGAGCTCATTCATTCCATTGTTATTCCCAATCAAATTAACAACATCTATAGTTAAAAAACCAATTTCATCATCAGGTAATTCAACATTTAAAGCCGCATCCAAATAATCCAATATCCATTCCGCAACTTGAAATTCTTTGCGATAAAAAAGCTCAGCTTCCTGCATAAAACCAAAAGGCATACTAATACTATGTTTATAGCGATACATTATTCCTTCAATATGATCTGAAATAACAAAGTATGCATCATCTGCAAGTGGCTGTTCTAATTTTCTTTCTGCATAGCGAATAATAATAGTGGCCATTTCAAAATATTCATCAGGTATTTGTTCAATTAGTTTAGTAATTTTTTGATCAGCATTAGTGTAAATTTTGTCAATTCTCGACTTATCTATTTCATCTCCTTCTTTTTTACCAAAAGTAATTCCTTTGCCAATAACAATAATTGAGTCTGAAGAACTATTTGTACAAATAGCTGCACTGTTATTTAGTTTATGAAGAATCTTCAATTTCTACCTCCTTTCTGGTTCAAGACAAAATAAAAAAGGCCAAATATTAACTACATTAAAATAGTCTAATATTTGGTCTTGCTTTCAAAACGAAATAGCACCCATATTTAATTTCATGAATTTTGCGCCGAAGCTAACAATTTCACTGAAGTTATTATATTTTATTTCAGGGCCCATTGCAAACGATTTCAAAAAATATAATTTTTAAATAGTTCCATCTAAGGTTATTTGTTCCGCGATTTGTTGTATTTTCTTAACAAACTATTTGAAAAAGGCTGAATTACAAAAGTTTTCGCTTTTCAAGTTTTATAAACTTTGGTTTTTGTTCATAAATGAGAGTTCTTGACTTAAAAAGCTTTGATACTACTTAGTTGAAATCATTAAGGTGTTTACCTCAAATTTCCACAGTAAAATTTTTTCTTGATTTTTATTTATCTTTTTCCACCAAAAACTGGAAAATGACTGGCAGAGCCATAATCAAAAGTATTAATATTTTCTAAAGTAGCCATATCATCTTCACTTATTTCAAAATTCAATTCGGAATTTTGTCTCATATGTTCTGGATTGACAGACTTAGGTAAAACTACGGTATTTAGTTGCCAATCGTAACGAATACAAAGTTGTGCAACTGAAACATGATATTTTTCTGCCATTTTTTGAATTACAGCATTATTTAAAGCTTCGCCATGCGCAACAGGTGAAAAAGACTCAACTATAATATTTTGCTGCTGACAAAAATCAATTAGCTTTTTAGGTGTCGCACCAATATGACAAAGAATTTGGTTAACCATAGGCTTAACATTACTATTGTCAATTAAGTTCTGCAAGTCTTCCGGTTGAAAACTAGAAACTCCAATAGCACGCAATTTTCCTTCTTTCAAAGCGTCTTCTAAAGCGCGCCAAGTTTCTAAGTTACCTGCAAAATGCCGATCATCAGATTGGTTTACCTCTTTCCATGGCTGCGGATTATGGATAATCATCATATCTAAATAATCAAGATCCATTCGCAAAAGAGTTTCATCAATAGATTTTTTAGCTTTTTGATAGTCTTTAATTTCAGCCTCTATTTTTGAGTTAACAAAAATTTGGTCACGAGCAATACCTGAATTTTTAATCCCCTGACCTACTCCACTCTCGTTATGATAAGCTTGAGCAGTATCAAGATGCCTATAGCCCATTTTTAAAGCAGATTCGACTGGTAAAGCCACTTCACTATCGGGAATTTTCCAAGTTCCCAATGCCAGTTTAGGGATCTTTACCCCGTTATTAAGTGTAAATGTTTCTTCAAAAATCATAATTTTTCCCTCCTTATGCCTTTTCTTGAGTATAACGCTTAACTTCATGTTTAAGTCAATCATTTTTCATTTAGATTTTTAAAACTTTTTTAGTTACAATTGAGTTTAAATAGATAAAAGAAGGCAAATTTATGAAATATGTTTACTTAATGCGTCACGGACAAACTTTGTTTAATGTCCAACATAAAATACAGGGCTTTTGTGATTCACCACTGACCACTCTGGGAATTAAACAAGCACAAACTACGAAAAAAGAATATTTTGAAAATGAACAGATTACTTTAGAAGAAGCTCATTGCTCCACTTCTGAAAGGGCGATAGATACTTTAAAATTAGTCACCAATTTACCCTTTAAAACTCATAAAGATTTACGAGAATGGAATTTTGGTGCGTATGAAGGTGAGGGGGAGCACCTTAATCCGCCTTTACCATACAAAGATTTTTTTGTTCAGTTTGGTGGAGAATCTCAAGAACAAGTGGTTGCCAGAATTAATAAAGCGATTACAGAGATTGTAGAATCTTCATGCCATAAACAAATTTTAATCGTCTCCCATGCCGGAGCTATAGCTAATTTTTATAGAAAGTGGGAAAAATATAATATATTTAACCGTAATAATCACTATCAGAATTGTGCCGTTTTAAAATACGAATATGAAAATGGTATTTTTCGTTTGCAGTCAATATTTAATCCTAGCTGCTAAAATAAGCAAAAAAGGGAGATCAACCTAAACAGTTGAACTCCCTTTACTTAATTATCAATTTATTCCAAATTCAATGAACTCTTATCAAAACCAGCTGACTTAATCTTGTCATCAATTGATGGAGTACCAAGCCAAGTGATCATTTCCTTCATTGAAGCTGTAATTGCTTCAGTACCAGGAAGAAGGAGCTTACGAGGGTCATAACCCTTGTTGTCCTTGTCTTCATCTTTGTGGGCTTCAAAGTACTTACGGGTAGCAGCTTGGAAAGCCAATTGGAATTCAGTGTTAATGTTAACTTTAGAAATTCCAAGGGAAATAGCCTTCTTAACTTGCTCTTCAGGAATACCTGAACCACCATGTAGTACCAATGGAACAGAAACTGCATCAGCAATTTCCTTTAAGCGATCAAAGTTCAAGCCCTTCCAGCCTTCTGGGTAAACGCCGTGAATGTTACCAATACCACAAGCAAGTTTGTCAACTCCTGCGGCTACGAAAGTTTTTGCGTCTTCAACAGATGCTAATTCACCACCATCGGCTCCTTGGTTTTCACCAATTTTACCAATTTCAGCTTCAACTGAAATACCGCGTTCATGAGCCAACTTAACGATTTCCTTGGTTTTAGCTAAGTTCTCTTCAGTTGGTAAAGCATGACCATCAAACATAACGGATGAGTAACCAAGAGCAATACATTCTTTAGCAGCTTCAAAGCTACCATGGTCTAAGTTCAATACAACTGGAACAGAAATGTCCATTGCATCCATTTCATCTTCAACTAAGTCTTTAGCAACTTTATAGCCACCCATGTACTTAGCTGCACCCATAGAAACCTGAATTAAAACCGGAGTTCTAGTTTCTTCAGCTGCTTGCAAAATTGCACGTGTCCATTCCAAGTTGTTAGTGTTATAAGCACCTACTGCATAATGGTTTTTACGAGCATCCTTAAAGATTTGATTACCATTATCTAAATATGCCATTAAATATACCTCCTAATAAACTTACAGTCATATTGTATCGTATTAATTAAGCATTGAACAATCTTTTATTTGATGAAAACGTTATTTTTGAAAATTTTTACATTTCTTTAGGAGCATTAACACCTAATAGTCGCAAAGCCTCGGTTAAAACAATTGAGGTTGCTTGAACTAGTGCCAGTCGAGCACTTATTTGATCATCATCAACCAACACTTTGACATTAGCATAATATTTATTAAACTTCTTGGCTAAATCAAGTGCATATTTAGCAATAATTGACGGTTCAAACTTAGCACTGCTGCGAGCAATGATTCGAGGGAAGTCGGCCAAAGATTTAGCAACTCCAAAAGACCAGTTATCATCTATCTTTATATTAGAAAGACCAGGTTTATGCCCTTGTTCAGCAGCCTTACGCAAAACACTTTGAGCACGCGCGTTTGTGTATTGCACGTAGGGACCAGTATCCCCTTCAAAACGGACAACTTCATCAAGATCAAAATCAAAGTTTTCAGTCCGCTCGTTTTTCAAATCGTGAAAAATTACTGCTCCAACTCCCACATCATGAGCGACCTGGTCTTTATTAGCTAAATCAGGATTCTTTTGCTCAATTTGCTTTTGCGCCAAGTTAACAGCATCCTGTAAAACCTGATCAAGGAAAACTACATTCCCTTTTCTAGTAGAAAGCTTTTTACCATTTTGAGTAATTAAGCCAAAAGGAACATGATAAATTTCGTCAGCCCAATCATAGCCCATTTTCTTCAGAACGGTTTTTAACTCTACAAAATGCTGGGACTGTTCATTACCGACAACATAAAGCATTTTGACAAAATGATACGTATTTTGACGATAAATGGCTGCTGCCAAATCACGTGTTAAATAAATACTAGTGCCGTCAGACTTCACAATCAAAGCTGGATTTTCATCTTTACCCATGTCAACAACTTGTGCACCGCGAGATTCATGCAAAAGTCCTTTTTCTTTTAATTCATCAATAACTGGCTGCATCTTATCATTAAAGAAAGCTTCGCCTTTATAAGAATCAAAAGTAACTCCGAGTTCTTTATAAATGCGATTAAAATCAGTTAAAGATACGTCCCGGAACCATTGCCATAATTTAACTGCTTCGGGATCGCCATCTTCTAGTTTTTTAAACCAAGCACGTCCTTCATCATCCAGTTCTGGATGTTTTTCAGCCTCTTTGTGAAATTTTACGTAGTACTTAAACAAATTCATGATGGGGTCTTTTTTCACATCTTCTTCAACGCCCCAATGCTTATAAGCAGCAATTAATTTTCCAAATTGAGTGCCGTAGTCACCTAAATAATTAATTTTTATAGGCGTATAGCCAACTTTTGCCAAAGTTTTAGCAATTGAATTACCAATCACAGTCGACCTTAAATGGCCCATAGACATTGGCTTGGCAATATTAGGACTAGACATATCGATCGGGACATTGCCCTTTCCTAAGTTTTGATCCCCAAAGTGCTCTTTTTGCTGCAAAATTTCTGCAAGAGTTTGCGAGATCAATCTGCCATGATCTATTGAAAAGTTAACGTATGGACCTACAGCTGTGATAGATGCAAAATCAGTGCTCTTTAGCTCACTGGCAATATTTTGTGCAATAACTGCAGGATTTTTGTGTTCCACTTTTGCCAAAGCAAAGGCTGGAAATGCATAGTCACCCATCTTTTCATTTTTGGGCCTTTCAATTAACGAACTGATTTGCTCTTTGGAAAGGTCAACCTGTCCAGCAACCAACTCGACAACCTTGTCTTTAAAATCCATTTTTCCCTCCTAAATGCCAAAAAAAGTCTCTCCTTCACTAACTTGAAGAAGAGACGAGTATAACCCGCGGTACCACTCTTTTTGATACAAAGTATCCGCTTATTAAATTTTCTAATTGGTCGGTTAGACACGCCTTCAGTCATTTTTCCAGCCTGACTCTCATCAATCTCAAGCTCGCTATATTGGAAAAAATGCCTACTACTTCTAACTACTTTCATCAAATGATTATAACAGCAAATAATGTCTGCGCCAAATTTTTTAGTTATTTTTGATAATTACCTTTGTGCCGGCAGGAATGTTTTCAACCAACCAACGTGAGTCGGGAACACTTAGCCTGATGCAACCGTGAGAAGCAGGCTTAACTCCCAACTTTTCAGCCTCTTTAATGTTGTATTTGCCATTACTTTTTGTAGGAACCGAATGAAAAAGATAAACATTTTCCTTGTCCCAGCTGGTCCAGTTATTAGCGCCCTCGTTTAATTCAGGATTATAAAAAGAATCTCCACGATCATACTTTATTTTGTATGTTCCGGTTGGTGTTAATGATTTATTCTTTTTAAAAAGTCCTGCACTCGCTAACATGGTATATATTCTTTGATTGCCACGTAAAACATAAACACGATTACCTTTAAGCGATACTCTAATTTTCAAATTGTTTTCAGAATGCTTTATTTTGGGATAAGGCTTAGTTTCACTCGTTTTTTTCCAATTGAAAGGAGAACGCAAGTCTTTAGGGTCTTGATAAGGACGGTAAGATGCAGCAGTTTTTATAACCACTGTTTTCTTGGCATCCTTAGTTTTATTATCCATTTTAGGCTGAGTAGGCATGAAAACCCGCGCAAGACTGATAGCGCATATTAGAATAATACAAAAAGCAGTAAGAACTTTTAATAGACTTTTTTTCATATAATAACTTTTCTCCAAATCATATTTGTGTTTCAACGGAAAATCTATCCTTTGTCAGCATATTGATTCATCAACTGAGGCAATATTGCACTTATTTTAGTTGGGCGCACCACATAATCCGTTTCAGCAATTCTATCGCCAGCTAAGGAATGAAGATAAATTGCAGCCAGGACTGGATCTAGCGTGCCACCAAACTGTGCTATAAAGCCACCAATTATCCCTGCTAATGTATCTCCCATTCCACCGGTAGCCATACCAGGATTACCGCTAGTATTTACAAAAATTTCGTTAGTACTAGTATAAACATGAGTGCGATTTGATTTTAAAACCAAAATAACATTTTGGGTAGGAAAAATCTTTTTTAAAGCACTCAAATTAGCACTATCAGTTTGATAAGGAATTCTAATTTGACTTAAACGCTGCCATTCCATTTGATGAGGTGTTAAAACGATCAAGCCAGCACTGGTCGGGATTAGCTTAGGGTCTTGTCCAATTAAATCCAAAGCGTTTGCGTCCAAAACTAATGTTTGATTTGAGGAAACATTCTGACAAAGAGTAAGCATCATTTGATGAGCAAAAGAGTTAGTTCCTAACCCTGGTCCGCAAACAATAACATCCATTTTAGTGATTAAATTTAGTAAGTTCCGATCACGCCAATCAATGAACATTACCTCAGGATTACGAGCATGTAGTGCATTCAAGTTAACTGGATGGGTAGCTACTGAAATTAGACCTGCACCGCTATTAAGCGCAGCTTCAGCTGCCATAATGATCGCACCACCATAATTTTCATTGCCCCCAATTAACAGGATTCTGCCATAATTACCCTTATGTGAATTACTGGGTCGTTTTTTAATTACTTTTGTCAAAATCTTTGCAGTTATTTCAGACATGATTAGCCTCCAAATAGCCAACGCCAAAATCGAATTAAAAAGTTAACTTTATTAGTTGATTGCAATGCCTGAGCAGGTAAAAGTAAGCCATTAGGCTGTTGCAGAGAAATAATTTTATTTTTACCGGCTTTAAAGAAATAGTAATTAATTCTTTGCCCTACTTTAATGGGAGCTTCAACAACTTTTGCCTTTAAACCCACTTTAAATTTTGGACCATTTTGAGGCACCCAAATCAGACTTTTATTCTTCATACCAATATTTATTTGTCTGGCTTCTCCGTTGTGAACTTCTACATTAGTATGACCAATAATTACTTCATTACGCTGAAAGACTAGAGGCTGATAGTTCTGATAAACATAATCAAGTAACTTGCCAGTCTGAATAAAACGCGCTGGGTCAGTATTGGTTAAATGTTTTGCTCCCATGATGACCGTGATGATTCTGCCACCCTGATGGCGCGCGGTTGCAATAAAACAAGCACCAGCAGCATCTGTTGTTCCCGTCTTTAAGCCATCAATCTTAAACCGTTTGCGATACTGCGGCAGCCCTTTTAGCATCCAGTTAAAATTGCTCATTGGTATCGCCATTTTTTGGTCAATAAAATTCATTTTAGCAATTTTAGTAGTTTTGAGCACTTCCGGAAAATCTTGAATTAAATGCTGCCCAATGATTGCCATCTCTTTGGCCGACAACATATTTTCGGCATCTTTATCTGCATCTGGATAGCCATCGTTACCCACGCTCTTGTTAGGCAAGCCGCAAGTCGTGTATATCTGATCGCTCTTAATACCCCATTTATTTAGTTGCTGTCTCATTTGCTTGACAAAAGCTACTTGGGAACCACTAACTGCTTGTGCTAACATCATTGCAGCTCCATTAGCCGATTCAATTAACGTTGCCTGATACAACTGCCTGATTGTATAGGTATGCTTCATACGCAGCGGAACGTTGGAATATTCTCTGTTACTTGCAACAGCAAAGATTTGCTGAGTTGGCGTTACTTTAGTATCCCAGTTTATTTTATTCTGGTCAATCGCCTTTAGTGTCAGATAGACAGTCACCAGTTTGGTCATCGAAGCTATAGGTAACTGCTTGTTAATGTTTTTACCATACAGCAACTGTCCTGTTTTACTGTCTATAGCAATTGCCGCCTTGGCATCAATGTTGACTTCATTTTTATTATAGTTATCAGGTAACTCTGGGGCAGCTTTTACATCCACAGGAACCACTAAAATTAATAAACTGATAAAAATTAAAATGATCGCTTTAGCTTTCTTTTTCAAGTATAAATCACCCTTTCCTGATTTTTTTTAATTATTTTACGTTTTATGATTACATTTTACCAAATTTTTGGTATGATTATTACTGTGCTAAAAATAATAAGCCCCGATGGCGGAATTGGCAGACGCGCAGCGTTCAGGTCGCTGTTTAGGTAACTAAGTGAAAGTTCGAATCTTTTTCGGGGCATTTGTGTAGGAAGAGCTAATCTCTAGGGATTAGCTCTTTTGCTATTCTGATACTTTTGCGATGCGCAAGCAATAAAAGTGAAAGCTCCAAAGACCCTGACTCCCACTTAACTACTCGACTCTGATGAAGCCAACATCATAATCCGCATATGTTGCAAACAATAATATATTTTTGTGTGTGGCATGCTTTGAATTTGATTTTTCCCATATTGATATTGTAACTAGTATTTTTATAATAAAAAATATTTTAATATATACTTTAATGATTATTTTGTATTAAAATTAATACAAAAGGAGGCACAGTCATGCAAAAACGATTAACAAAATCCCAGGATAAAGTTATATCCGGCGTATTTGGCGGTGTGGCAGAATATTTCGGTTGGGATAAAGCGTGGACCAGAATTGGTGGTGCAGCATTAATACTATGTACAACATTTCCCGGACTGCTTTTATATATTATTGCTGCAATTGTGATGCCTGAAAAAAATCGTCATGATGATACTCTTGATGGTGAATTTCATAAGCCTTAAACTGATTGTAAAAATATAAATTGAATTTCAACACGTTATTTAAGCCTTTCTAAACTAAATTAATGTGAGATTAGCTAAAAATCCAAGTATATATGAGCAAAACCGCTCATTTATACTTGGATTTATTTTTTAGTCAAGTTGACCTTTTTTTAATTAAAGAATATGATTTAGACAATAATTTACTTAAAGAAAGGTTAGCGTATTATGAGCTTAGACGTTAATATACTTCCATCCGATTACATTGACTTATCTATTGGAGATTTTCGTTCCGGAATAAACAAGAGAATAATTGATAAATTAGTAAAAAGAGTTGAGCATGCTGGAAATGGATATACTCCGGGTTTAGGACTGCCTGAACTGAGGGAAAAGATTGTATCATATTACAGTGAAACCTATGGTATAAAGGATATTGACATCAATAATATTCAAATCACCGTTTCATGTCTGCATGGTGCTTTTTTATCATTAAGATCTATCATCAATACTAAATCTGATGAAATTATTGTTGTTGCCCCATTTTTCCCTTCATACTTAAATTTAATTGCAGGCGTTGGCGCAACTCCAGTAATTGTTAAATCAGAGTCTCCTACTTTTGCACTGCCAATTGAGCAAATCAAAAAAGCCGTCAATGCAAATACCAAGGCTATTATTATTAATTATCCTAACAATCCTACTGGAGCCAGTTTATCGCCAACGGACCGAGAATTCTTGAATAATCTCTGTGAAGAAAAAAATATTTTCGTGGTTGACGATCACGTTTACAGCGATTATCCTAGCAATTACCAATACCAACCAATTTCAACTGATATTTCTCATCAAATTTTAGTCAGCAGCTTTTCCAAAAGTTTTGCTATACCCGGAATACGTCTTGGCTACGTCATTGCACCGGCCAATATTATTGAACGGGATGGCTTTTATAATGAAGGTATCACTTTTAGTGCTCCAACTATTAGTCAGTTCATCGGGGAAATAATTTTGGAAGAACCAGAGAAATATACCTACCATATTGAGGAAATTAAACAGACCGGTGCAGAATTAACCAAACTTTTTACTAGGAGTAAATATTTTCCTTGCTCCTCATACAAGGGTGGCTTATACATGTTTATTGAAGTACCAGAAACCATCAAGGACATTGACCTATACTATAAATTGCTGGAAAAACACTTTCATGTAATTGTGGCCAGGGGAAGTGATTTCCAATATTCAGACAGATACTTCAGAATTTCTCTTTCAACCGAAAAAGGAATTTTAGTAAAAGGTGTACAAAAAATTATTGATTGTGTAGATTACACTTTGAATTATATTAAGTAGCACGTATAAAATTACAAGAATAATTTAAAGATTATTATATTAAAAAAAGCTCAGCAAGCGCCAGAGTTCATTCTAGCAGCCTAGGAGCTTTTTTATTTTACCTCACTTTTTACCCAATTCATAATTAATCTTAAGTTGTTTAATTAAATAAAATAAAAAATGATACCGACTGAACAATCGGTATCAAATTCGCTTATATTAGGTTTTATTTAAGCACGAATGTGCAGTTTTTCCAATATTGGAATGATTTTATTTCCTAAAATTTTCTGCGCTAAATTAGACTTAATAGCCGCAAAGCCATAAAACACGCAACCCACAACTACCGCGACAAAAACAATGACAAGTGACTGTAAGCTGCTTGCAGGACTTAAGAACAACTCCAGTCCTTTTTCTACTGCCAAAACCAGCAAAAACATGATAACTGAAAATGCAGTAATGCCAATAAAACGTCGTCTTGTACGATCCTGATTGAAATTGTAATTAATCTTAAGGTGTTCTATCGCCATAAAGATAATGACAAGCATTCCTAAATTAGTGGCAATCAATGGGCCAAATATTTTAAAGACATAAATCATGGGGTATTGCATTAAAATCTTAATGATTAACCCTAATACTAAATATTTAATTGCAAGTCCATTTTCCGATAGGCCCTGTAAAATAGCCATTAATACCGTAAACAAGCCCAAACTAATAGCTGTAAAGGAAGAAAGGTAAAGTACATTTGATCCTAGTTTGTCATATCCGTAAAAGATGGTATAGATTGGTGTAGAAATCGCAGCCATGCCAAAGGAAGCGGGAATCATGACAAATAGAAATAAATCTAAAGTATTACCAATTTGGTCAGAAATTGCATGAAAATCATGCTTAGTGTGAGCTGCAGACAACAGAGGAATTGTCGTCACAGCCATAGCACTTGCTAAAGACACAATGATCATTATCAACTTATTGGCATTAAGCGCAAATAACGCATACCAAGTTTCAATTGTATTATTAGTTGCACTAACCAAACTTGAAATAATTGGATGAAAGCTATATTGGTCTACCAGATAAAAAAGTTGAATACCTGCATCAATAATTATAAAAGGAATTGCCTGGGCAATAATTTCAGCAAAAAGAGCAGAAGTTGAAACCTGTATTTCATTATTGGAATTTTCAACTAACTCGTTAAGTTTATTACGTCTAGACAGCAAAAACCACGTTAAAATAGCTATGCCAAAAACTGCTCCAATCGCAGCAGCCAAATTTGATTGCACCACCGCATCAACAAAATTACCATGCTGTACTTGCATAATAATATAAGCAGTTAACAGCATCCAAATTACTCGTGCTAATTGTTCTACAAACTGGGACATTGCTGACGGCATCATGTCTTCGTAGCCTTGAAAATAACCCCTCATAATACTTAATACAGGAATAATTAAGATGGCGTAAGACAGGCTTCTCATTACCCTTACTTGTCTTGGATCAATTTGTGAACCATTAGAAGCTAAAAAAGGTGAAGCAAAATACATCACTGCAGCAGAAATAATTCCTAGAAATACCATTAATATTAAGCCGCGATGAAAAAGCTTACGTCCAACTCCGTACTCATTAAGCGCATTATACTTAGCCACCTGTTTAGCAACAGCACCTGGAATGCCCGCAGTGGATATTAAAATAAAAATACTATAAATGTTATAACTTCTGGCAGTTAAGGCATTGGCAATATTACCATAGGGCGACATCCAATAAAACCATGGAATAATATAGAGAGCACCCAAAATACGTGAGGTAATAGAGCCGAAAGTCATCCATGCACTGCCCTTAATAAAGGTATTTTGTGTATTTTGTTCAGATAAATTATTTTCTTTCATTAAAGTTCCCTAAATCTAGTCTACTAACTATATTATTGTGAATGAAAATGGGCAATTAACAACAAATATACTTTGCACTTTAGGAAAAATTAACTTTATTTAGCTACAATATTGACAATCTTATTTGGTACGACAATGACCTTTTTAATATCTTTGCCTTCTAAAAATTTCTGGACGTGAGGCAATGCCAATGCTTGTTTTTGAGCTTGATCTTTATCCATGTCAACAGCCGCCTTAAAATTGCCACGCAGCTTGCCATTTACTTGAACCATAATTTCGACTGTTGATTCAACCAGTTTGGCTGAATCATAGGTTGGCCATTTGGCAAAAGTTACGGATTGCTCATGACCAAAGATTTGCCAGATTTCTTCCATCATGTGAGGAGCGATTGGGGCTAAAAGCGTAATGAAACCTTCCGCATATTTTCTTGGAATCGTTTTTGCTTTTTGCGCAGCATTAACAAAGACCATTAATTGAGAAATTGCAGTATTGAAATGTAAGTCATCAAAATCTTCAGTTACTTTTTTAACAGTTTCGTTATAAATTTTATCTAAAGTGCCATCGTTTTCAGCCACAATATTTTCTTGTGGTATGGCTTTAAGATCCAAATCATTAACGAACAGACGCCAAACTCTGTCTAAGAACTTTTTGGTTGAAGCAGGACCATTATCATCCCAGTCAATGGATGCATCAAGGGGTCCCATGAACATTTCATACATTCTAAGACTGTCTGCACCATACTCATCAATGACATCATCTGGATTAACTACATTACCTTTTGACTTGGACATTTTATCATGATCTTTCAGGATTAATCCTTGATTGAATAGTCTTTGGAATGGTTCTTCATTAGGAACAACACCTAAATCATACAATACCATATTCCAGAATCTGGCATAAAGCAGGTGCCGGACAGCATGTTCTGCGCCACCAATATAAAGGTCAACTGGCATCCACTTCTTTAGCATTTCGTAATCAGCCAGCTTATTATCATTATGTGGATCAACAAAGCGTAAGAAATACCATGATGAACCTGCCCAATTAGGCATGGTATTAGTTTCTCTTTTACCTTTACGACCGTTTTTGTCAACTACATTTACCCAGTCCTGCAAGTTTACCAATGGACTTTCAGGTGTACCTGACGGCTTAATGTCGGTTGCATGAGGTAAAACGAGCGGTAATTCATCTTCTGGAACCAATGTAGTTTCTCCATCTTCCCAGTGAATTACTGGAATTGGTTCACCCCAATAACGCTGACGACTAAATTCCCAGTCTCGTAACTTGTAATTAACCTTTTTTTCTCCAGCGTGGTGTTCAGTAAGCCACCCAACGATTTTATCCTTTGCTTCTGCATTGTTAAGTCCATTTAAAAACTCTGAATCTATATGAGGGCCGTCACCAGTATATGCTTCTTGTGCAACATCTCCGCCCTTAATAACTGGTTTAATAGGCAAATTGAATTTCCGAGCGAACTCATAATCACGCGTATCATGGGCCGGTACAGCCATTACGGCACCAGTCCCATAGCTAGCAAGAACATAATCAGCAATCCAAATTGGAATTTCTTTGTTGTTTACGGGGTTAATGGCGTAAGCGCCAGTAAAGACTCCAGTTTTGGTTTTATTTAAATCTGTTCTTTCAAGGTCGGACTTAGATTCAATTTGCTTAATATAAGCGTTAACTTCATCTTTTTGACCAGCGGTCATAATTTTTTGGACTAATTTATTTTCAGGAGCTAAAACAGCATAGGTTGCGCCAAATAAAGTATCTGGTCGGGTACTAAAGACATCAAATGTTTCATTAGAATTTTTAACCTTAAAAGTAATTTGGGCACCTACTGACCGCCCAATCCAGTTACGTTGCATTTCTTTAATATTTTCTGGCCAGTCAAGATTATCCAAACCGGCAAGAAGACGATCTGCATATTTAGTTATTCTCAACATCCATTGCTTCATGTTGCGCCGATATATAGGATAACCACCGCGTTCAGTCTTACCATCAACAATATCTTCGTTAGCAACAACTGTACCTAAATCAGGTGACCAGTTAACCGGTGCTTCCGCTTCATAGGCCAAATCATTTTTATACATTTGTTCAAATGTCCATTGGGTCCACTTGTAATACTTAGGATCGCAAGTTGCTAGTTCCCTGTTCCAGTCGTATGAGAATCCTAGAGTATTAAGCTGCCGTTTGAAATTGGCAATATTTTCAGTAGTAACAACTGCCGGGTCTTGCCCAGTCTGAAGAGCATACTGTTCAGTCGGAAGGCCAAAAGCATCCCAGCCCATTGGGTGCAGTACATTATAGCCTTGGCTACGTTTCATCCTTGCAATGATATCTGTTGCTGTGTACCCTTCGGGGTGTCCTACGTGAAGTCCCTTACCAGATGGAAAAGGAAACATATCTAAAACATAAAAATTCTTCTTTTTGGGATCGTTACCTGTTTTAAAAGTTTGATTTTTTTCCCAGTAATCCTGCCATTTTTTTTCAACAACTTTGTGATTGTACATATTTTTACCTCATAAAAAAAGTCCTATGAAATTCTTTCATAGGACGAATAATCGCGGTACCACCTAAGTTCCACGCCAAAAGCGTGACACTTCTTGCCCCTTAACGCGGATAGCAAACGTTAGAATTGTTCCAGGCTCAGTTCACAATCTTTTTTCTAGTCTTGCACCAACCGACTTTTCTCTATAGAAAAATAAAACTGCTACTAGTTCCTGATCTTTATTTTTTGACCAATAATGATTATAATTTACCACAAATGCAAAAAAAAACAAGGGGAGAAAATTTTTGAACAAAACGATACAAACAAAGAGAGACACGATAATACCTGCGACCATATTTTTGATTTTGTACGCGATCTGGGCAATTTTAGTTGCTTCTGAAAATCAATTTATTCACAATTTTGACCAATCAATGATTAATATTATCTGCAACAATAATCCTATTATAATCAAGTTTGCGACAACTTTTACTAATTTAGGAAATACAAATGTAATCACAATTGAAACTATAATTTTGGTGATTGTTTTAGCACTTAGCAAAAGATTTGCATGTGCTGTTTTTACTACAGGAACCATGATAGGTGCTAACGGCTATAATTGGATCATCAAGCATGCTATTGCAAGGCACAGACCACTTACTGAACATCTTGTTGCTGCACATGGTTACAGTTTTCCCTCAGGTCACTCTGTTGGCAGTGCTACTTTATTTGGAATTTTAATTGTTCTAACAATTTTATTAATCAAAAATAAAGCTGCTAAAACAGTATTATGTCTTGTTTGGGCTTGTTTTCCAATATTAATTGGTTACACCAGAATTTTCATTCATGTCCATTATCCATCTGACGTAATTGGGGGTTTTCTAGAGGGAATCGCATTTCTCTTAATTGGATACTCCTTTCTTTACCATTATTATTTAGAAAGTCAAAGAGCACAAAGCAATTTATACTAAGTAAAAGGATTCAAACTGATTTAAAGTTTTGAATCCTTTTTTTAGTATCAAAATCATTCTAATCCAGCGCTAACCGCTCAATGACTTTTTTGTAGGCAGGATATTGTTTGAGTAAATCTGCCTTTTTAAGCAGTTCAAAGTCGTGATAATCAAATCCTGGCGAAACTACACAGCTTACTAAACAAAAACTATCTGGTTTTACAACTTCCGAAGCAAAAATGGTATTCTTCGGAACTCTAAATTGCATTCTTTCACCAGCAGAAACATTTTTACCCAATTTAACGGCTGAATATTTACCTTCTGGAGTAATACAGTGAATAGTAATCGCTTCACCGTCATGGTAATACCACATTTCATCATGATTCAAACGGTGAAAGTGAGAACAACTTGTGTCATCAAGCAAAAAATAGATGGATGTATAATAAAACCGTTCTGCTTTACTATCTTCATCATAAAACTGCTTATCACTCGCATAAACTTGCCTGAACCAGCCACCTTCTTGATGCGGTTCAAGATTTAGTGCTTTGATATAATCGTCACGTTTCATTTTTTCTCCTTAACAAAAATTCAAATTATATATACAAATTTAACTCATTTTCACTTTAAAGTCAGCTAGTAATTTTTAAAACAAAAGTTTAACTACATATTAATTTTTCAATTTATTAATTAAATTTACCCTTTGGATAATAAATATTATATGAATTTTTGATTGCAAAAAAGGAAATAATATTATATCATCAAGTAACAAAATATTTGCACTTAAAAGGTATTGTGTTATTGCTGTGATATTAATTTTAATATTAAAGTCATAAAAACTGCTAGATCAATAATTTTAATCTAGCAGTTTTTTTAAACCTAAATTAAGAGGTGACGAAAAATGCCGTACGTGAAGTTAAAAGTTAAGCAAATGCTCAAAAGTAAATTTACCTGGATCAGTCTGTTAGCTATTCTAGTAGGTTGCCTCTCTTTTTGGACAAAGAATTATTATGCTAGCAAGTCTGACAGTATGGAACTTAGTACTGCAAAAGCTAATGTAGCTATTCAAAAGAAAAACGTCATATATTTTCAAAAAGAACTCAAACAGAAAAAATTAGATGAGGACAATAAGAAGCAAATAAGAAAAAGTCTAAAGGGTTCCCAATCAGATATAGCTGAAAAACAAAAACTCATTAAGGCCCTCCAGTCCAAAGATTGGCAAAAAGCCTATCCGATCATGATTAAAGAAGCCAAATTTTGGCTTGCTGATGCTAAGAAAAATGGCTCGAATAGTGAAGCCGTTGCTATAAGTAAACGTGATTTATTGGAACTGCAAACATTAGCCAAACAACATTTACCAAAAGAACAGACTATTAATCCAGTAAAAGGCGGTTTTTTTCTTATTTTTGTTATGGAACAATTCTTACCTATACTTGTAGTCCTAGCCGTTATTTTTGTTCTGGTAAAAATATTTGCAATTGATTACTTTGACCGTATGAGGCTAGGCAACTTATTACCGCAAAATAGATTGGTATTAAGCGAATTTTCTACTGGTTCTTTAATGGGTTTCTGTTATTTTCTCGTTACCTTCTTGTTGATTTTTTTGATACCTAGTCTTTTTGCCGGAACTGGCAATTTTAACTATCCAATTGCGGGCATGAACCCTGTGACTAAAGAATATATTTTTATTCCAATGCATCAACTCTTGTTGCCAATTTTAATGTTAGAATTGTTAAGTTTTATCTTTATCTCAGGCATGGTGTTATTTTTCGTTCAGTTTTTTAAGAATCCTATTATTGCGTTACTTTTTTCTGTACTGGTATTGGTTGGAGGTATGGTTATCCCACAATACATAGTAGCTGAACGGAGCTTTGCTCAGTTCATTCCGATGAGCTACTTCTTTGCTTTACAACCAGTGAATGGCATGTTTGGTATCAGTAATTCCTATGTCATCGCAGATGAAACGAAATTGGTAACTTATCCGCAAGTAAATTTTACTAACGGTGTAATTGTTTTACTAGTAGGAATATTAATTCTTTTGCTTCTAAATTACTTTGTCGCCGAAAAAGCACAAAAAGGAATAAAAACAAGTTAACTTTATCAAAATTATCTTAAAACGTCTAAACTATCTTTTTAATTTTATATAAAGAGGTGAGAAAAATGCCATATTTTAAGTTACAAATCAAACAGGTGCTCAAAAGTAAATTTACCTGGATTAGCCTTTTAGCCATTTTACTCGGATGTTTTTATTTTTGGATAAAAAACTACAATTCTCGCTATATTAATCCGCGCATAATAGAAGCTAAAGAAAATATAGCTCTGGAAGAGAAAAATGTCAGATATTATCAAAAACAGTTACAAAAAGCTAATTTGACCAAAACAACCCGCCACAAAATTGAACTGGATCTGGCAGAGAATAAGTCATCTATGAAAGAATTTAAGACCTTAATTAAAGCAATTCAAACGAATAAGTGGCAGCAGGCTTATCAAATCATAATAAAGCAGGAAAAATACAATCTTGCTGATGCAAAACGTAATGATGCCAGTAAAGAAAATATACTGGCAATTGAAAGTAATATTCAAAAATTACAGTATCTGAAACGAAATAACTTACCAGAAGAAAATGAGCACTATTCTGTTAAGGGCGGATTTTTTATATTAGAAATGATGCAGGAAGTCTTGCCACCTTTAGCAGTTTTAGCCGTAATTTTTATTCTGATCAAGTTATATTCGTCCGGTTTTTATGAACGAATGCTTCTAGCAAATCTTTTACCGCAAAAAAATCATTTGCTGATTGAATTTGGCGCTGGTTCGTTAATTGGATTCGGTTATTTCTTAGCAGCATTTCTATTGCTTTTTATTATTCCGAGTATATTTTTCGGGACTGGTAACTTTAAATATCCGATGATGGGCATAGACGCAGTAGCTAAACGGAATATCTTCATTCCAATGTATCAGTTGTTTTGCCCTACTTTAATTTTAGAATTATTTAGCTTTATGTTCATTGCAAGTGTGGTTTTGCTTTTCGTACAAGTATTTAAAAACCGTCTGTTGGCATTATTCATTTCTGTTCTGATATTAGTTGGTGGTATGGTTCTCCCACAATACGTAGTAGCAGCGAGAAATTTTGCCCAATTCATCCCCATGAGCTATTTTTTCTCCTTACAACCAGTCGATGGTATGTTTGGCATCAGTAATGCCTATGTCTTTGCTGATGAAACTAAATTAGTTACTTATCCGCAAGTTAATTTTACTAATGGCATGCTAGTTTTAGCCCTAGGAATTATTATTCTGTTATTTTTAAACTACCTCACAGCACGAAAAGCCCAGAAAGGGAGGAAAACAAGATGATTGAAATTAGAGATTTAACCCTTACATTACGCGAACCCATACTCAAAAATGCCAATTTTAACTTTCAAAATGGCAAAATATACATGCTTCATGCACTTAACGGCACTGGTAAAACCAGTGTCCTCAGAACTATGGTCAGCTTACTGGCGCCAAGTTCAGGCCAAGTCTTGTTTGACGGCAAGCCTTTTGCTGAAGTCAAAAGCCAGGTTTTTTACCTCGAAACTTCTGACTGGTTTGACAAAAATCTTTCGGGGTTCGATTATATGCAATTTGTTAAAAACGAGTGGCATTCAAACCTGGATCTACAAGATATCATAAACCGCTGGGGAATGAATAATTATGTAAAAACTGCAATTAGAAAGTATTCATTGGGGATGAAGCAAAAATTGGTGGTTGCCCTTTACGAGTTAAGTGATGCCCAGTACTTACTAATGGATGAAATTAATAATGGCCTTGACAGTGATAGCCGGCAAACTCTTTATCAGGAATTAGCCAATTTAGCAAAGCAAAACAAGCTTATTATTATGGCTTCTCATTATCAAGATGAAGTAGCAGGAATTGTTGATGATACTTTGACATTAAAGCACCACCAATTAGTTCGAGGATAGAGCTATGGCCTATTTCGAATTACAATTTAAAAAAGTATTTAAAAATACTTTGACATGGCTAATTTTAAGTATAGTGCTAATATGTGCAGGGTTTATTTTAGGCTATAATGCTTTAAAAGGTGATCAAACTACAATCCGTTACCAAATAAACCAAGATTTAAGCCAGCAGAAACAGTCCCAAGCTAATTTGCCCCCGGTTAAAAATCAAAATAGAAATGAGCGGCAGATATTAAAAGCCCTAGATAATGAAAATTGGGATCATGCATATGAACTGATGATTCGTCAAAATAACAGGCAAGCAGCGCAAGTCAAAATTGGTGGGGCTGATCTCAGACAAGAAATTAAGCAGAAAAATGCCCGTTTGCATGCTCTAAAAAAAGCAAATTTACCAGAACAAAATGAGCAGCATCCTAAACAGGGTTGGTTATTCCTATTTAAACTTTCAGAAGGATTTTTGCCTGCAATGATCATCGTCATGCTTTGTTTTATATTAAGTAATATTTTCGCATCAAAGTATGTTGATCATTTAAATCGTGCCGTATTGTTACCAAACAAGCACAGTGTAATCCTAGATATCACTTTTGGATTACTAATTGCTTTTTCACTAACTCTTTTCAGCAGCGTTTTAATCTGGGGACTTTGCAGTCTGCTTTTTGGTAGTGGCTCACTCTCTTATCCAATTCAAGGAGTTATTTTGCCAGGAATGCTCAAAAATACTTATCAACCACTTTCTGTTTGGTTAAAGCCTGCGCTTGCTTTATCTACCTTGGCATGCATCTTCATCGTGCTTTTGGTACAGCTTTTAGCTCAAATTACCCGTAATCAATTAAGTTGTCTTTTCTTAGCACTATTCATACTGTTAGGTGGTGCAATTTTACCATTTATTTTACAATCAACCTCTGGTGTTGGGGGAATGACTAAAACCGCAGTTGTGCAATACATACCAATGACTTACCTGCTTTCAACTCAGGTGGCAACTGGAAACTTAGCAACAAGATTTAACAACTCACAGCTTAATTTTATTTTTGGCTATAGAATTCTGATAGTCTCAATTGTCATTCTCACCATCCTCAATTTTTTATGGCCATGGCTTTCAAGGCAGATGAAGAAATTAGGTAAAAATAGTCAAATAAGTTAAAAATAAAGGAGTCTGGGAGAAATATATATTTTTCCCGGGCTCTTTTGTTTTTTACTCTAAATAAATTTGTCTCATTTTAGTTTTAAAATCAAGCGGCAAATCCAACCCTTTAATCAAATAGTTATCAAAATCACCATAATTTTGCTTAATAGCCTTAAAATATCTTTCTAAATAGGATTTTTGCACAGTTAAAGCCACAGCCACATCTTCTAATTGGGAACTGGTTAATTGGTCTCTTAAGTAGTCCAAAATCGCTTGATTTTCTTGTTTTCTAGCCGTAATTGTTTTTAAGTAATCAGCAAAAATTTGCTCATCACTCACTCCCAGGCTTTTCAAAATCAAAGCCGCTGCCACACCCGTACGATCTTTACCAGCAAAACAGTGAAAGGCAGTCGGCACCGGATCATTTATTAGTGTCAGCAAAAACTGGTGATAGCCTTTTTGTGCTGAATTTTGGAGTGCTAATTCTTCATAGGTGGTAAGCATATCCTTTTCAGCTTGATTGTTAGCAGAAATAATTTCATCTACACTTGCCTGATTAACTTGAGCGTCTTTTAAAACATCAATTACAACATAATCTAATCCTGACCACAAGTAATCCGGATATTGTTTTCTTTCTTCCTCACCCCTAAAATCAAAAACTCTCCTAATTTGATATTTATTCTGGACCTGTTCTTTTTGGTAGGCGGTTAGATTATATAGCTGGCCACACCTAAATAAAAGTCCATCTTTGACCTTTCTTCCGTCAGCGCCAACATTTCCACCTAAGGAACGCCAATTTGTAATTTCCCTTGCCATTTTTACTGCTCCCGTTAAATTTTATTTTTAATAGTATTAATTATAATTTCTAAGAAAAGATATTTCTACTGCGGAAGATATTTTTAAGCAAAAAACCGCTGGACAATTCTTCCAGCGGTATTATTTAAATTTTGTATTATTAATTATTACTATCTGCTTTTTGATAAATACAGTTAAAAATAACGGAGATAATAATTGCAGCAAGTGAAACGCAGTAAACACCTTTTAAGGCGCTAAACAACACTTGTCTTAATTGAGGTACTAAGTTTGCAGCCAGTTCTTGAGCCTTAGCTGACGAAACAATTTTATTCATCATACCTTGTGTCAAGTTCGAATGTTTAGCAAGTTGGCTCGCCACAATGGTGTTAAAGGTAATACCAAAAATTGATACCATCATGGTTTGGCCTAAATATCTCATCAAAGTGTTAAAAGAAGTGGCTACACCAATATTTTCTTTAGAAACTAAAACTTGTGAGCGCACCTGTGAAGCAGTTAAAACTCCCCCAAAGGAAAAGCCATTTAAGGTAGCAATCACACAGAATACCCAAAACGGCGTGTGTATCGGCACAATCAGCAACATACAATCTGCCACTAACAACACTGCTAATAAGCCAAAGAAAGTTTTCTTAACACCCCAACGGCTTAACATACCGCCAATTAAAAATGATCCTACAACCCACATTACAGAGCTTGGGGTCACCGCAAAACCGGCGATTGTAGCAGATGTACCATTAATGCCCTGCATCCAAGTTGGAATATAAAATTCGAAGCCAATAACTACGCCGGCGACTAACAGCGTAATCATATTTACAGCTAGGAACTCTCTGCCTTTTAGCATTGATAGTGGCATTATTGGGTCTTCTGCGCGTTTTTCTTCATGATAGAAGATAACAGCACTGATAACGATTAAAGCGACTAGAGCGGCTAAAACAAGCGGTTTGATTGTTCCCAAATCTTGCAATGTGAACATCAAAGTCAAAAGTAAAACTATTAACCAAAATGTTCCCTTAATATCAAGTTTTGATTTTTTCTTATTTTTGGGTTCCTTTAGGAAAAAGATAATTAATAGTAATGCAATGATCCCTATTGGCACATTAATATAAAAAACCCAGTGCCACGAAAGGTTTTGCACAATAAAGCCACCTAGTAATGGGGCAATGACTGAAGCTACGCCCCAAAATCCTGAATTGAGGCCTAACATTTTTGTTCTTTTTTCAATACTATATAAATCAGCAATGATTGTCATAGCGACCGGCTGAACTGCTCCGGAACCCAATCCTTGAATAACACGGAATAAAATCAGTTCAACCATATTTTGAGCTTGGCCGCAAAGTGCAGACCCAATAACAAATAACGCTATTCCAAACAAAAAAATTGGTTTACGTCCAATACTGTCTGCTAATTTGCCATATAAAGGAGTTGATACAGCGGTCATAAACAAAAATATTGAAACAACCCAATTCATAATTTCCAACCCATTTAGATCAGAAACAATTGTCGGCATTGCAGTAGAAACGATCGTACCTTCAATAGCAGTCATAAATGTGGTCATAAAAATCGCAATCATTACTACTCGTACATTTGTTTTCTTCAAAATTACAACTCCCTTACTTATGAAAAAAATTACTTATTTTCGTTAACAAAGTCTAACAATTCTTGAACTTTATCGGTCTTTTCCCATGGTAAATCTACATCTGTCCGGCCAAAATGACCATAAGCTGCCGTTTGCTCGTAAATCGGTCGTCTAAGATTCAGCATTTTTATAATACCGGCTGGACGTAAATCAAAAACTTTACGGACGGCCTTGGTCAATAAGTCATCGCTAACTTTTCCCGTTCCTGCCGTATCGATCATAACTGAAACAGGATGAGCGACACCAATTGCATAAGCCAATTGAACTTCACAACGCTCAGCTAGGCCTGCAGCAACTATATTTTTAGCTACATATCTTGCCGCATAGCTGGCACTACGGTCAACTTTTGTTGGATCTTTGCCTGAAAATGCACCACCACCATGACGAGCGTAGCCGCCATAGGTATCAACAATAATTTTACGGCCAGTTAAACCTGAATCGCCTTTTGGTCCACCAATAACAAAGCGACCCGACGGATTAATCAAAAACTTGGTCTTTTCGTCCAGGTACTTCTCAGGTATTACTTTTTTTATCACCAGATCAGTCATAGCCTGACGAATTTCCTTGTTAGAAACTTTATCATCGGTTTGAGTAGAAATAACCACAGTATCAACCCGCTTAGGCTTCTGCTTTTCATCATATTCAACCGTTACCTGGGCCTTAGCATCAGGCCTAAGCCATGTTAAAGTGCCATCTTTACGGAGTTTTGCAACTTGCCGCATTAAGCGGTGAGCCAGTGAAATTGGTAAAGGCATTAATTCAGGCGTTTCGTTAATTGCAAAGCCGAACATCAAGCCTTGATCACCTGCACCAATTTGATCCAGCTGATCATTATCAGATTGATTTTCACGTGTTTCAAGTGAATGGTCAACACCTTGAGCTATATCCGGTGATTGTTCATCAATATCAATTAAAACGGCGCAATTATTGCCATCAAAACCGAGCTCAGGTTTATCATAACCAATTCTCAAAACAGTCTTGCGAACAATGCTTTGAATGTCAACATATGCAGTTGTAGAAATTTCTCCAAAAACATAGACAATTCCAGTATTGACAATAGTCTCGCAAGCAACATGAGCTTGCGGATCCTTGGCAATAATAGCATCCAAAATTGCATCTGAAATCTGATCAGCAACTTTATCTGGATGACCTTCAGAAACTGATTCTGAAGTAAATAAACGTTTTTCCATAATAGTCCCCCTATAGACAATAGCTATTCGGTTACAAGGCATCTCCGTTAAAGGATCCTCTCAGGACTTGAACCGATATTTTTATTTTTCGTTCTATGTTTTTATACATTATTTGATAATAAAAAAAGCTACCGCAGGTTCGGTAGCCATAGAACGATGGAGGATACAGGGCTCGAACCTGTGACCTCCTGCTTGTAAGGCAGATGCTCTCCCAGCTGAGCTAATCCTCCAAAGTGACCCGTACGGGATTTGAACCCATGTTACCGCCGTGAAAGGGCGATGTCTTAACCACTTGACCAACGGGTCATTGTTCTGAATCAAAGCACATTCAATAGTATACCTATTCTGAAGGAAAATGCAAAGATTCAATTTATTAGTTAAATCAATAAATAATGGCGGCGCGAACTTCCCTTCACACCACCATTATTATGGAGGATACAGGGCTCGAACCTGTGACCTCCTGCTTGTAAGGCAGATGCTCTCCCAGCTGAGCTAATCCTCCATTTTGTTGTTGTCTCTCGACCACTTCTAATAATTTAGCATAAGTTTCTTTTTATGTCTACACTTTTTTAAAATTTTTGTTTGATTCGTGTGATGGGTGTTATTTTGAGGGTTGGTAATTAATTAGACCAAGTGTCCAAAAATTTTGCTCAAACAAGTGAATCATAGAATTTGTTAGCAAGTTTTATGCAACATAAATATATTAGCATTCTTATTTCCAATAACTCTAAAATCGTTCATTATCAAAACAAAAGGAGATTTAGTTGAGACATATTTTCTCTTTAGCTAATAATTATCATGTTTCTAATTGTAAATGTACCAAGAATACCATATAGTACAGGTAAGAACTTGTACATAAAGGTTTAGCTCTTTTCTCTTCTGGAACACCAGAATTGAAATTTACTGTTGTATCGTTGTCATTCGGTAGTAATTGTTAAGCCATTGCTACATCAGCTTTGATTTTGCGTAACTGTACTTTTCTCAACGCATCAACTTGATATCCTTTAAGCAATTCTTTTGCGGCTGTTATCCGTTCTTTTTATGAAACTTCTACTTTTTTATATAGTCCTTTAGTAGTTAAAAATGTTTCTATTTATTTACCCTGAATAGCTTTCTTGAGCATTTGTTAATTTAGCAGATTCAAAACTTTAATCTTTTCTTCTGGATATTTTTAGTTATGGTTTTTCAGGTTTTCATTTCTAATTGAATATGCAGTTCGATTACCGTAAACAGCTTTTAATGGAGCTTCTGAAGTATTAGTTGCCCTATTTACTCATCAAAAAAATTTTGTTGTTTTACAGTTTAGTCTATGCTTCACATCATTTCATTTTTGAGCATAAAAAGATCACTATTGGGATACTTTTAGTACATGATAATGTCACTCTCTAAGAGTTCACTTATATTTATTACTTTTTTGATGCATAAATTTTGTTTTTATGATTTACCAAACAGCCGATTGCCTGATTTTGTTGTGGAACATCAGCAGAATCTACTTCTTTTATTTCCATAAATTTTAAAATTGACGCGTTCGGTTGAATATTATTTCCTACATTTTGATTTGTCACTTCTTCTCTCCACACTTCACGATAATAAATGCCATCAATTGACTTATAAAACAAGCATATGTCCTTACTCATGTTAACTACTTCATCATAACTTGCAAATACATTATGAGGTGAGAAAAGTATTTTTTCTTTATCCACTACCGGTGTGCAAGTACATATTGTATCCGAATACTTTAGCTTTTTATTATTGTCGTAATAATTAATTTGCAATACAATATCTAGTGCTATATTTGGCGTCACACTCCTAAATTCATAAAGATACCCTTTAAAAAAAGATATTTGCGTTTTATTTATATTTTTCGAATAAAGAAAAAGATATCCAGCATCATCAGTATTTACCCAAACTACTTCTTTTTCTTCTTGTATTATATTCTTTTGAATAACAGTAAAAAAAGGTCTATTGCTTAATCTCTTTTCGACTTTTTCTTCCCGTCTATCATTTTCATATTCTTTTCTCTGCTCATATATTTGCCAATATGCGAAAACGATTGCTACTAATGCGCCTATACTACTTATCCATTCAGCCCCTGTACCATTACTTAACCAGTACCAAAAATCGTTAAAATTCATCATATCGCCTCTGATAGTAATATTATCAATTAGGATGTTATTTTTATATGTGTTTCATGTAATTTACATTTTTCACAGTATTCCAAGTTATAAGTGTAAATAGAAAATGGCGTCTATCCTTTATATAATTGAATTAAAGATAAAGTTAAAAAATTTATAATTTTTTATTAACTTTATGATTAATTTATTTAACTAGTTCATATGTTTTCTTAAAGTAACTGACTTACACGGATAGAATTTAGCTTTCATGTCTTTAATGACATAATCTGAAACTTTGGGAACCATCATATTTTTATCTTTAAAGCGTAATGCTTAGAATCTTTATAATCCATTCTTACTGAAACAATTCCTCTTGTAATTGTTCCATTACATCAACAACATCTGGTTTCTTTCTATATTTCTTGTTTTCCTCCAAATAAAAAAAGGCTGTTTAAACCGTCTCATAAGTAATATTATTTATGTTTTATTTTTTCAGCATAATATATATTAGTTGTACCATACTCTACGCCTTTTACATCATTAAAGGTTTGGTCTTTTAAACTACATTTTGTTATAACGATATTTTTTCTGTTATTGTCAGAAACAAAGCTATAAATATGATATCCACAGAATATTAGTAATATATTGAAATAAAGAGTGTTATTGCTAATAAAAAAGATCCCTTCTATGATTAATAAAATTAAATTTGAAATCACAGATGGCCAAGATTCAGGCTTTAAGGAAATGATTGGCACAATAAATGTAACAAAAAAATTTAAAACTGCTGAATCATTCAAAGTTAAGTTTTTTATAGATATTGGGCTTTTGCCCTTAAATGTTTTTTTCATTCTACATAGCCAGGAAATAAATATTACAATAGAGAGAAAGCTTATAACCAAAAAAATTATCCAGAGAGTCGGATTCAAATTCCATGTTTTGACAATTGATATTATTGAAATTTGATTCATTGAGTTCAAAAAAACCATAATAAATAAAGGTATATATGAAGATAAAAATAAAAATATCTTTAGACAAATTCCCATAACTTTTTGCAATTTTTTCATATTTCCCCTCTACAAACTAAAAAGTAAAGAAATTATTTAGAAATTAAATTTTTACGTTCATCAACTCCGTTCTCTTCGCCAATTAGCGTTTTATAATATGCATCTTGCATAAGATTAATAAATTCTCCTAACTGAGAATTATTATTGTAAACAAGCTTGTCAGCTATAGTGTCTACTTCAATATCTAATCCAAGTTTATCTATAGCATCTTTGGTTCTATCTAATTTAGTTAAAAATAAATTTATTCTACTAGTTCCTTCCAATTTAGAAAGTCTTTTTATATAGTTCTGATTATTTAATGCATCAATTTTAAGTTGATCAAAATTTTTGATTTTCTGGTGTAATAATTCTGAACTCAATACCCGTTCAGCGGCTTCTTTAAACTCGTTTTTTAATTTAAGAATTCTTTCAAATGATATATGTTGTAAAATCAAAATATCATCTTTATATATAAAAAAGTCCACCCAGCTATCGGTTCCTAAAACATTTTCTGTATCAAGCGAACTATATACTCCACCTTCTAGCATTCCCCAAATTCCAGTCTTTAATGCTTTAAACTTTTTCGTACGTCTAACAGCATAAAAGTCATGTTTATCATCATTATCTTTAAAAGAAAACTTATAAACAAAAAAATCAAAATCATCTATTTTAATATCATCATCGCTTTCAAATGGACCTTTTAGCGCCTTAAAAATTAGATTAATTTGGTTTTGATACCTGGTTACACTCGTACTTTCAATTTTATCGTCATCGCATCCAATGATATTGTACTCCGTATTATCATAATCTTTAAACTTATCTATATTAAATTCTACAATATGCTTTAATTGTTTTTTCAGCTTATCTTTTATAGTCGGATTTATTACTTTTAACTCTTTCAGATTATTCTTTTTATCTGTTGACCAATGACACATATACATGTCAACTTCAATTAAATCATTGTTTAACAATTTTTTTATTTCATCTAAGTTCATTGTTTCCTCCATGTTAAGTAATTCGTACAATTAATTTATACACCTAAGACAAATTAAAAACCATACTCAAAGTATGATTTATTACGAATTACTTAAACATGAATAAATTAGTTTACCGTCATTACGGACAATAACGATTATTTAAATTGAACTTGCTACTAAATGATTGTATCTGGGTAAATCAGATTAGCATGATTTTTCAAACTAACAAACTATTAGCTCCACATTTTGACACGTTCACTGAGTTGATCTATTTGCTTCATCACGCCAATGGATCATACGTCTATTGCGGTGTCGAGAATCGAACTCGCCTACAACCATTACAGCAGCTCAGGTTGTTATTTACATTTTAAGGAGACACTTTTAAATGAAAAAAATAAAAGAATTGTGTAAAAAAATCACTTAATCTATATACAATGCTAATATAACACATAATAAATCCAGCCTTCCCCCAATTATAACCCGATTTTTAAATACCTTAAGTTCTGGAATTTTTAGAATATAAATTGTTTTCTAAGTATCAATAGTATCTGCAAACTGACATAGAGCATAATGTTTTAAATCACTATATATGGAATCACTGTATTGCACTTTAGCTGCTACTTGCCAATCAGTAAGCTCTTCAATGTAAAGTGATTTAAAAATCGTTCTGAATGGTTGCTTTGAACTATCAGCGCATTGTTCAATGGCATGATAGGCTGCTTGCCATTTATTTTGTGCTTCAAAGATTGATGCAGCGGAGTTACTCATAGTACCTGTAGGATCGAGCTGTGGACTGCTAAGAACAGTATGATGATAACCAGCTTTAATAAGTTAATTCTCAAAAGTTATATTTGAAAAAGTCATGTACCTTCTGAGTGGTTTTTCTGATCAATATCAATAAGTTAAGAAATATACTTGTTAATGATTTTAGGAAAGCTCCAATATTAATATAGGATTTAGCAAAGCAATTGGTGACACTAGTTCTTTTTCTTTTGAGTTTTCAACTCAATTTTTAAAATATGTTCTTAAAGAGATATTAGTGGATAAAAAATGCCTAAAAGAGATCCATATATTAAAGAATATAAAAATAAGCGTGGTGAGCGTTTGTCTAAGTTCCATTTTCACGGAGCTAATGGGAAATGGTGTACATTAACAAAACCTGCTCAATGGCTAAATGCAATTTACAAAAAGAATCCTAATTTAAGGCGAATTACTATCCATGGTTTCAGACATACATTTGCAACTTTGCTAATAAGTGAAACAAACATAAAACCAAAAACAGTTCAAATGCTAATGGGACATGAAGATATTAAGATGACTTTAGACATTTATACTCATCTAAATGATCAAAATAAAATTGATGCCACTAATTCAATTAGGGAGTTAAATATTTAGCTTTTTTATTTTTTATACTTTTATGCCGTGCAAATGCCGTGCGAAAGCATAATAAAAGCTTGTAATAGTTGATATTACAAGCTTCTTATTATTAATAGCGGAGTGTGAGAGATTTGAACTCTCGATACAGGATTAACCCATATACATGATTTCCAATCATGCTCCTTAAGCCACTCGGACAACACTCCAAATTAACTCCGGCTGTCAGACTCGAACTGACGACATCTTGATTAACAGTCAAGCGCTCTACCAACTGAGCTAAGCCGGAATACTAAAAAGCACGGCAGCGTCCTACCCTCGCAGGCAGTCTCCCACCAACTACTCTCGGCGTGAAGAAGCTTAACTACTGTGTTCGGCATGGTTA